>CABUSD010000040.1:0-1822 GCA_902494165.1 uncultured Collinsella sp. | reverse complement strand
CTGATAGCGCGTATCGACAGACGGGTTCATCGTAACGGTGAGGATCATTTTTAGCTCCTTATCTCGCAGGCTCCTTGTGCCTCGCGATACGAGTCGACAAAACGGAATTACAGAATCTCGATCGTGAACGAGCGCACGATGGTTTCTTTGGGCTTGGCGATCAGGCAGCCGCGCTTATGCTCAAGCACGTCATCCTCATCGGAACAGGTCGAAAGGC
The DNA here is from genome assembly GCA_902494165.1 of uncultured Collinsella sp. Classification (GTDB taxonomy): domain Bacteria; phylum Actinomycetota; class Coriobacteriia; order Coriobacteriales; family Coriobacteriaceae; genus Collinsella. The sequence continues at coordinate 1,605 of CABUSD010000040.1, read as the reverse complement.
CACCCCAGGGCTCAACTGCCACAAAATCACCCTCGGGCTTACTCCACACAATAAGATACGGGAAGCCCTCAAAGCTCAGGCGAACACCCTTGTCCTCGCCCTTCTTGGAAAGCGTGACCTGACGGCTCTCGAGCACGTCAAAGATGGTCTCCGCAAAATCGAAGAGCTCATGCGACAGAGGCAGCGTCTTTCCCACCATGGGATTCTTGGAACGCCTGTCCACATCGATCAATCCAGTCGAGGGAACGGCAGTGCAGAGTTCCGCAGCCTCGTCCTTCTCAAAGCGCAGCTCGTAGTCCGTATAGGCCTCACCCTCGTCGAGTGGGCACCTAAAGCCAGGATGTCCACCGATAAAGAACGGCATGTCCTCGGTGCCCTCATTGGTGACCTCATAGGAGACACGCACGGCAGCGTCCTCAAGCGTATAGCGGGCGACGAGCTTGAACGGATACGGATAATCTTTCAGCAATGCAGCGTTATCCTCGGATGCCAGACACACAGCCAGCTCGTTCGTGCTTTGGCTCAGCAGTTTCCACTCCTGCTTGCGCGCAAACCCGTGACGGGCGAGCTTCACATGATGCCCGGCGAACGTCATGGCGCTGCCGTCGCGCAGACCTCCGCAAATCGGGAAGCAAATCGGCGCCTGGCCGGACCACACGGCAGGATCGCCCTGCCACAAATACTCGCGACCGTCGGCCTCAATCGAGGTAAACGAGCCGCCGGCTGTGGAAACCTTGATAGAGATCGAATCGTTGGAGAGAGCGTATTCCATTGCCCATCCTTTCGAACAACTGCTTTTTGCTCGCAAGTACCCGTCTCGGCCCTAACCAAAGGACAAACCCGCATGTTCATCGATGCGTCCGGTATCCTAGCCATGCAACGGGGTACCATACAGACATTGACGTCATTACAGCTGAAAGGCCTTCTTATGCGAACCATCATCCTCTACGCCTCGCGTCACCACGGCAATACGAAAAAGCTCGTGGACGCCATCGTTGAGGCGCACCCCGAGATCGATACCCTCGATGTAAAAACGCTCGGAAAAAACGAGTATCCCGACCTGCACGAATATCATCTAATCGGTGTCGCTACGGGCATTTATTACTCCGAGATCGACAAAGATATGGCACGCGTGCTCACCAACGTGCTGCAGCCGCAGGACAAGGTGTTTGGCCTTATGACCTACGGTGGCAAAAACAAGTGGTACGGCAAGGATATCGATGGCATCTGCCGCATGAGACAGGCCATATTTATGGGCGTCTACGGCTGTCCCGGTTTTGACACGTGGGGACCGTTCAAGATTACCGGCGGCGTCCAAAAGGGACACCCAACCGCCGAGGAAATTAAGGGCGCCGTCGATTTCTTCGACAAGATCGAAGACGAGTACGGCGATATCATCGTCGAAGAGTATGCCAAGCGCGAGAAGCGTCTAGCCTACGAAAAGGAGCATCCTGCGGGAGGTCTTGTGGCCGGCGTCAAGCGCACAGCAAAGAAGATCGCTAACAAGCTGTAACTGTGAAGGTGCTTTTGAGCGTTTAACCCATACGGCGGGTCCGAGCAGATTCGGGCCCGCCGTCTTTTTCTATCGTTACTCGGTAAAGGCGT
>CABUSD010000039.1:0-3842 GCA_902494165.1 uncultured Collinsella sp. | reverse complement strand
GTTCATGAGGTACTCGAGCTGCATGAGCTCGTCCCAGGTGCCGCCGACGCCCATCAGGAACACGGCGTCGTAGCCCTCGTCGGCGACCTTGTCGGCGAGCGCGGTCATCTTCTTGCCGGTCTCGTAGAGCGCCTTGCCGTCCTCGAGATAGCCCTCCTGGTCGAAATGCATGATCTCGATCTTCTCGGTTTCCTTCATTTGTCTCTCCTTTCTGGGGTTGTCTTCACATCCCCCATGCCAACGGGCATCAAACCCGCTTACATTCCGTAACACTCGGCCGCTTTGGCCTTAAGCGCATTGACTGATTCTTCGTAGCCCTCTGCCTTGACCTCCATTTGCTTGGAGACGGCATCAAGATACGGGTGCACGTCCCATGACTTCAGACGCTCGGCGATCATTGCCGCAATCGTCTGGAAGAACACCAAATTGGGAATTGCGCTGAGCAGCGGAGCCACCTGAGGCACCGCAACCTCGTGAGCCTTACCCCTGGGACGGGCCGTGAGCAGCACCGTTTTTGTCGTAACGTTCGATAGCGCATCGGCGATATTCGCAAGACGCTCCGACCCCTGCGGATCGTCGACGATAAACACCAGATAGCCCGGAACGATCTGCATCTCGGGACCGTGAATGAACTCCTCGCCCTCGTGATGCATGGCAGGAATCTTGATGGTCTCGCTCAGCTTGAGCGCCGCCTCCTCGGCAACGCCGTAGTTGGGGCCGTTGCCGACGACCATGGCGGGCATGTGCTCAGAAAGTTCGAGCATGTGGTCTTGGACATATTCCTCGGCGGTCTTGCACATCACGGCATTGGCCTGGATAGCTTCGCGCAGGTCGTCAAGACGCTGGGCAACGCCTTTGGCGTCAACCGTTCCGCGCGCCTGACCGCCGTAAATACCAAAGAGCACCAGATACTCAACGAGAACCTCGACGCCCAGAGTTACAAAGTCCACCGACTCGACGCCCACACCGTAGTCAAGAACGATGTCAGCGTGTTCCTTGATGGGCGCCTCGACGTTTGCCGTGAGCGCAACTGCAGCCATATCGTGTGCGCGCATGTAATCGAGCGCCGCAATCGTATTGGTCGAATAGCCACTCTGCGAGACGGCGATGTTGAGCGCATGCTGCGGATAGGTGTGTTCAAAATCGACGAAGGCCTCGGGCGTCACAACGGACACCTGCATCTGCAGCGCATCTTGCAGGTAATCGCGGGCGCAATCGGCGGCATGGCGCGACGAACCCGAAGCAACGATACGCAGTGCGTTAAAAGAACCGGACTGGAAAATATCAACGAGCTGCGCTACCAGCTCAGACGAACGCTCGAGGTTCTCCCCCATACGCACATGGGCAAGCTGAACGTAATCGAGCATCTTCATCGTCTCACCTCGTAACAAATCATTAGTATTTGATACCAATCACAGTTACAGGTTACGGCTTTTTGATACCTCTTTGTCGATTAATTTATCCCCTTCGGCGAACGGTCGATTTTGAGCCCTGTAAGGTTGTATATACAGCTGACCCAACAATCTAAACTGGTTAGTTTCCCAGCCGTTATTTACAAAACACCAGCTAGTACGTATAGATATATCCACCCGCATCACCGCGGTTAAACGACTTGACGTACTCGATCGCTTGGCCGCTCGCATCGAAGCTTACGCACTCCAGCGTCAAGGCAAGATCGCCCTGCTCCAGTCCAAGCAGGCCGGCATCTCGTGCGCCCAGCGCTTCGATATCGAGCTTTTCCTGTGCCATGACCGGCTTTCGGCCCAGCATCTCATAGGTCTCGTACAAACTGAAGACCGACACGTCAATATCTTCGATGGTTGGAAACAGCAGGCAGGGAATCAGCGCCGTCTCAATCGATACGGGGCTACCGTTTATGCAGTTCAGGCGTCGAATGGAATAGAGCAGGTCGTCCTCGGCGATGTCAAACAGGTCGGCGTAGTATGGCCCTGCATAGCGCTTGGAACGCGCAAGAATACGGACGGACGGCTCGCCGCCCGAAGCACGGACCGATTCACGGAAACCGCCCGTGCGTTCAAAAAAAGCAGGTACTTTCTGCGCCACAAAGGCGCCTTTTCCCCGAACACGGCGAATCTGCCCGCGCCGAACCAGCTCATCGACAGCGCTTCGGATGGTCAAGCGTGTCGTACCAAATTCCTCGGCGAGGTCTTTTTCGGACGGAATCATGGAACCCGTGGGATATATACCGCGCTCGATACGCTCCTCGATGCGGCGTCGAATGCGCATATAAACCGGGGTGGCATCTACTGTTTCAGCCATTGTTCACCTGCCACGCTCCTCATGCCGTTCTCTTCGCCATTATCGGCAAAGCGGAACTTTGTGGGCAAAATCACCGCTTTGCAATGCTCCACAAAACGCATGTCCTTATCAAATTCGATCGTGCTCTCATAGAACACCGGCGTTCCCTCTTCTTGCTGGAGCAGCTCGGCCTCTTCGGCGTTCAAACGCGAGATGGAGATATGCTCACGTCCATGCTCAACACGCACGCCACCTTCTTTGAGCAAGACATCGTAAAGGCTCTCGCACTCAAAATCGTGCTCGGTAAGCGATGGGCACAGGGACAGGTTAACGTGAGCCGTCTCGATTGACGCCGGCTCGCCCTCAATAAGTCGAACGCGCTGCATGCGGAGCAAAGGAGCGCCTACAGACACCCCAAGCTTGTCGGCAAGCGCCTCATCCGCCTCGATGGTCCCGGTGGAAACCAGACGAGAAGAGGAGTGCAGGCCGGCAGTCCGCACAGCATCGGAAAAGTTATACGTTTCCTGAAAGATGTTCAGCGGCTTGGGAGGACACACATACGTACCCGATCCGCGACGGCTCTCGAGCGTTCCACACGAGATGAGCCGCGTGATACCGGCGCGCAACGCCGTGCGCGAAACGCCAATCTCTTCGCACAGCACGCGCTCAGCCGGCAGGCGATCGCCGCCGGCAAGCTGGTGGTGCTGGATATACCAAAGAATTCCCTCAACAGCACGATCTTTGGGGGGGATTGCATAAGATTCGCCTGCCATTGCACAGACTCCTCATTCAGAAACGTATGCCGCCAAAATTAGGCCAGCCCTCCCATGGCATCAAATTCGGCCTTGATCCTCTCGGCGACATTCCGATACGACTTATATAGACTTGAATCGCGTTTGACTTCGTCGGTCATAACGGGAATCTCCAATTTGGAAACCTCGTCTTTTCCCGTCTGAACCGCCACAACAACGCCCATACCAAGACACATATTACGCTTGGCAGCATTTATTTTTGCTGCCTTGGCAGGATTCGCCAGGATACGCTGGGCAAATTCCCGTTTTGAGGCCACTTCCTCGGCCTCCGGATCGCCTGCCTCGGCCACTTCGCACTGCAACACGTCCGCATAGTCAAAAATCTTCGGCTCGCCGCCGCGCTGATGTACGGCCCACTTGCGACGCGTGGCATCCTGGTAGATAGCCGGCAAAAACGTAAACCGCGGCGGGTCCAAAATCGTATCCGTGATGGTAAACACATCGGGATCAAAGGCATCCTGCGGGTTTTTCTTCTTGAACAGCCCCATATCAGCCTCCCGTACTAGCATTAAACAACTCAAGCTGAATATAGCACCAATTTCAAGCCGCCGCCTTACCCTATCGGTACGCGGCGTCTATGGCTCGCCCAGCGGAAGAGTTTACGGACGAGGGCGGGGCGGGGTAATCTTGGCTGACCATAGTTAGATGCACAGTTTCCAAGGCAGCGTAAGCAAAATCCCCATTACATAAAAAAGAATCAGCCCCGCATATCGAAACAGTCGAGAGGGCCGCCTCCGGGCGGGTTCCTTCCTCTGAGAAGTTCGCGAAGCC
>CABUSD010000038.1:0-4146 GCA_902494165.1 uncultured Collinsella sp. | reverse complement strand
GTACGGGTCTCGCCCTCAACCTGGTAAGCAGCGGTGGCGCCGCCAAACACAAAGCCGTCGGGGAACTGCATGGGGTTGGTCATGAGTCATCCTTTCTGTGGGATTCGAATAGGGAGAGGTGCCCGAACTGGGGATCCGGGCACCAACAGAGGGAGGAACCTAGTCGAGGTTCTCGCGGAGCCACTTAATGGCGCCGGCGGGATCGCGGGTAAGGTCGATATATTCCTTACCGCGGGGAGCGAGCAGCTTAATGCCCAGGCGATCGGTGTCGGCCTTCATGTCGTTGTAGTAGCTACGAACCTGCGGGGCGAGCACGATGACGTCGTACTGATCCATGATGGCAGTGTGCTGACCATAGGCGCCTGCGGAGGAAGCGATGTTCTCTCCGGTCTGCGCGGCACCTTCCTTGATGGCGTTGGCGAGCATGGCAGAGGTGCCGGCGCCGGCGCACAGGACGAGGACCTTCAGGCCATCGACATCCTTCTTGGCGGATGCATCGGCAGCGGGCTCGGGCTGATCGGCGACAGGCTCGCTGCCGGCGGCGGCAGCGGTCGTCTCGACGGAAACGGTAACCTGCTCGACAGCGGGCGCAGGGGCGTTGGCGGCGATGGCAGCGGCACCATTGGACTCGAGACCCAGCTCGGCGGCGCGCTCGGCCTCCTGGTCGCAGAGCAGCTTATCGTATGCCTTCAAGAACGGCAGGTAGATGATGGCGTCCAGCAAGATGATGATCGCGACAAATACCAGGGCGATAAGCTGGAAGTTCGTGGTGATGAAGATGCCGATGGGGGCAGGGGTAGCCCAAGGCACCACGAAGGAGAAGCCGTTCATGCCCACGTTATCGATAAAGAACTTGGCAACACTCACGTTGACGCAGCCGGCGGCAACAAAGGGGATGAGCATGTAGGGGTTAAGAATCATCGGCGCGCCAAAGAGCAGCGGTTCGTTGACGGCGAAGGCAACAGGAACAATCGAGGCCTTACCGACGGCTTTGAGCTGTTTGGACTTCATAAAGAGAATCAGCAGAAGCGGCACGATGAACGTGGCGCCGGTGCCACCGAACTCACCAACGAGCGACATGTTAAAGGTGAGGGAGTGGGCGGGGTGGCCGCCTGCCAGCAGAACCTGCAGGTTCTCGGCCTGGTTGGCAAGACGGATGGGGTCGATGCCCGGCTGGACGATCGAGGGACCGTGGACGCCGATGAACCAGAAGAACGCGGTGGCTGCCTGGATAAGGATAAGGCCAGGATAGGTTTCTGCAGCGGTAAAGAGCGGGGAGAGCAGTTTGATAAGCAGCTCGGAGAACGGAACACCCATGAGGTTGCGCACGACGACATCGATGATGCCGCAGATGATGACGGCGCCGCCAAAGGGGATGATGTCGCGGAAGTTCTGAGCGATGGCGCCCGGGACCTCCTTGGGCAGCTTAATGGTCAGATCGCGCGAGACGCAGAATTTGTAGACCCACACGGTGATGAACGCGGCGATATAGGCCGAGAACAGACCGCGCGTGCCCATGCTGGTGCAGTCGAAGACCGAAAGCTCGGAGCCGTTGAACTTGGTGGTGAACTGCGTAACGGCGAGCAAAAGCATACTGCACTGGGCGGCCACCATGGTGGAGCCGTCGTTGAGCACCTTGCCGGCGGGCATGCGACGGTTCATGGAAGCCGTAAAGTTCTTGGCAGTGGTGCCGGCAACCATGATGCCCATGACGCCCATGGTGAAGTTGTACAGCTTGTTGCACCAGTCGATGAGCGGCTGGGGCAGCGTGATGCCGACTACGCCGGGAAGGGTGGCAATGAGCAGAAAGATCGAAGAGGTGAGGACGATGGGCATGCACCCAAGGAATCCGTCCTTAATGGCCTGGAGGTAGATGTTCCTCGAGATCTTCTCAAAGAACGGTTGATGCTTTTCGAGCATCTTTACGATGGCGTCCATAGAGCTCCTTTGCTACTTGATGCGCGATGCATGTGGATGGAACTGGTCGTCGATGGATGGTCAGGACTGCCCGGAAGCCTTCCTGCTTAAGGAAGGCATTGCGAAATGACAACGTTGTCATTTCGTTAATGACAACGTAAGACATTTTTGGAAGAGCAACAAGGATATACGGGCGAGCGGTCGATATTGTCCGGTGAATGGTTGATTTATCAGTCAGGCAGGTAGTGTATGCTAGAACGCAAAAAAACAAGCGATAGAGAACCGAGTGGAGAAGCAGTGGCAACGATGGACAAGAAAAACGTCTCGATGAACGATGTGGCGATTGCCGCGGGTGTTTCTCTCAAGACGGTGTCGCGCGTGATCAACGAGCCCGATAGCGTGCGAGAGTCGACACGCGATAAGGTCCATTCCGCAATGGAGGCGCTCGGGTTTCGAACCAACTTTGCCGCGCGTTCGCTCAAGTTGGGCCGTTACGGGTGTATCGGCGTGGTGCTGTTTCACTTGTCGGGCGGCGCCGTGGACATGATTGACGGTATTGCCGATGCCGCCGAAGAGCGGGGCTTTGCTCTCACGATGATCAAAAAGCGGGCGGGGGAGAAGATGACCCTTGCCGATGCGGCGCACAGAATGTCGCAGCTTCCCGTCGACGGCATGATTTTCAACCTGCGTCAGATGGTCGATGACTTTGATGCCTTTGAGGCACCGAAGGACCTCAAGACGGTGATTATTACGCCGATGGAGCATCCTACCTGCTCCACCGTCAGTGACGACCAAGAGGGCGGCGCGCGCATGGCGTGCGAGTACTTCTTGAATCACGGGCACAAGAGCGTGTACTTCGTTTCTGGTAAAAAAGAGTCACTGTCGAGCCAGTGCCGTATGAAAGGTTGGCGAGCGGCACTCGAGGCGCGTGGCATTGAGCCGCCCGAGCCTCTGCAAGGCGATTGGAATGCGGATAGTGGCTATGCCGCGGGCCTTGTGCTTGCCGATAAGCCCGATTGCACGGCGGTCCTCGCTGCTAACGACTGCATGGCAAACGGCGTGATGATGGCTCTACGTGACAAAGGGCTCGGTGTGCCCGACGACGTGTCCGTGATCGGCTTCGACGATGAGCTTTATAAGACGATTCCCAACTCGATTCTGACGTCGGTGAAGTTTCGTCACCGCGAGCTGGGCATCCGTGCGCTCAATGAGGTCGTCGCAGGTCTGGAAGCCCCGAGCTCCAGAAGCCGTACGCTCGTCTCGGGCGTGTTGGTCGAGCGCGCGAGCGTGCGGGATCTGCGGGCGTAGACGTGCTCGGCTCGTTCATCTCAACCTGTAACAGTTAGGGCCGAAATACTCGGCTAGATGTTACAGGTTGAGATTGAGAGGATTGTCCTGTGCGTTTATCTCAATTTGTAACAACTAGACGTCCAAAACCGGTTCTAGTGTTACAGATTTAGACAATTCGACCCGGTCTCCCCGGTTTGTCTTGATTTGTAACAGCTAGGGACCAAAAACTCGGTTAGATGTTACAGATTGAGATAAACGGCTTTCGACCTGCACAAAAGGGCCGGGGGCAGCGCGTCGTGTGACGTGCCGCCCCCGGCTGAGAAATGGGGACAGGTTATGTGGGCGGGTAACCCCGTCAGCCGCTAGTCCAGACGGCGGGTCTGCGCTACGTGCTTGTACCAGTAGGCGCTTGCCTTGGGCGTGCGCTTCTGGGTTTTAAAGTCAACGTAGAAGAAGCCATAGCGCTTGTTGTAGCCATTGGTCCAGGAGAACTGATCCTGCAGGCTCCACAGGAAGTAGCCACCCACGTTGACGCCCACCTCCATGGCCTTAAGCAGCCAGCGCAGGTGCTGCTCGATGTAGTCGATGCGCGGCTGGTCGTCCACAAGGCCGTCCTTGTAGGGGTCCTTGTAGCCCATACCGTTCTCGGTGATGAAGATCTGCTTGTAGTTGGGGTAGCGCTGCTTAATGTAGACGAGCAGATCGAACAGACCCTCGGGATAGATGATCCAGTCCCAGTCGGTGGTGGGGATGCCAGGCTTGTTCACATGCTCGCCAATACCCTTAACGCGCCAGCGGCCAGTGCCCTTCTCGCCCGTACCGTTGTGGTGCAGGTCGTTCTCGCCGTCGTAAGCCTTCAAGAAGCGGCACTGGTAGTTGTTAACGCCCAGGTAGTCGTTGTAGAGCGCTGCCTCGCGCATAATCTCGAGGTCCTCGTCC
>CABUSD010000037.1:0-4501 GCA_902494165.1 uncultured Collinsella sp. | reverse complement strand
CAAAAGCTACCATCGTTGCTAACCCACCGACTCTTAGGAGCATTGCATGGAGCAACTCATCGCCATCATCGAAAAGGGCCAGCCCTTTTTCAACGCGATCGCCCGCAACAAGTACCTCAAGGCGATTCGCGACGGCTTTATCTCCGTCATCCCCATCATCATCTTCTCGTCCATCTTCTGCCTAGTAGCCTCGGTCCCCAACATCTGGGGTTTCTACTGGCCCGATGACATCAACAACGCCCTGTGGAAGTGCTACAACTACTCCATGGGCATCCTGGCCATCGCCTGCGCCGCCACCACGGCCAAGCACTTCGCCGACGCTCAGAACCGCGACCTGCCCAAGAACAACCAGATCAACTTTATCTCGTGCATGTGCGCGGCAATCATCGGCTTCTTGCTCCTTTCGAGCGACACCATCGCCACGGACGCCGCCAGCGGCTTCAACACCACCTACCTTGGTTCCAAGGGCCTGCTGACTGCCTTCATCGCTGCGTTTGTGACCGGCATCATCTACAAGTTCTTTATCAAGCGCAACATCACCGTCAAGATGCCCGAGCAGGTTCCGCCCAACATCTCGCAGACCTTTAAGGACATCATCCCCTTCTCCGTCTGCATCACCGTCTTTTGGGTCTTTGATATCGTCTTCCGCGCTGCCTTTGGCTTCTGCTTTGCCCAGGGCGTCATCCAGGTGTTCCAGCCCCTGTTCACCGCTGCCGACGGCTACATCGGTCTCGCTGTGATCTACGGCGCTATGAGTCTCTTCTGGTTCGTCGGCGTCCACGGCCCCTCAATCGTCGAGCCCGCCATCGCCGCCGCCCTCGTTGCCAACATGACCGACAACCTGGCTGCATTCCAGGCCGGCCAGCACGCTTCCGCTGTCCTGACCCAGGGCGCCCAGTACTTCGTCGTCTGCATGGGCGGTACCGGCGCCACGCTCGTCCTGGTCTTTATGTTCTGCTTCCTGGCCAAGTCCCAGGAGATGCGCGCCGTCGGTAAGGCCGCCATCGTCCCCGTGTGCTTTGCCGTCAACGAGCCGCTGCTGTTCGCCGCGCCCATCGTGCTCAACCCCGTCTTCTTTGTCCCGTTTGTCTTTGCCCCGATCGCCAACATCTGGATCCTCAAGGTCTTTATCGACTTCTTGGGCATGAACGGCTTTATGTACACCCTGCCTTGGACCGTCCCCGGCCCCATTGGCACCATCATGGGCCTGGGCTTCCAGCCGCTCGCCTTTGTGATGCTCGCCATCATCCTGGTCGTCGACTTTGCCCTGTACTACCCTTTCTTCCGTGCCTATGACGCCCAGAAGTGCACCGAGGAGGCCGAAATCTCCCGGGAGGAGCTCGCCGCCAAGAACGCCGAGAAGGCCGCCAAGCTCAACGACGCCTTCCAGGGTAAGGCCGACGCCAAGAGCGTTGCCGCCGGCGCCGCTGCCGAGGTCGTAAAGACCGACGCCGCCCCCGCTGCTGCCACCACCGAGGCTACGGCCGCCAGCGACCTCAACGGCAAGCGCGTGCTCGTGCTCTGCCAGGGCGGCGGCACCTCGGGCCTGCTCGCCAACGCGCTGGCCAAGGCCGCCAAGGAGCGCGGCATCGATCTTGAGACCGCTGCCGATGCCTATGGCAACCACGTGGACATGCTTCCCGACTTTGACCTGGTCGTCCTGGCTCCGCAGGCTGCCAGCTACCTGGCCGACCTGCAGAAGGACTGCGAGCGCGTGGGCAACAAGTGCGTCGCCTGCCGTGGTAAGCAGTACATCGAGCTCTCCCAGAACGGCGACAAGTCTCTCGCCTTTGTGAGCGAGCAGCTGTCGAAGTAAGCAACGCTTAGGGCCAGCCGACTATCCAAGACCGACTGGCCCTTCGATTTAAACGATTGGATCATCATGTCCGTTAACCCCGCCAGCGTCACCAAGCCGCCCGCGCAGTTCCCCGAGGACTTTGTCTTTGGCGGCGCCACTGCTGCCTACCAGGTAGAGGGCGAGACCCGCACCCACGGTAAGGGCAAGGTCGCCTGGGACGACTTCTTGGAGGCCCAGGGCCGCTTCTCTCCCGATCCCGCCTCCGACTTCTACAACCAGTATCCGGTGGACCTGGAGCTGTGCGAGGAGTTTGGCATCAACGGTATTCGCCTCTCCATCGCCTGGAGCCGCATCTTCCCCGAGGGCACCGGCAAGGTGAACCCCGAGGGCGTGCAGTTCTACCACGACCTATTTGCCGAGTGCCACAAGCACCACGTTGAGCCGTTTGTCACGCTGCATCACTTCGACACGCCGCTGCCCCTCTTTGAGAAGGGCGACTTCCTCAACCGCGAGACCATCGACGCCTTTGTGGACTTTGCCACCTTCTGCTTTAAGGAGTACGCCGACCAGGTAACCTACTGGTTCACCTTTAACGAGATCTGGGCCGACGCCTCCAACACCTACATCGAGGGCACCTTCCCCGGCGGCGTCAAAGCTCATCTGGCCGAAGCCTTCCAGTGCGAGCACAACATGATGCTCGCCCACGCCAAGGCTGTGCTGGCCTTCCACAACGGCGGCTTTAAGGGCAAGATCGGCGTCATTCAGTCGCTGGAGTTTAAGTATCCGCTCAACGAGAACGACCCCGCCGACATCAAGGCCGCCAACAACGAGCACGTGCTGCAGAACCAGTTCTTGCTCGACGCCACCTTCCGCGGCGACTATGCCCCCGACACCCTCGAGTGCGCCAACCGCCTGGCTGCCGTCTCGGGCGGCACCATCGAGATCCTGGACGAGGACCTCGAGATTATGCGCGAGGCAGCGCTCTACAACGACTACCTGGGCGTTAACAACTACCAGTGCCGCTTCCTCAAGGCTTACGATGGCGAGAACGACCTGCACCACAACGGTACGGGCGAGAAGGGCACCGGTCGCTGGCGCGTCAAGGGCATTGGCGAGCATGTGAACAAGCCCGGCATCCCCACCACCGACTGGGACTGGATCATCTATCCCGAGGGCCTGTTCGATCTGCTCGTCTACATTAAGCAGCGCTACCCCAACTACAAGCAGATTTTCATCACCGAGAACGGCATGGGCTACAAGGACCCCTACAAGGACGGTTTTGTGGACGACCAGCCGCGCATCGACTACATCGAGCAGCACCTGCGTTGGCTGCTCAAGGCCATGGAGGTGGGCGTCAACGTGGGCGGCTACTTCCTGTGGAGCCTGCAGGATCAGTTCTCCTGGACCAATGGCTACAACAAGCGTTACGGCTTCTTTTACGTTGACTTTGAAACCCAGAAGCGCACGCCCAAGGCAAGCGCCTACTGGTACAAGCACGTGGCGCAGACCCGTCGTCTGGACTAGTGGCTGGCGGGGTTGCCCGCTCACACAACCTGTCCCCATTTCTCAGCCGGGGGCGGCACGTCACACGGCGCGCCGCCCCCGGTCTTTTTGTTTTTGGGCTGGTCGGGAGCCGTTTGTCTCGATCTGTAACATCTAGCCGAGTTTTTTGGTCCTAGCTGTTACAGATTGAGACGAACAGGATTGCTCTTTCCGAAGAATCTAAATCTGTAACACGTAGCCCGCTTTTGACCGTCTACCTGTTACAAATCGAGACAAACGGAGTAGGACCTAACCCCGTATGTCCCTAACAGTCGAGCGTTCGACCAGCGTACTCGGCACATGAATCACCTCGATAGACGAGCTCTCTCCAATCGCCGCCTCAAACGCAAGCTTACCGACACCGCGCAAATCAAATCGCAGCGTCGTCAGTCGATTGTGAGGAACAAGTCCCTCGAGTGCGTCGTCGATACCAACCACGCTCACGTCGTCGGGCACGGACAGGCCCGCGTTCTCGAGCGCGGCGATAACGCCCAGCGCCATCTGGTCATTTGCCGCAAGCACGGCAGTCGGCGCCTGCGACCCGCCGGCAAGCACCTCGGCCGCAATCCGCTCGCCCATGGCGTACCCACTGTCCGCACTCCAATCGCCACGCAGCATCGGAGCGGCATCGACATGAGCACGACCCAGCGTATCGCGCCAACCGGCCTCACGAAAACGCGAGGAAATCGAGTTTTCCGGACCCGCCACAAACCGCATATTCGAGTGACCATGTTCCAGCAGATAATTGGTCAACAGCTCGCACGAACCATACTGGTCGGAGTCGATCGTCGTGCAGCGCGGATGCGCATACATGGACAGGATGACCGTTCGCACTCCCGGCTGGGGAACAAACTCCTCAAAATCGGGAGCCATGCGGTTCATGTTGAGAATCATGCCGTCGACGGGTCGCTCGACCATGCGGCGCGAGGCATCGGCAAGTGCATAGGGCTTGTCGCCGCCCATCTCGATCATAGTGACGGCAAAATCGTGCTCGCGCGCCGCTTGCATGATACCCTCGAGCGTCGCCAGGTTACCGACACGTGTGATGTTGTACATGCACAGGCCAATAGAACGATACGACCCGCCGCGCAACGCCGCTCCAGCAAAATTGGGACGAAAGCCCAGCTCTTCCATGGCGGCCAGCACACGCTTGCGCGTCTT
>CABUSD010000036.1:0-5685 GCA_902494165.1 uncultured Collinsella sp. | reverse complement strand
TCTTCTCATCCACATGCGCACGCAGAGCATCGGTTACCGTCGTCTTGCGTCCAGAAACCTTGATATCCATACGTGGCTCCAATCTGCCTCGGGGACTTACTGTACTGGCTATGTACCCACTGCCGTGCATTTAATCACCCGAATTCCCAAAGACCCGAATAACGATTGCTTGATACCGCATACCGAAGTCTCGCACTTTTCCGTGGCAAAGTGCGCTATAGGAAAGCGTCGGCTGAATTGGTTTTTCTCCTGGAAATTGCCCTTGACCTGCTGGTTTTACGGAAACAAAAAAGCCGGGCTCCCCTATTGGGGGAGCCCGGCGGTGCGTGTTGAAACCGTGAAGAGGTGTCCTTTCCAACGTATAGGAGACGCCACCCCTAGCAATAACTAGCTATTGAGTTTGTTAATGTCGTCGTCGGTGATGGCGCCTTCCTGGCTGGACGATTTGTCCTCGGAGGATGCGGTCTCATTGTTGGAATCGGAGGACTCGCTGCCGGAGGACATGGTCTCACTGGACTCAGAATCGCCCAGCTGCACGTTAGCGCCCGAAACCGTCTTAGTGGTGAGGTCGTAGGGCATCGTGCCGTACCAGACGCAGTGGACCGCCTCGAGCGTGCCGTCGGCCGTAATACCGTCGAGGGCATCGCTCACGGCACGGCACAGTTCGTCATTGGACGAGAGGCCCGCAACACCAAGCGTCGAGGGCGCCTCGAGCGAACCGACATAGGAGACCTCGCTCATCAGGCGTGCAAGGTAGCCGCCGGCCGTAGAGTCGCAGATCACATAGTCGACCTCGCCGGACTCGAGCGCCTCAAAGCACTCGTTGATGTTGGAATAGGTCTTTTGGTTGGCGGTGATGCTCTGCTTAGCAAGCGCCTCCTGCGAGGCCGAGGACATCTGAACGCCCAGGGTGGACGTGTTAAGGGTATCGGTGGAAACGCTGAGCGACCCACCATCGCTAGTTTTACCGAACACAGAAGCGGCATCGTACAGGCAGGCGCCGAGCGAGCTAATGTCCCCGTCCGTGGAGTTGATCTCGCCGATAAAGATATCGGCCTTTTTGTCGCCGAGTGCGGAACCTGCCGAGGACGCATCGACAAAGGCGACCTTAAGGCCCATGCGGCTTGCGAGGGCGCGGGCAGCGTCGACTGCATACCCCGTAAGCTCGCCGTCGGCGCCCTGCATTGCCTGTGGCGCATCGGAAGTATCGAGGGCGACCGTCAGGGTTCCGGGAGTGACCAGGGCATCATCCGACACCGCCGGCGTGACGGTCTCGTACTCGATCTGGTCGATCGTGGGAGTCGTGAACGTAGACAGCGGGTTGAACGCGCATCCGCTCAGGCCCAAAACGGCGATGACCGCTGCAGTCCCAGCACCTAACCGAGCCGCGTGCATCAAGCTGCCCCTCACCATGTCCACTACCCTGCCTTCTGTGTCGTATACGATCCGTGCGTTGCGCGGAATATCAGGTTGTTCCCACCAGCTGACCTGGTATTTGACCCCACACTTGCGCACCGGGGTGTTTGCTCGGGAGGCCGCAGCCACCTTCACGACTGACCCGCTCGCCCGCGAGGCGGTATTGCCCCAAAGAAAGTAGAACGGACGGTGCGGCTTACATCTAGGACGCGCCATGATCGCGCCGCGCGCACGCGGTCGCTTACGTGGATCCCTTTGACCGCGTCTGTCTTGGACTAGGACGGGCATTTCGTCCGTCCGCAACCACAGCCTGGTAGGAACGAAGCGCATTATAGCTAAGTTCAAGCTAAAGTTTAAGGTTAGGGGCGTCATTCGCATCGCGAGTACAGATTTGCAGGTCGGAGTGGGCTATTCGTGCCCCTATGAAGCCCGAAGCTCCCCTGTGGGGAGCTCCGGGGCACCCTTCTTAGGGTGCCGTGACCAAAAAATGGCAAATATGAGTACTGTCACCAATTTAGTAACAGGCAGTTTTGGCCTCTCGGACAGATTTCGCGCTCAGTGTCGCCAACCTGATGCTTAGTTATTCTACATTTGTTTATTATCTTCTTACTTTACGCCGCCTCCGAGTCCTAAATTCTTTGATTTTGCTGTTACTGATTTAGTGACAGTACTCATATTTGCCATATTTTGGCCAGGGCATATGATTAACCCCCTATTTTCGACGCGAATTAGACCGGCTTAAGCCCAAAACACACCCGCAGCGTGTTAAGCAACGCCTCTTGCTTCTTTCTGCGGGCATCGACACGATTCCGGTACCGCTTTCGCATACGCTGGTGGATGCGCCATGCGAGCGCTTCCATCGCTTCCATGTCGCAAAGCATTTCGTTGTTGACCGTTGCGACCTCGATTCCCATAGTAATCAAGCCCGTGTTGCGTTTTTCATCATGGGTACGTCCCCTCCGGGAGGAATGGCCCAGCTCACCGTTGTATTCCAGGTCAAACCGGGCTGCCTCCTGATATGCATCGCAAACTGCATGGGGCATCCCCGAGATTGCCTGCGCGCGATCATCGAACTCGATCTTGTAGTCGGTCTTAAAGGGACCGCAGGCAAATCCTCCATAGGAAAACGGAAGCGAAAACAGGGCGAGCATGATGCACTCCATGGGCGAGCGCAGGTTTTCTGACAAGTAGGGACACAGACGCAGCAATTGTTTGGCCGCGTTTCCCTTGCATACCGCGAGGTAATCTGCCAAGCGATCGGGCGTCAGCACTGGCTCGACTTCAAAGTAGCCCACGTCTGTCGGTTGGTCCTTGTCCTTTGCAAGTTTGTTCGCAACGGGCGAGGTGTAGGGAGGCAGATACTTCCCGCGGTCGCTCAGTGAAATCTTAGAGCACAGTTCCTGGGTCAGGGCAAACGCCTGGATGCAGCCAACCTCGCGTGCAACGGCAACACAAAGGGCCTCGGGAGATAGGCTGTACACCCCCGGTTCCACCTCTAGAATCGAGCCGGCAGGCAACCCGGAAGACACGGACCAGCCCACGCCAGGCATGCGGCGGCGCTGCGCTGCAGACCCTACCAGCAAGCACAAATCCTCTTGCACCTCGCCGCTTGCGGCCCCAATCCGCACCAAGTCAGGAAGATAGATGTCCTCAGCCGAAGGCGACGAAGCGTTTAGTACGCGGCGCTCCTCATCGGGATCAAGGTCCTTCCAGCTGATATAGCCCATCTGCCGGCGCTCGGCGCGCATCATGCGCAGCGCCGAGGCGCCTGTTAGGATTACGGAAGCCGCTAGCTGTTCGCCTGTCGGCTCGTTGCGCCGCTCAATCTTTACTGCCACAAAACCACCCCTACCAAACACGTGCGATAGCAAGGCCATCGACTGCCGCAGCGCCGGCGCGCTTGAGTTCCGCCGAAGCCGCGGCCATCGTCGCGCCCGTAGTGATAACGTCATCGATAAGCAGCAGGCGGCGGCCGTGCACGTCCTCAACCGTCTCGTACATGCCTTGGGCACGCTCGCGGCGCTCCTCACGACCGAGTTCGCGCTGGTCGCCATGGCCGTACTTGACGAGGGCATCGAGCAGAGGAACACCCGACAGCTCGCAAAATGGGCGCGCAATGGCCTCCATATGATCGAAACCGCGCCGCCGAAACGCTGCCTCCGTCGCAGGCACAAACACCACCGCATCCGCACCGGACAGCACGCCTCCTAAGCGTTCGGGCGCTACGACCTGGGCATGCAGGGCGGTGTCGTAGAGCAACTCCGCCAGATACGGAGCCAGACGTCGCTCGCCCGCGTCCTTGTAAGCTTTAATGATGCGCGGCAGCGGATGCGCATAGACGGCGCACGCCAGGCAGCGGTCGAGCGCCTCCGACATTGCCGAGGACGTGCCCTCGACCGAACACTCAGTGCACAGCAAATCCCCAAACGGGGCACCGCATCGGATGCAGCTATGGCATGGGTCGATGAGCGTGAACGCAGCCAGGCAGTCTTGGCAAATAAGCGTACCGGCGCGCTCGCAGCCGGCACATCGTGTTGGCGACAATGCCTCAAGCACCTCGCGTGCCGCCCGCTCGGCAAACGGTCGCAATTCGTCCGCAAACGGTAGGGCGCCGGCACCCTGCAGACGGCTCAATATGTTCAGATGGCTCTTCAAGACACAACCCTCCCTACGTTCGGTCGCAGGGAGGGTTGTTGATTCAGCGCTATGATACCCCGATGCGCTCGGGGCAAGGCGGGCTAAATCCGCTCGCAGGCGTTATTCGCCGGCGGGCGGTTGTGGTGCAGACGAAGACGGGGTCGAGCCCTCGCCACCATCCTGGCGCGGCTTGCGGGAACGGCGACGGCGACGGCGCTTCTGGCCCTGATCGGCCGAACCCTCGCTACCGCGATCCTCGCGCAGCTCGTGCTCATCGCGAGCGGCGCCACGCGAAGCCTTGGCGGCAGTCCCTCCGCCATCTCCGGGACGACGGCGCGTGACCTTGACCTCGCCATCCGAGACCTGATCGGCCACGGAGGGCACTGAGGGCTTCTGCTGCGCGCCCGAGGAATGGCGACGGCGCGGACGCGGCGCGCGCTCGTCATCGTTGCGTTGCTTGCCACCCTTGTCGGCAGGCGTATCGGAACCCGAACCACCCTTGGGGGCGGCACCAGCCTCGCGAGCAGCTGCGGCGCGGAAGGCGTCCTCGCGCTCCTCACTCGACAAATGGCGGCGACGACGACGTGTGGGGTTCATGCCACCGCCGCGATTCTGCTGCTGGGGCTGCTGAGCCTCGCGCTCGCGAGAGGCGTTCTTGCCCGCGGCCGCGGCCTCGGTAACATCGCCCGAGCCCGCGCGCTTGCGACGACGACGGCCACCGGCGGCCTCCTCGACTTCGGGCACCTCGGCCTTGCCGCGGCCCTTTCCGCTGCCACGACCCTCGCCCTGGCCTTGACCGGCGCGAGCATCGGATTCAGCATCGCGACGACGGCGCTTGGGCATCGACGTACCGGCCAGACGGTCGGCACTCGACAGACCATCACCCACGTCGACGCCGTTCTCACGGTCGAGCTCCATGAGCGCCAGGCGCATCTCAGGCGACTCGATGCGCTCGAGCACGTCGCGCGTCACGCAGTCGGGGCGACAGTTGCAGCCCTGCTCGGCGGCCTTCTTTTTGCAGCCCTCCGAGCACGTCATGTCGGCCAGATTGACCTTGAAGACCTTGCCGTTCTCCAGACGCAGCACAAGCTGCTCGCGCGGCGTGTCATATTCCTGGATGCGCGCCTTGCCGAGCGGCGTGTCGATAAGCGTCTTCTTTTTGGGCGCGCGGCTCTTAAAGTCCTTGTACGCCTCGAACTCATAGCGCAGGCAGCACATCAGGCGGCCGCAAACACCGCTGATCTTGGACGAGTTGAGCGGCAGGTCCTGCTCTTTTGCCATGCGAATCGAGACGGGCTCAAACTGTCCGCCAAAACGCGTGCAGCAGAGTTCCTGTCCGCACTGGGCATAGCCGCCCACCAGGCGGGTCTCGTCGCGCACGCCGATTTGACGCATGTCGACGCGAATGTGCAGCGTCGAGGACAGGTCCTTGACGAGCTGGCGAAAATCGACGCGCTCCTCGGCCGCAAAGTAGAACACGGCCTTCTCGCCGCCAAACAGGTACTCGACGCCGACCGGCTTCATCTCGAGGTCGAGCTCCTTGACCAGGCGGCGGAAGTCGACCATGGCCTCGTCGCCCTGGATGGCCAGGTCATCGGCAAGCTGCAGGTCGATGTCGCTCGCCACGCGCAG
>CABUSD010000035.1:0-6978 GCA_902494165.1 uncultured Collinsella sp. | reverse complement strand
GCGTTAGTGTCGGAAAAATAAGACGTTGCTTTTTGCCCCCTGCGGAAAGATTGGGGAACTAAGCCCTCGTCCCTCCCAGGTTGACCTACTCGAGGTCGTCGCCCTTGTGGCGTTGGGGCGGAAAAGTGGGGCGCGAGGGGCGCTTTGTTGATGAGGGGCTAGTATGCCCGGGCTTGGTTGGGGAATGCCTTGTCTAGCGATGCTTGGAGCTTTTTGAATGAGGTTTGCAGGTTGAGGCTCTGATCGGTTGAGCGTTTTGGCCGCGAGGTGGGGGAGTCGAGGAGGCCGTTTCTCTGTGTCGGGGGGAAGGAGAAAAGGTTTGCATGTTTTAGGGATGGCTGCTGTGCTGCGTCATTGGAAGAATGCATGCTTTTGCGGCCTCCTCGATATCCACCAAAAGAATGCGCTCGGGGTTTGCTGCTAGGCCCCGTGCGCTGGCTACATTATGCCGCGAGCGCTGATAAGGAAGCGCTAAAGAAAGGCTTAACCTGGTTTGATGTTACGATGAAACTGCAGGTCATAGGTATCGAGTAACACTCTTGAAAGGTTTTGAGCTTAAGGGCTTTCCAAGGTTGTGACGTGGATGTGGCGCGGACGTGCGGAGCGTGTGAATGCTCGCTGTTAGCGCTGCGGCTCTGTGGCGCGCACCTGCTCGATGACCTTTTCCATCGTGGCGTCGATGCGGTCTTTTTTGAGTTCGCATTCCCAGATGGTTATGGGCGTCCAGCCCATTTGAGTGAGCGCTGCCACAGCAGCACGGTCGCGCTCGACGTTGCGACGGAACTTTGCCTCCCAAAACTCAACATTGCGTTTTGGCTGGCTCGGATTGCACTTAGGGCAGCGATGCCAAAAGCAACCGTTGACGAAGATGGCGATCTTGCGGCCGGGGAAGGCGATGTCGGGCTTGCCGGGAACCTTCCATTCCAAGCGATAACCCGTAAGGCCCGCTGCGCGCAGGCGCTGGCGAACGAGCAGCTCGGGTTTGGTGTTTGCACGCTTGTTGCCCTTCATGGACTTTTTGATGGCAGCGCGACGGCGCACCAGTTCGCGCTCGTCGGCGGAAAGGTCCGAGGTATCGATGCCGTCCAGCAGGCCGGGCTTGGGACGCTTTTTGCTGCGGCGCCTAGGTGCGCGCTTGGGCTTGGAAGCGGGCTCGTCGGTCGTGGTGGCCTCGGTGTCGTTGGCAGTGCTGTTGGCCTTAAGCCGATCTTCCTTCAGCTCAATCAGGGCATCAATGAGCCCCTTGTCGGCGGGCATCCATTCCACCGTGGCAAGCGAGGTGCGCGGAATCCAGCGGATATCGAGCTGGCGGTCGTGCTTCTGAGGCTCATCGGATTCATCGGCGAGCGAGCAGTAGTAGCACTCCATTGAGAGGTGGAAATCTGGGTAGTCATACTCAACGGTGTAGAAGTCACGCAGGTTGGTGACTTTGACCTGCAGCTCTTCCATGAGCTCGCGGCGCACGGCGTCTTCAGGTGTCTCGCCGCGCATGAGCTTACCACCCGGGAACTCCCAAAGTCCCTGCATGTCGCCGTAGCCGCGCTGCACGGCCAGCAGCTCGTCGGATCCTTCCTTGCGAATGATCCCAGCGGCAACATGAACAGTCTTCAACAGGAGTCCTCTCTCAACATCATTACATGACGGGGTAGTCTTTTTGGGACGGGGCTTTTTTAGCTGCCCTATGTCAAATGCGCCCTCATGCCTCAAAAGCTTCGGATGGGGCAGCTAAAAAAGCCCCGTCCCAAAAAGACTACCCTTACCTTACGCAACGGTAAGGCAAGCGTAAGCCATATCGATGGTAGCCGACTCGGCTTCTTGCGACTATAGATGCCGTAGACTAATCGCAAGAAAGGACTCGGTATGCAAACCACGCAAACGGCAACCCCGGTACTGGAGGTCGCGCATCTCGAAAAGGTATATGGAGCGCTGGGCAACGTGACCCGAGCGCTCAACGACGTCAGCTTTACCGTCAACCGTGGCGAATTCGTCGGCATCATGGGCGCCTCGGGCTCGGGCAAGTCGACGCTGCTCAACTGCGTGTCGACCATCGATAGCGCCACGAGTGGCACCATCCGCATCAACGGCCAGGACGTGACGTGCATGAAGCAGGCCAAGCTTTCGCAGTTCCGCCGCGAGGAGCTTGGCTTTATCTTCCAGGACTCCAACCTGCTCGATACGCTCACGGCGCGCGAGAACATCGCCTTGCCGCTCACCATCGCCCGTATGAACTCGGCGGAGATCTCGACCCGCGTGCAGGATGTGGCTGCGCGCCTGTCCATCAGCCAGGTGCTCGACAAGTACCCCTACCAGATGTCCGGCGGCCAGCAGCAGCGCGTTGCCGCCTGCCGCGCGCTCGTCACCGACCCCACGATGATCATGGCCGACGAGCCCACCGGCGCCCTCGACTCCAAGAGCGCCCGCCTGCTGCTCGAGAGCCTGGAGGCGCTCAACCGCCGCCTGCGCGCCACGGTGCTCATGGTTACGCACGATAGCTTTGCCGCCAGCTACACGAGCCGTGTGCTGTTTATCCGCGACGGCAAGATCTTCACCGAGCTGCGCCGCGGCGACACCGACCGCCGCGAGTTCTTCGACCGCATTATGGAGGTCGTTGCCATGATGGGCGGTGAGGGCTCCGATGCTCTGTAAACTCGCTTGGGGCAACGTCCGCCGCGCCGGCCGCGACTACCTCGTCTACCTTTTGACGCTCACCCTGGGCGTCACGGTCTTCTATGCCTTTAATACCATCTCGATGCAGGTCGACATCGCCGGCATCGATGAAAAGGGCTTGGCGCAGGTTATGGGCAGCATGCTCGGCAACCTGACGTACTTTTTGGCCGGTGTCATGGCCTTTTTAATGGTGTATGCCAATAACTTCATCATGAAACGCCGCAAGAAGGAGTTTGGCCTGTACCAGGTGCTCGGCATGGGGCGCGGGCGCGTCGCCACGATCATGGCGCTCGAGACGGTGATTGTCTCGGTGGTGGCCTTTGTTGCCGGCATTGTGCTGGGTGTGGGACTCTCCCAGCTCATGACGTTCTTTACGGCCTCGCTCTTTAAGACGCAGATCGCCAATTTCCACTTCTTTTTCTCGATGCATGCGTTCAATCTGACCCTTGCCTGCATGCTCGTAATGTTTGTGCTCACGCTACTGCTGAACCTCCGCGCCGTGCGTCGTACCAAACTCATCGAGCTTATGGGTGCCGAGCGTCGCAACGAGACCATCAAGACACGCAACCCCTGGATTGCGATTGCCATCTTTGCCGTGGGCGTGGTGCTGGTGGGCGTGGCCTATTACCGTCTGCTACGTGATGGGTTCCCGCTAACCGCGACGGACAGCAAGCTGCAAGAGGCCATGAACCAGTTTGGTATTACGACCGCTATGGTTACCGTGGGCACCTTTGCCCTGTTCTGGGGACTCTCGGGCATGCTCATCAAGCTGCTGCAGAGCCTGCGCGGCGTGTATTGGCGCGGTCTCAACATGTTTACCGTGCGCCAGCTTGCGGCCAAGGTCAACACGGTGTGCTTTTCGATGGGCGTCATCGCGATGCTCCTGTTTTTGGCCATCACTTCGGTGACGTGCGGTATGTCGATTGCCAACGTGATGAACGAAAACCTGGAGCGCTATAACCCTGTTGACGTGTCTCAGACGTATGCCTATTACACGCCCGATACGCTCGACTACTACAAAGAGTATGTCAATCCGTCTGAAGCCGATCGCATGGTGCTGGCCGATAGTACGGTCGATTTGTACCCCGCATGGCACGGTAAGGGCAAGTCGGCGGGCAACAACGACGAGACCGGCAAGAAGGTCAATATCGCCGATGTTGCCGGTGAGCATGTGCAGATCGATTCGTATCTGAGTTACCCAGTTGGCGGCTCGAATCCTTCGGTGACCCCAAGTGAGATGTGCAAGATCATGGGCGAAAAGCTTCCCAAGGCGTTCGGGGGTAGCAATGCCGATGCGATGGGTCTGTATGTGACGCCGGCGAGTCAGTACAACAAACTGCGTCAGATGATGGGCGAGGAGCCGGTGCACATCGGTCACGACCAGTATCTGCTCACGTGTGATATGGGCGGCGAGCTGGTCGACATGTACACCAAGTATATGGCTGGCGGCCATGCCCTTACCTTGGGCGGGCATGAGCTCAAGCCCGCAACCGATAAGTCGGACGAAGATACGGCGGCCATCGCCAACTCGGCGATGGGCAGCAATCCGGGTACCGTCGTCGTTTCCGACGAGCTGTTGTCCCAACTTAATCTGCAGCCGTATTCCAGTAGCCTGCTCGTTAACTACAAACAGGGGATGGATACGACTGAGGCAGACGAGAGCATTAAATACACTCTGCTCGACAATCTGCTCGTTGACGGCAAGGAGCCGGGGTCGTGGGGAACCTTCATCACACGCTCCGAGATGTACGCGCAAGCAGCGCAAATGAACGGTCTTATTAGCTATCTAGCCATCTACATCGGCTTTGTATTGGTCGTTGCATGCGCGGCGATTCTGTCGATCCAGCAACTCTCCAACGTGGCCGACGGCAGCCGCAGCTATCGTGTACTGGCACAGATCGGCTGCGACGACCGCCAGATTCGCCAGTCGGTGATGGCGCAGCAAGCGGTATTCTTCCTGTTCCCGCTGGCAGTGGGCCTGGCGCACTCCTTTGTGGCACTTAAGGTGATCATCGAGTTGGTGAGCATTTTCGGAAATATGAGCATTGGCGGTACCGTGGGCCTCACCTGTGCAATCTTCCTGGCAGCATACGGTGGCTACTTCCTGGTGACCTACCTCATGAGCACCGGCATGGTACAAGCTGCTATCGCCACCCGCTACAGCGAGTAACAAGCGGGCAAAACCGTCGCAAAATTAGAGGTGTATGACCGCCGCGAAGGGACCAGGGGCCCTTTCGCGGCGGTTTTTGCCAATCTGGTGCGTCTCAGATACAAGTGAGTAGACTTTTTTGAACCTGCCGAGCACATCGTGACAAATGATCTATAAAACTGCAGGTCAGAGCTGTGGCGTTTTGGGGCGTGCTTGGCCTCCTGCAAAAAGCCTACTCACTTGGTTTTTCTGCTAGAAGACCGCCACGAGGGAAGGCAACTCCCCCGGGTAGTCGTTGGGGACGTTCTTAAACGACTAGTCAAACAAGAACGTCCCCAATGACTACCCCAAGGAATGTCCCTGACTGCCGGCAGAAAAGGAGCGTCCCTAACTGCCACATCAAACGAAAGGGCGCCGACCTTCTGGTCGCGCCCTTGAAGTTGAACGTCAGATTGTCCAGGTGCGGCCCGCGCAGCGTCGAGCCGTTACGGCGTTTGGTAAAACGCCGTAACCTACACCCGCTCCGCGATCTCGTGGATGAGGTAGTCGGTCTTTTCCCAGCCCAGGCACGGGTCGGTGATCGATTTACCAAAGACGCCGCCGTCGACCGGCTGGTTGCCGTCCTCCAGGTAGGACTCGATCATAAAGCCCTTGACTAGCTTGGAGATGGACTCGTTGCGGCGGCAGCTGTCGAGCACCTCCTTGCAAATGCGATACTGCTCCAGCGGACGCTTGCCCGAGTTGTCATGGTTGCAGTCGATGACCGCTGCCGGATTGGCGTAGCCGGCATGCTCGGTATAGCGCTCGGCCAGGCGTTCCAGGTGCTCGTAGTGGTAGTTGGGGTAGGTGCGCCCATCGAGACCGATGTAGCCACGCATAACGGCGTGCGCGAGCGGATTGCCGTCGCACTCGACCTCCCAGTTGCGGAAGATGAAGCTCTGGTGCGCCTGTGCGGCGTAAATGGAGTTGAGCATGACGGTAGTAGAGCCGGCAGTGGGATTCTTCATGCCGACGGGTACCGAAATGCCGCTCGACACCAGGCGATGCTCCTGGTTTTCGACCGAGCGTGCGCCCACGGCCACATAGCTCAGCAGGTCAACGAGGTACTGGTAGTTGGACGGATAGAGCATCTCGTCGGCGGTGAAGAAGCCCGTTTCCTCAATAACGCGCAGGTGCATATGGCGGATGGCCTTGACGCCCTCGAGCAGGTCGTCGGGAGCCTCGGGGTTGGGGTTGTGCAGAAGACCCTTGTAGCCGGTGCCCTTGGTACGCGGCTTATTGGTGTAGACGCGCGGAATGATGATGAGCTTGTCCTTGACCTCCTCGGCGGTCTTGGCCAGTCGGTTCATGTACTCAAGCACTGAATCCTCGCGGTCGGCAGAGCACGGGCCGATGATGAGCACCTTACGTGCGTCCTCGCCGGTAAAGACTTTGGCGACCTCGGCGTCAAATGCCTGCTTTTTGGCGGTAAGGTCGGCAGAAAGTGGCATTTCCTCGCGGATCTCCATGGGTATCGGCAGCCTGCGTTTGAATTCCATGGCCATAGGGGCCTCCTCAATCTATAGAAAGAACAATAAGCGTATTGTCGAGTGTTCGGCATTATCCGCTGTCGCACGCTAAAGTGCAAGCCCTTGTCACCCCGAAACCTACCAAAAAGGGACAGGTTTATTTTGGCAGGTTTTATCTGGGCAAACGTCGGCGAATGCCGGGAGGGAGCGGCGCCGCGCGGGACCCTAAGGCTGTTGTCAGTTCCCCAGGAAATGCCCTGTGGGCAAAAAATGCCAAATATGAGTACGGTTGCTATCTTAGTATCATATTGCCTTCGCAAAATAATAGACATAACAGCAAAATATGTTTATTAACGCAAACACATATAAGTCCGCTATAGGGCTGTTTGATCAATTTAGGGACGCGTGTAAGCCGTGAAAACGGCATTTGGGGCTGTTTTGGCTGTTACTAAAAAGGTAACAGTACTCATATTTGCCCTTTTTTGCCCACGGGGCCTCGAAGGGGCTGCCAATCAGGTCCCAGGGGAGACGGTTTGGGTGGCGCGCGCAGACGTGGTGTAAGAGCGTCCTGAGGTCCGTCGCTGCAAGTCCCGATGTTACTCCTTCTTGAGACCGCGCCTCTCGACTATCTCGTCCACTATCTCCCTGGCGCGC
>CABUSD010000034.1:0-7444 GCA_902494165.1 uncultured Collinsella sp. | reverse complement strand
TTCCGTTTTGTCGACTCGTATCGCGAGGCACAAGGAGCCTGCGAGATAAGGAGCTAAAAATGATCCTCACCGTTACGATGAACCCGTCTGTCGATACGCGCTATCAGCTCGATGAGCTCGTTATCGACGACGTCAACCGTGTGACGCCCGAAAAGACCGCCGGCGGCAAGGGCCTCAACGTGGCCCGTGTGCTGGGTCAGCTGGGCGACGACGTTGTGGCAACCGGTCTGCTCGGCGGCCACATGGGCGCCTATATGGCGGAACTCATGGATGCCAACGGTATTAAGAATGATTTTGTGCCCATTAAGGGCGAGACTCGTATCTGCCTCAATATCCTTCATGCTGGCAACCAGACCGAGTTGCTCGAGAGCGGCCCGACGATAGTCCCCGAGGAGCTCGATGCCTTTACCGCCAAGTTCGCCGAGCTTGCGAGCAAGGCCGATGTCGTTACCATCTCGGGTTCGCTGCCCCGCGGCGTCGAGGCGGACTACTACGCCAAGATCACGGGCATTGCCGAGAACGCCGGCGCCAAGGTGCTGCTCGATACCTCGGGTGCTTCGCTTGAGGCTGCGCTCAAGTCCGAGGTCAAGCCTGAGCTGGTTAAGCCTAACCTGACCGAAATTAACGGCCTTCTGGGCACGAGCTTTACCACCGACGATGTGGACGAGCTTCGCGCCGCGCTCGCCTCTGATGCCCGCTTCTCCGATATCCCCTGGGTCGTCGTGTCCATGGGTGCCGCCGGTTCCGTGGGCTTCCATAACGGCCGCGCGTTCCGCGCCAAGACCCCCGATATCCCCGCCGTTAACGCTACGGGCTCTGGCGATTCTACCATTGCCGGCTTCGCGCACGCCATCGCAGCCGGCGCGGATGATGAGACGGTGCTGCGTACCGCCAATACCTGCGGCAAGCTCAATGCCATGGATCCTATGACTGGCCACTTGGTCATGGATCGTTGGGACGAGGTCTACAACGGCGTTGTCGTGACCGAGCTGTAGGAGCTTGTGCTGCGGCCCCGGCATCGCTTGCTAGCTCATGTCGACGACAAGTGCAGTAGCATTATGCCGGGGCACGACTCCGACTTTGTCGTGTTCAGTCCCGACCTTACCCTGGTCGAGACGTATGTGGGCGGCAACAGCTTTGGTAATGCGTTTGCCGAGTAGCCGCCAAGGAAACGATCCGAGAGGGGATTTAGATGATTTACGGTGCATTGGGCGATATCGAGGAGTATCGCGGAATGCTCAAGGGCCTCGACGTGCTGATCGACTGGCTCGAGGAGAACGACCCGGCGCAGCTCGAGGTCGGCAGCCATCCGATTCTGGGCGACAAGGTCTATGCGAACGTCATGGCTCCCACGACGCGTCCCGAGGCCGAGGCTCACTATGAGACGCATCAGCGCTATCACGATCTGCAGATCGACGTCGAGGGTCGCGAGGCCTTTAAGGTCGCCACGGGCAGCCTGACGCTGGTTCAGGAGTTTGACGAGAAGGACGACTACGATCTGGTCGATTCCGACGCTTCGATCGCCGGCGATCTTGCCGACGACAAGTTCGCGCTGTTCGTTGCCGGCGAGCCTCATATGCCCACGCTCGAGTTCCCGGGCGATGGCGCGCAGCCGGTCAAGAAGATTTGCTTTAAGCTGCTTGCAGATGCTTACTGGGAGGAGTAGCGAGCTGCTCGGCTGAGTTGTTCGTATGCTGGCGTGATTCCATTGAGGGGCGCGCTTGAGCCCCGTTAATCGCGGTTCCCTTGGGGATTGCGGTTGGCGGGGCTTTTGTTGTTTGAGCTGGACTCTTTGGGGCGGCTAAATTAGGCTGAACGACGTAGTTATTGAGACACGATTGATGCTAAATGGATTGAAGAATAATTAAAATGGCTGTGTATACGAGAAATAGCTAATTGATGGGAGCTCTTTATGGGACTCAGCACAACCGCTTTAATTCCTAGGCGCGCTTTCTTGGCGTTGGGGCTCGCAGCTGGTTCTGCCTGCCTTACCGCTTGCTCCGGGAAGGGAAGCTATGACGATGGTTACGCTGCGGGCTATGCTGCTGCTCAGGCAGACACTGCCGGAAAAGAGAAAGATGGCAGCGGCGGGGACGGCGATATCCCAGCATCGGGTATTGAGTACACCATCACGGGGGCGCAACGCGGAGTAGAAAGTTATAGTGACGGCAAGCCACTGTTGATTTTGAATGTGACTGCAAAAAACGTTTCGGATGACCCTCAGTTTGTCTTGTTTTCTGGAAATGAAATAGCGGCTTTCCAAGATGGAAAGGGGCTTAAGTCGGGTATGTTGGCGGAAGGCCTTGACCTTCCTGAATCGCGCCAAATAAAACCTGGTGCTGAGTTAGAGGGCTGGCTCGGTTATGAGCTGATTGACGAAACTACTCCGGTTGAATGTGAAGTCGGACACCAAGCCACATCCGCTGACCATGAGACTGCTTTCTATGGCCTGGCTAATCCACAGACAATCGATCCGAGTACTCTTTAATCCCTATTCATGCGTATAAAAGCCGCTGTAATTCTTCTGGGGAACATATTTGAGTCCCGTTGATTGTGGTCTACTTGGGGACCGCAGTTGGCGGGGCTTTTGTTGTTGGAGGGGGTAGTGTCGAGAAAGTTGGTGTAGAGCCCGATCCGAAGCGAGCCGGCCCGGCGTCCTGGAACCTGGAACACGCTTGATATCCTATGCCGTCTCGATCCTGTCCGCAAGCTCGAGGCCGGACTCGATCATCTTCCTGGCCTCAGCCTCCAGCCGCGACCAGTCGACCGTCCCGTCGAGCCCGCGCGTGCGGCCCTCGTCGTAGAGCTCCCTCATCTTCGCCTCCGAGAAGTACCTGGATTCCTGCCATGTCTCGTCCTGCTCGCACATGACCGCGCCCGCCAGCCGCACCAGCGACGCCGTCGAGGGGAACGCCTGCACGACGCGCGACCTGCGCTTTATCTCCTGGTTGGTCCTCTCCTGCACGTTGTTGGTGCGCAGGCGCTTCCAGTGCGACGGCGGGAAGTCGAGGTATGCCAGGGCGTCCGGCTCGGCCTCCTCGAGGATCGCCGCCGCCCTCGGGCAGCACCCCTCCAGCATGTCGCACGCCACGTGGTACATGGCGGTCACGGTGGCGGCGTCGCGCCCGCGGAACACCTGCGAGACGATCCTACCCACGCGGCGCCTGAGCTGCCAGGAGCCCGCCTCGCGCATGCAGTCGCGCATGAGGTGGACGGCGCAGCGCTGCCATGCCGCCCCCTGGAAGACCTCCGCCGCGGCCGCGACGAGGCCCGCGTGCGCGTCGGAGACGACGAGCTCCACGCCGGAGACGCCGCGGTCGCGGATCTTCCTGAGGAATGCCAGCCACGAGTCGCACGACTCCGTGTCCACCACGTCGACGCCCAGGACGCGCCTCCAGCCGCCCGCGTCGCAGCCGATGGCCGTGACGACGGCCGTGGAGGCCACGCGGCCCCCGCGGCGGCATTTGACGTAGGTGGCGTCGAGCCAGACGTAGGGCACCGGCGAGCCGTCGAGGGGCCTCGCGCAGAGCTCCTCGATGTCGGCGTCAAGGCTCGACGCGATGGCGCTCACCTGGTCCTTGGAGAGCCTGGACACGCCCATCTTCTCCGCGACGCGCCGCACCTTGCGGGTGCTCGTGCCGGTGGCGTACATCTCGGCGACGGCGGCCACGAGGGCGCGGTCCACGCGCTGGTAGCGCTCGATCACGTCGTCCGGGAAGAAGCTGCCGGTGCGGAGCTTCGGGATGCGCAGCGTCAGCGTGCCGACGCAGGTGGCGAGGCCGCGCTCCCGGTAGCCGTTGCGGCTGTTCGCCCCGCCGCCGCAGAGCTGGTCGGCCTCGGCGTCCATCACGGCGTTTACGACCTGCTCGGCGAGGCGCCTGAGCAGCTCCTGCATGTCGATGGCACCGTCGTCGAACCGCGGCATGGCGAGCATGTCCGGCTTCGGGTCTGATAAGATTTCCATAGCGGTCTTCGTCCTTTCCTAGAACCTGTTGTTGTGGTGATTTCAGATTCTAGGACGAAGGCCGCTCTTCGTTAAACGGACGCTAGGGAGCCACCCTTACACCAACATTTTCGACGCGATCTTGGAGGGAGCTGTCTGCCGTCGGGGTTGGTGCAGTTTCTTGGTGCAATGCACTCAATTGGCAACAAAAAAGCCGCTCGAAGGCGGCTATCTTGTGCAATGGAGCCAGCGACCGGGCTCGAACCGGTGACCCCCGCTTTACGAGAGCGGTGCTCTACCAACTGAGCTACGCTGGCGGCCATGTGGTGACGCAACTGAGGCGTCAACGGCTGTCTATGATACGGGACATCGCACATCCGCGCAAGTGTTCTGACGGCTTTTCTCACTTTAAATGCACTAATATTGGAGACGCGATATCTTGCTCTTACGGGTCTCAAACAGAATGGGGCTGCCATGGCTCAACCCAGGATCCTTCTTACACGTATCGATGACCGGTTTATTAACGGGCAAGACATTGAGCTGTGGAACGAGGCGACTGGTTCCAACCTTGTCCTAATCGTCAACGATGAGATCGCGGCGGATTCGCGCCAATGGGCACCCATGAGGGTGGCGGCGCCAGAAGGCGTTTGGACACGGTTTTTCTCGGTGCAAAGGACCATCGATATCATTCATACCGCAACGCCGCGTCAATGGATTCTGGTCATGGTGGCCTCACCCGCAGATGCGCTCGCGCTGGTTAAGGGTGGTGTGCCGATCACCAAGATCAGCATTGGCCACATGCAGGCAGGGGAGGGCAAGCACCCCATAACGCCCGCAGTCGCCGTGAGCGATGCAGACGTCGCTGTTCTCAGAGAGCTGCATAAGCTCGGCATTGAACTAGAAATCCGCTATCTCCCCAGTTCCGCCCCCGACCCCATCGAAGCCTTGCTCAATTGAACCCTTGGGGACGGAGGGAAAGGAATCATTTTACCTTCGTAGGGGGTCTGTGTGGCGCCGTCTGCCAAAACTATGCCGGTTTACTACGATGAATTGCTTATCGCCGAGCATGTCAAATTTGCGGAGAATAAAACCGCAGGTAGACGAGTTGCTAATTTTTTTATCTGACAGTCTAGGAAACGGGTGATGGATTCGCTATGTCGAGCTGCGGAAACGCGCCTCGGTGAGCAGCAAATGGCGAACCACCCTTGCGGTCTCGGGCCATCTCTCGGAGTCCTGCTTGACCCTGAACAGGTAAACGAACCAGTTGAGGTACGACTGGAGGTTCGACATCGACATGCCCGTGAACCTCCAGAGGTACCGCTTGAGCCAGGAGCAGAGGTTGTTCACCATGGCCATCCGCTCCAGGTAGACCGGGTCGTTGACGTCGGCCCTGTGCGCCTCCTCGGCGCAGCCCGACTCGCGGATCAGCGCGCCGTGCGCCCTCTCCCTGTCGTGGACGACCAGGCTCCCCTCGGCGATATGCCCGCCGAGCGCCCCCAGCACCCTCGCCGAGCTGGGCTTTCCGCGGCCGCACACCACGGCGACCGGGTTCTTGTGCACGTCGATGGCGACCGCTATGCAGACCTTCTGGCGGGACAGCCCGCGCTTCCTCGCCACGCCGTACCCAAGATGCAGGTCGGTGTCGTTCACGTAGGTCTCGTCTATCCAGACCAGGTCGCGCAGGACGATGCGGTCCTGGTAGCCGTCGACGGCGGCCATCACGCGGTGGCGCCACTCCCATGCCGTCTGGTGGGTTATGCCCAGCTCCTCGGCCATGGCGTCAAGGGGCACGTTGAACCGCATGAGGCCGATGAAGCGGCACCAGGTCGCCATGTCGGATTTGGACCCCTCAAGCACCGTGCCGGTGAGCGAGGTGAACCTGGCCCCGCAGG
The DNA here is from genome assembly GCA_902494165.1 of uncultured Collinsella sp. Lineage (GTDB taxonomy): Bacteria > Actinomycetota > Coriobacteriia > Coriobacteriales > Coriobacteriaceae > Collinsella. Next base: position 1,609 of record CABUSD010000034.1, on the reverse strand, counting down.
CGCGGCAGCGCCAGCGCTGGACCCCTCCGGCGGTCCTCCCGTCCCTGAAGGGCGAGGCCGCGCGGCAGGAGGGGCAGGCGGGGTCGGCGCGGTAGAGGTCGGCGGCCTCGGCGAGGGTGCCGAAGCCGTGCTTCTCGCGGCAGCACCGCTCGTCGACGGCCCGGCGGAGGAGCTCGAAGTCCCCCTCGTCGAGCGCCGCGACGGCGTCCGCGAAGGCGCTGTGTCGGTTCATCTGGGCGTTCCCGTCCGCAGCGGGGCCCACCCGGCGGGATTGTCGCCAAACAAGAGCCGGGTGAGCTCCGCTGCAAATTCTCGTTTGGCGGGAACAGGATAGCACGGCGCGCCCGGCGGACCATGTCGGGGCCGGATCCATCACCCGTTTCCTAGACTGTTAAATTTTTTTATAAACCAGCGCGTGGACGGACATCGTGGGTTCATCGTAGTAATTCGGCATAGTTTTGTTATGTCACCAATTCGGTGGCATCGAAAAAAGGATTTAGGCATGAAACAGCGCCCGTCGGCGGTGGTGCCGGCGGGCGCTGCTGTGGGCTTAGTGCCTCATAAAGTGGTATTCGATCACGTTGCTGTAGGGGTGACCCGGGCCCACAATGCCCTGCGGGAACAGCGGCTGGTGCGGCGTGTCGGGGTACATCTCTGCCTCGAGGGCGAAGCCGGAGCCCCAGCCATAGTTGGCATCATCCTTGGCATGTTCGTCGCCCAGCCAGTTGCCGGTGTAGAGCTGCACGCCCGGGGCGGTGGTGTAGTAGTCCAGCTCGCGGCCGGTCCACATCTCCTCGACATGCATCGCACGGCGCAGATTACGACCGTACTGATAGCCATCGATGCACAGGCAATGGTCGTAGCCGCGTGCCTGCTTAATCTGCGGGTCGTCGGCTTCCATGCCGGGAGCGACGGGGCGCAGATCACGGAAGTCAAACGGCGTGCCCTCGACCGGAGCAATCTCGCCGGTGGGGATATTCTGGTCGTTGATGGGCAGGTAGTGAGTGGCATTAGCAACAAAGAAGTGCTCACAGTCCATGCCGGCGTTATGACCGGCAAGGTTAAAGTACGTGTGGTTGGTCATGGACACGTAGGTGGCGCGGTCGCTCTCGCAGCCATACTCGATACGAAAGACGCCGGTGCGCGTCACGGTAAACACGGCCGTAAAGGTGCGGTTGCCGGGGAGGCCGAGCTCGCCGTCCTCGAGCGAGGCAGTCATGCGTACGGCATTGTGGTCCTCGTCGAGCTCAACGTCCCACACGCGCTTATGCAGGCCGTGCTCAAGGTCGCTGTGCAGGTTGTTGGTGCCTTCGTTGGCCGGCATATGCCAATCCGTGCCGGCGATGGTGATCGTGGCACCCGCAGTGCGGTTGGCCACGGGGCCAATGGTCGCGCCAAAGCAGGCGGGGTTGTCAAAGTAATCCTCGAGCTTATCGAAGCCCAGCACCACATCACGCACGTTGCCAGGGATGTCGGGCACGTCGATACCAAGCACGGTGGCGCCATAGTCCATAATGCGAACGCAGATCTCGGGCCCGTTGAGGGTGTAACGATGAACGGGGGTACCGCACGGCGCGGTGCCGAAAAGCTCGGAAGTGATCATTTGGTT
>CABUSD010000033.1:0-8659 GCA_902494165.1 uncultured Collinsella sp. | reverse complement strand
TTCCCCCACCCCGCCCCACCATTCCACCCCCAATATGTTGTAAAACACCCCCGAGCATATGTTCGAAAACACAATATGTTGTGTTTACAGCAACGACGGGATGCCACCTGTGGCACCCCGCCTTTCAACCTCAACCTTCAAGTTGACCTTGAGGCGATTTTTGTGTCCCTTTACATGCCGTTCACATCGCCCCCAAACTCCCCCACCCACGGTACACACGGCCCACCACCGCGTCGGTGTCTGGCGAAAAATGGGACGGGCCCCAGATTGCCCATGCGCGCAAAAGTGCGTCTCGGCAATCTGGGGCCCATCCCATTTAATATTTATAAATATGCAGGTCAGCGAGGTGCTAGCGATGTGCTAGCGGATGCGCCGCCAGATAGACCTCGGTCAGTTGCGTTCGGTCGACATGCGTGTAGACCTGCGTGGTCGAAATATCGGCATGGCCCAAAATCTCCTGCAGCACACGCAGGTCGGCACCGCCCGCGAGCATGTGGGTGGCAAAGGAGTGGCGCAAGGTATGGGGATGGAGCCCCACCAGCCCCACCTGACGCCCATACCGCTCGCATATCGCATGCACGGCCTGGCGCGACAGGCGACGTCCGTTCTTATTTAAAAAGACCGCCGAGGTCTCGGTTCCGCGGGCATGGGCCGCCAAGCGAGAACGTCCCTCAGTTACATAGAACGTCAGAGCTCGCGCCGCGCTTCCCACCAGTGGGGACAGGCGTTCCTTTGAGCCCTTACCGCGAACGAGTACAAAGCCATCGTCAATATGGATATCGCCCACATCGAGCCCAACCAGCTCACTCACACGCAAACCGCATCCGTAGAGCACTTCCAAGATGGCATGGTCGCGCAGTCCCATCTCGCCCTCGGGAAAGTCTTGATCGAGCAGCGCCGAGACATCCTCCACCGATAGATACTCCGGCAAACGCTCAGCCTTTTTAGGCAGGCGCAACGCCGCCGTCGGGTTTTGGGCCACGGCCCCATCGCGCACCAAAAAGGCATGCAGGCCCTTCACGGCCGCAAGCGCGCGCTCCACCGAAGCATCGGAATAGCCCCCATCGCGACGGTCGGCGACAAAGCCCTCCACGACCTGACGGGTCACCTCTTCAAAAGACACAATACCCGCCCGCTCCAGATAGGCGCAGTACGTCGTCAGGTCACGACGATAGGCCGCAATCGTGTTGCGCGCCAAACCCCGCTCGACCGCGAGGTAATCGAGATACTCCCCCGCCGCCACGGCGAGCGACGAGGGAGTAGCTTCGGTATATTCCTTATTCGCCGGCACCCTTAGTCCGTAGCGAGGTTCATGGGCGTCACCTGCAGACGGTCGACACCCTCGTGCTGGCCGATCGAAGCGCGCACGAACTCGCGGAACAGCGGCTGCGGGTTGGTCGGGCGGCTCTTGAACTCGGGATGAGCCTGGGTTGCCACATACCACGGATGCACGTCGCGCGGCAGCTCGACCATCTCGACCAAGCGCTCGTCAGGCGACAGACCCGAGATAACCAAACCGGCGTCCTCGAGCTGGTCGCGGAAGGCGTTGTTGAACTCAAAGCGGTGACGGTGACGCTCGTAGACGAGTTCCTCGCCATATGCCTCACGAGCAAGAGTATCGGCGGCGAGCTTGCACGGATAGGCGCCCAGGCGCATGGTGCCGCCCTTCTCGGTCACGTCCTCCTGCGAGCTCATCAGATCGATGACACTATACGGGCCATCCGGATCGAACTCAGAGGAGCTGGCGCCGGCAAGGCCAACGACATTGCGGGCGAACTCGCACACGGCGACCTGCATACCCAGGCAAATGCCCAGATACGGAATCTTGTGCTCACGGGCAAACTCGGCCGCGAGGATCTTGCCCTCCAGGGCGCGCTTGCCAAAGCCGCCGGGAACCAGGATGCCTGAGGCGTCGCCCAGAACCTCGGAGACATTCTGCTCGTCGAGGCTCTCGCCGTCGACCAGCTGGACGTCCACATGGCGATCGTAGAAGACGCCCGCATGGTGCAGGGCCTCGATAACCGACAGGTACGCATCGGGCAGCTGCGTGTACTTGCCCACGACGGCGATCTTCACCTTGTCGGCGTGATGGTTGGCGTGATTCTGTTTGCGCAGGAACTCGTTCCACTCGCTCATGTCGCGCTCACGCGGATCCAGACCCAGGCGCTCACAAATGCGCAGGTCAAAGTCCTGCTCGGCAAGCAGCTGCGGAACATCGTAAATGCTCGCGCAGTCCTCGTTGGTAAAGACGCAATCGGTGTCGACGTCGCAGAAGCTTGCGATCTTTCCGCGGATAGCGTCATCGATATGGTGGTCGGAGCGCAGCACGATGATATCGGGCTGGATGCCAAAGCTGCGGAGCTCCTTGACGGAATGCTGCGTGGGCTTGGTCTTGACCTCGTGGGCGGCGGCGATATAGGGAACGAGCGACACGTGGATGTAGCAGACGTTCTCGGGGCCGGCCTCCTTGCGGTACTGGCGGATGGCCTCAACAAACGGCTGCGACTCGATGTCGCCGATCGTGCCGCCCAGCTCGGTGATGACCACATCGGAGCCGGTCTGCTCCTCGATGCGGCGGAACTTGTCCTTAATGGCGTTGGTGACGTGCGGAATCACCTGCACGGTGCCGCCCAAAAAGTCGCCGCGACGCTCGCGGGCGATCAAGCTCTTATAGATCGCGCCGGTCGTAAAGTTGGAATCGCGGGTCAGGTTCTCATCAATAAAGCGCTCGTAATGGCCCAGATCCAGGTCGGACTCGTAACCATCCTCGGTAACGAAGACCTCGCCATGCTGGAACGGGCTCATGGTACCGGGGTCGACATTCAGATACGGATCGGCCTTCTGCATCGTTACTTTGTAGCCACGCGACTTGAGCAGACGGCCCAGCGAGGCCGCGGTGATACCCTTGCCCAGGGACGAAACCACGCCACCGGTTACGAACACATGCTTGGTCATATTGAGTTACCTGCGCTTCCCGTAGAAGTTGTCCATACACATCTTACGGGTCTTCATTGTAATACTCGCGCCGCAGACCGTTCGCAATTTTTCTCGCGTGCGATTGCATTTCTCAATCTTGAAACAAAACGCCGCCCGGTTTCCCAGGCGGCGTCGCTATGGCAAGGGTTACATGCTGCTATCGATCAGCAACCTCGTCTTCGAGCATTTCTTGAACGAGCATGCCGGTACGGACGCCCTCAAGATACCACTCGCCACGTTCGGTGAGGCAAATGCCATTTGCAAGCTGACCGCCGTCGTCGCTATAACGCGAGACGACATCAATCATGCCTTCGGAATCCAAGCGATCGATTGCGGCGCGGGCACGATACGGCGAAACCCCCACGCGCTCGGCAAGCGTTTTGCGCGAGAACCCATACGGCCCGCCATTGTCTTCGGTTTGCTGGTCGATCTCCATCAACACCAGCACCTCGACACGCTTCATATCGTTGACACTCGCACGACCCTTGCCCGCCATAGCAGCCTCCTCAAACCGAGCACGAGCATCTAACGCGCCGTGCGCGACCGACACACCTCACGATGGCAGGTAATATCCATCATGCGGCATCCCGCTAAGGATGAAACAGTTACGGTTATTGTATACCGCTCAAATTGTTTCTAGGCAGGTAAACGGCTATTTTTCGCCGAAATAGGCGCTTTATTGATCAAAAAGCCGTACCGGGCGCCAACCCGATACGGCCAAAATGCAATGCAATTACCGCGGTGCTTCAAACTTAGCGGTGGAAGAAACCGCGGCGCTCAAACTTGGGCTCGCAGCACACGTTGATACCCAGTTTGCGCAGTACCGTCTCGTCCGTCGGCGAGATAATCACGCTAAAGAAGGCATCGCAACCGCGCAGCTGCTCCAGGCCCGAAAGGACGCGAGCGGCCGTCTCACTCGTGGCCGAGGTGATCGACAGCGCCATAAGCGTCTCGTCGGTGTGGAGGCGAGGGTTTTTGCTGCCCAGGAAATGCGTCTTGAGCTTGCTGATGGGCTCGATCGCCTCATCGCTAATGACCTCGAGCTCAAGGTCGACGCCCGAGACATGCTTGAGGGCGTTCATAATGAGCGAACTTGCGGCGCCCAGGCGCGTGGAGGTCTTACCGGTCACCACGGAGCCATCGGGCATGACCATGGCACCCACGGGACCACCCGTCAGCTGCTCCCTGGTGAGGGCCGCCGAGCGCGCCGGTGAGTAGTTCTTATCGATGCCGGCTTTCTTCATAATAATCTTGAGACGGTCGACTTGCTCATCGCCCACGCCGGTACGGCGCACATTTTCGACCGCGGTAAAGTAGCGGCGGACGATCTCCATCTTGGAAGCGTCGCGGCAGGCATCGTCATCGGTGATGGCAAAGCCGACCATATTGACGCCCATGTCCGTAGGACTCTGATAGGGGCTCTTGCCCAGGATCTTTTCCATCAGAGCACGGACCACCGGGAAGGCCTCGACGTCGCGGTTGTAGTTGACCGTGGTCTTGTTGTAGGCCTCCAAGTGGAAGGAGTCGATGATATTGGCATCGTCGAGATCGGCCGTTGCTGCCTCATAGGCGATGTTGACCGGATGCGTGAGGGGCAGATTCCAGACCGGGAAAGTCTCGAACTTGGCGTAGCCGGCGGCGGTGCCGTGCTTGTGCTCGTGATAGAGCTGCGAGAGGCAAGTGGCGAGCTTGCCTGAGCCGGGGCCGGGAGCGGTGACCACGACGAGCGGACGCGTGGTCTCGACAAACTCGTTCTTGCCGTAGCCATCGTCGGACACGATCAGATCGACATCGTGCGGATACCCCTCGATGGGATAGTGCAGCTTGGCGGGAATACCGAGCGCGTTCAGGCGGTTGCGGAACACATCAGCAGCAGGCTGGCCAGCGTACTGGGTGATGACCACAGCCGCGACGGCAAAGCCGTTGCCGCGGAACAGGTCAACCAGGCGCAGCACATCCTCGTCATAGGTAATGCCCAGGTCACCACGAGCCTTGTTTTTCTCGATGTGGTTCGCGTTGATCGCGATGATAACCTCGACATCGTCGGCGATGCTCTTGAGCATGCGGAACTTGCTGTCCGGTTCAAAACCCGGTAGCACGCGGCTCGCATGATAGTCATCGAATAGCTTACCGCCAAACTCCAAATAGAGCTTGCCGCCAAACTGCGAGATGCGCTCCTTAATGTGAGCAGCCTGCAGCTCGATATACTTCGCGTTGTCGAAACCCTGGCGCATATATGGCTCCCGTCCCGTTTCCATTTAATGTTCTAGGCGATTATAACGGAGCAGACCCTCCCCAACGCCCAAGCAATCAACTGGCACCAACCAAACACGCCATCGATAAGTTGCGGTGAAATAGTTCCCGTTTAACCCCTCAAGACGGCCAAACAGGAACTATTCCACCGCAACTTCCCCTTTTGGCGCAAAGTAATCTGACCCCTTTGCACCAACAGCAGAAACGTTGCGGGCAGAGAACGGACAGCGAACAGGCACCAGAGCGAGCAAGCTGTCCCCCTGCAGCAACAATGGCAGCGCCGCAGGTGGGGCAAAAGTCAGCGAAAGCCCGCCAGAGCGAGCAAGGTGACGTGAAAGAGGAGGGCATAGGCCTTTTGGCCATGCCCGACGATTGAACGTCAGATTGCCGCTCTGGCGGGCTTGCAGCGTCGAGTGGTTCCGGCGTTTGGTAAAACGCCGGAACACAAGAGCGCCCCCTCCCGCGCACGGAACGGAAGGGGGCTAAAGGTAGGAGTCTACCGGTGGGTTTACCCCACCGGACAGACGATGACCAGGTGATCCTCTACAGGATCGTCAAGGTTTCCGTGGGGTACCCGTTGGGTACTTAGATCAACACGCAGGCGACGGTCAGGATGATGGCGCAGACGACAGAGAGCGCGACGATGAGCTTAAGGGCAAACTTGAGCCAGGTCGTCCACTCGATCTTGGCCAGGGCGAGACCGCCCATGATGGCGCCGGAGGTCGGGGTGAACAGGTTCACGACACCGATGGCGGCGGAGAAGATCATGACCATGACCTCGGGCGAGAAGCCGAGCTTAACAGCCAGCGGTCCCATGATGGGCATGGAGACGGTAGCCATACCGGAGGTCGAGGGGATCAGGAAGGACAGGCCGAAGTAGACCAGGAAGCTCATGGGAGCGAAGATCACGCCGGACAGGCCAGCCAGGGCATTGGCGGCAGCGTCGAGGACGTAGACGTCGAGGCCGGTGTTAGCCATGAGGACGGAGATACCACGGGCGAGGGCGATGACGAGAACAACGGACATCATGTCGGCAGCGCCGGTGATGAAGGTGTTAACAATCTGCTTCTCGGACAGGCCACCGATGATACCGATCAGGACGGCCATGAGGAAGAACCAGGTGGAAGCCTCGTCGAAGTACCACTGGCCAATGGGCAGGCCGGTGATCAGGGCAGACCAGCCCTGGACGACGGCGTTACCGTCGGCGTCGTAGACAGCGCCAGCGTCGAAGAAGTTGGCGACGCCCTCGTTGAGGTCGGCCAGCGGGATGAAGCCGACGATCATGACGACGAAGGTGAAGGCGAAGGCGATCAGAACACCCTTCTGACGACCGGTGAGCTTGACCTCCTTGTGGACCTCGGAAGCAGCCTTGCCGTGAGCTTCTTCGGCGTCCTTGAGCTCCTGCATCGACAGGATGGTAGAACCCTTGTCAGCCTTGACCTTCTTGGCATAGCTCATCACGAAGACGATGGACATAGCGGTAGTGACAATCCACAGGACGGCACCGAGGCCGATGATGATGGACTGGTTGACCTCAATGCCAACGCCGGTCAGAGCGTCGACGGCAGCGCCGACGGCGAACGGGTTAACCGTGGAGCCCAGGCAGCCGCAGCCAGCGCCGAGCAGGACGGTAGCGGCGCCGACCATCGGGTCGAAGCCAGCGGCCATCATGGTAGCGGCGAGCAGGGCGTAGAAGGGAACGGTCTCCTCGCACATACCATAAGTGGTACCACCGAGGGAGAAGATGAACATCAGCACGGGAATGAGCATAATCTCGTTGCCCTTAAGCTTCTGCACCAGAACGGCGATGCCGTTGTCCAGAGCGCCGGTCTCGGTCATCATGCCGAGGAAGCCGCCCAGGATCATAACGAAGAGGCAGACGGGCAGAGCGTCAGCGAAGCCCTTAATCGGGGCGGTGCAGAAATCGCTCAGACGGGCGGCAGTAACCGCGCCGCCGGACGTGCCGGAGACGATAACGGTAATCACTGCGACAATTGCCAGCAGAGCAAGAAGAATGGTGAACGATGAAGGCATACCGCGCTTTTTCTTAGCGGTCTCAGTCATAGTTCTCATCCCCCCTTCATAAATCATTTACTGATCTCGCCAGAAGCGGCTCTTCCGTGCCGTGCCTGCCGCTTGATGCGAGATTATTACCAGATAAAACCGCTCGGGGTGTGCAGCAATACACCCCGAGCGAGATGCTAGATGCTCTTACTTGAGCGTGGCGTACATGACAGCCTTAATGGTGTGCATGCGGTTCTCGGCCTCGTCGAAGACCTTGGAAGCGGGGCTCTCGAAGACCTCGTCGGTGACCTCCTGCTCGGTGATGCCGAACTGCTCGCACTTCTCGGCGCCAATGGTGGTGTTGGTGTCGTGGAAGCTGGGCAGGCAGTGCAGGAAGATAGCACCCGGGTTGGCCATAGCCATGACCTCGGAGGTGACACGATACGGGGTGAGCTGAGCGATGCGCTCGGCCCAGACCTCGTCGGGCTCGCCCATGGAGACCCACACGTCGGTGTAGATAACGTCGGCACCGGTGACGCCGTCCTTGACGTCGGTGGTCAGCTTGATGGTGCAGCCGTTAGCCTCGGCGATGGGCTTGCAGGCCTCGATGACGTCGTCAGCGGGCATGCACTCCTCGGGGCCGCAGGCCACGAAGTTCATGCCGAGCTTGGAGCAGACGACCATGAGGGAGCGAGCGACATTGTTCTTGCAGTCGCCCATGAAGACGAGGGTCTTGCCCTTGATGTCGTAGTTGAAGTTCTCCTGGACGGTCAGGATGTCGGCGAGCATCTGGGTGGGGTGCCACTCGGTGGTCAGGCCGTTCCACACGGGCACGCCGGACTTAGCAGCGAGCTCCTCGACGTCGTCCTGGGCAAAGCCACGGAACTCGATGCCGTCATACATGCGGCCGAGAACGCGGGCGGTGTCCTCGATGGACTCCTTCTTGCCCATCTGCGACGAACCCGGATCGAGGTAGGTGACGCCCATGCCCAGATCCATGCCGCCGACCTCGAAGGCGCAGCGGGTACGAGTGGAGGTCTTCTGGAAGAGCAGAACGATATTCTTGCCCTCGAGATAGCGGTGCGGAACGCCAGCGCGCTTCATATCCTTGAAGTTCTTGGAGAGCTTGAGCAGGTACTCGATCTCCTCGGTGGTGAGGTCGAGAAGCTTGAGGAAGCTACGGCCGGAGAGGTTAACACCCATGGTTCGATTCCTTTCGAAGAAATGAATTACGTAAGTATTAGTGTTGCCCGTTTAACGGGCGAAGCCGGTGCGGTTGTAGGGGGACCGCACCGGAAACGGAAAGACTTAGAGGTCCTCGCGCCAGAAGGGCATGCTCATGCAGCGCGGGCCGCCGCGGCCGCGGGAGAGCTCGGCGGAGGGCACGACGAGAAGGTCCAGGCCCTCCTTGTACAGCACGTCGTTG
>CABUSD010000032.1:0-9224 GCA_902494165.1 uncultured Collinsella sp. | reverse complement strand
TCAGGCTGCAGCGCCTGAAATCGAAGGGCTGGAAGCGGATCAAATAAGGTCCGCGTAGACATTCAAAGGAACCACCTGCGAGATTGGCAGATAACATGGGAATGTACGATTCAATCGACCGCCTGGTGAACCTGTGCGACGAGGTCATCGAGAGCGACCCGCCCGGTCTCAGGCAGAAGGTGGTGGCACGGTATATGACGGCATTCGGGGAAATCATCGAGCGCGAGACCGGGACCAGGGTGAAGGCCGACGTCAGCCCCGGCATGATCGACATCACGTCCATCGAGACAATCCGCGACCTGCTGCTCGCGCACAGGGACCGCATGGAGTACGACTACATGATGGCCAAGGCGACTGCCGACCAGATCGAGGCGAGGGCGACCGCCACCGTCGAGGCGACCGTCACGGTCGACTTCAACCAGACGATCAAGCAGATTTCGAGCAGCCAGGGCCTGTCGCCCGAGGACCTCGCCGCCGTGAAGCTCGCCCTCGCCGACCTGCGGTTCGCCGCCGAGGAGAAGGACGAGGGAGGCTTCGCCGAGAAGGCAAAGGACGCGCTCGACCTCGCATCCAAGGCCGCGGGGCTCGTCCCCAAGGTGGCCAAGGCGATCGGCACCCTCGCGGCGCTCCTCGGGGCGTAGGCGCTAGTTAAAAGAATAGGGCGCACCCGTAGGCACGCCCTATCCGACCTTCCCAACTATCGCCAAGCGAAGAACCAAGGGGTACGTATCGATGGGAGGGGACCTTTAATGAACCATTCTAGCTGCCGGCTGGAAGATCGCGAGCTTCCTCTAGACGCCCATGTACCCGATGAGGACCCATTGCCCGGTCTGCGGGCACCTCACGGCGCGCACGTCGTACTCGGACGCCAGGGAGTACGCGCACGGCCTGAGCGTCGCAAACGGGACGGGGCCCGCGGTGTCGTCCTTCACGCCCAGGGCGACGACCCTCACGGTGTCCCCGCGCTCCTGCGACACGAGTTCGTACCCCAAGCTCAACGGGATGCCCGTGAGCCCGTCGTAGATCATCGTGTCGGGGAAATCGTCCTCGTACGTGTATGCGCCTACGCTATAGCGAGCCATGGGTACCTCCAGGAGCGTGAATGGTGTTCATCACGATTATGACCCGCGACGCGGCTAGGTTTTTCAGGTTTTTCCGGAAAAACCAAAGCGGGCGCAGGCACGCACCAAAACGCCAGTTGTTTCCCATTTTCGTAACGTCACGAAAATGGGTGAAGGGAGAGTAATGGAAGGCAATTGCGAGCAGACGTACAACCGGCTGCTGGATAAATCCAGCGAGGCCTTCGTCCTCGCCATCGAGCTTTACAACAGACCGAGCATCAAATACAGGGTCGAGGGCTTCTCGTTCTTTATCTGCAACGCGTGGGAGCTCATGCTCAAAGCGAAGCTGATAGCGGACAGGGGCATATCGGCCGTCTACTATAGGGACAACACCGACAGGACGATCACGCTAGAGCGCTGCATCTCCCAGGTCTTCACGAACGACAAGGACCCGTTGAGGCGCAACCTCGAGGACATCATCCGCCTGCGCAACACGAGCACGCATTTCATCGTCCAGGAATACGAGCAGATCTACGTTGGCCTGTTCCAGTCGTGCGTGACGAACTTCGACGAGAAGATGTACGAGTTCCACGGGAGAAGGATGTCGGATATCATCCCCCAGCATTTCCTGATGCTGTCGATGAATGCCAACCCTGCCACGCCGGAGGTAATACGCGCCAAGTACCCAGTCGAGATAGCCTCGAAGTTCCTTTTCGATGAGTCGGAGATCGAACAGGAGCAGCAGCTCCAGGAGAACCAAAGGTACTCGTGCGTCTTCCTGACCGAGATGGCAATTACGAAAAACCCCAAAAATGCGGACTTCACCGTCGCCATCGACAACTCGTCTGACAGGACGATCCGCACCGCGAAGGTGTTCCAGGACCCCAAGAACACGCACCCGCTGTCGATGAAGAAAGTGCTCGAGCATGTCAACTCAAGGCTCGGCAGGCTCGGGATCGTACTCATGGCAAATGGCGAGCCGAAACTGTTCACCGCCAATGACTGGAAGCTGTTCCTGAACTTCTACGACATCAAGTCGAACAAGGAACTCGCCTACAAGCACGAGGTCGGAAGGAACGGCTCGTACACATACTCGATGAAAACCGTTGATTTCATTGTGGAAAGGGTTCGCGAGAACCCGTCGGACGTAATCGACTCCCTGAAGCAGGCGCTCGCTAAAAAGCAAAACGAGACGACCCCAGGGGCAAAGGATTCTAAGCGGAAATAACCGCCTACTCCCATTCGGGAACCCAGCCGTATTCCTTCGCGGGTACGTCTCGTTACCGTGATTATCGTACTAATTGGCGTTGTTGTAAATCGAGCGGTTATGGAGATTGGAGACTGCAACGGCATTCAACGCGATTGGGATCAACGGCTCGGCAGGTTTTTCAGGTTTTTCCGGAAAATCCAAGCGGGCGCCCAAGCTGTCAAAGAATCTTTGACAGCTCCAGACATAAAGAAACCCCACCGCGCACGGCTGGAACCTTGGCGCGGTGGGGTGATAGCAAGGATGCCGGAGTAACACGGAGATAGCTCCGGGCAACCTGGAGACATTATATGACACGCAAGCAGAGGCGCCGCGCGTGGGGCTCAATCACCGAGGCCAAGCGTGGCAAGAAATACATCCTCCGATGGCAGGAGAACACGCCGTGCGGACGCAAACGTAAAACCAAGACGGTATACGGTACCTACCGCGAGGCGTGCACCGAACTCGACCGCATCCACGTAGAGCGCGCCGATGACAAGCCGGTGCCGACCATCGCCCAGGCATACGGTACATGGCTCGAGCCGACCATGGCGGCACAGGTGGCCGCCGGCACGCTCGCGCCGAACACCCGTAACCTCGTCACAAGGTCGTGGGCGAACTACGTCGGCCCCACATGGGGCTCAATGCCGGTCGACCAGTTGCGCCCCGTGCACCTGCAGGAATGGCTCCTGACTCTCCCCGCAGCGACGGCGGACACTGCCCTACTCACCCTGCGCAAGATCTACGGCACTGTGTCGGGCTTTGTCGTGCTGCCCATCGACCCGTTTGCCGCCACCGTGAAGTACACCATGCCCACGCGCAAGACACGCGAGCGCTCCAAGCGCCTGTACACGCTTGCCGAATCCAAGGACATCCTGGAGCGCCTGCACGGGACCTCGCTCGAGGCGCCGTTCATCATGGCATGCTTTGGCTCATGCCGGTCGGGTGAGTCGCTGGGCATCCGCACCGATGAGGTCATGCCATTCGCGACAGGATCAACAACGCTCGCAACGGTCGACCTCGTGCGCCAGATGGAGCAAGCGGGCATCGAGCCCACGGCGGACGGCGTACTCAAGACGCGAAAGTCCATACGCACAGTCGTGGTGCTGCCGGATGCCGCCGGGCGCCTGCTCGAAATTGCAGACGAACGCCGCGCGGCAGGCTCCGAGTGGCTAGCAGATCGCGGGGACGGACTGCCCATGAACCGAGGGATGTGCAATCATAGATGGAAGAAGTGGTGCGAGGCCGAGGGCATCGAGCACATCCCATGGTCGAACCTCCGCAACTCGTGGCGAACGATCTGCGAGATGGAGTTGCACATGCCCTGGGACCTCATGGAGATGCTCATGGGACACTCCCTGCCGGGCGTGTCCGGGCGGCATTATATTCGCCCCTCCCGTGAGCAGGTGGCGCGTTCCGTTTGCGACGCACTTGGGATAAATTGGGATATTTCCCAACAAACAAGCAGGTAAAACGGGCGCGGTTAATAGTGGCAGTACTGACCTGTAAGAACGACAAAAACGAACACACCGTTTACCTGCTGGTTTAAGTACGACAACAACGGCAGAAGCGCATAAAACGGGTTAGCACGCGCACTTGGGATAATTTGGGGATACGCTAGGGTCACCGTCGAGCTGACGAATCGTCTTGTTTAATTCAAAAAAAGCTCCCTCCCTGGACAACCAGGGAGGGAGCTTTTTCGTTTGTTGCCAATCAATAATCGAGGGTCATCGGTACAACCCACGGACCAGCGCCTTGCCGATCGCGACGTTGGTGTCACGGCCGTGGTAGCCATCGGCGCCTGACGAGCCGCACGAGATGCCATGTGCGATAAGCCAACGCTGGTGCTGTTTGATGGTTCCGCTGTTCATCTGGCGAGCCTGGACACCGCAGAACTCAGGGTAGATCTTGCAACCCACTTTGCGCTGAAGCGCCAGGACCATATCAGAGCCGCAACCTTTTCCGGCCTTCGCCCACTCGACGCAGCCCGCATCGACGGCCCAGAAATAAGACTTGTTAGTGAGCCACTGACCCGAGATGACCCCGTCGGCGGAGGTCCCAAGCTGGCGCTGAAGCTCACTAATCATCTTGGGACCGAGGTAGCGCGTGTCACCGAGGCTCGAGACGGTGTTGTCCCTGACCTCGGTGTTTGTGCCGCTGAGCATCTTGCCGTCGCCGAGCCAGTACAAGGTGCCGTCCCACGGATAGCTGTAGTACGGCTTGATGTTGCTCTCGCGCCCCGTCTGATCGCCCTCTGCACCGGTGACGGTGCCTTTTTCCGAGATGGAAAACTGTGCCAGCATGTCGCCGCGTATGGAGCCGTAGGGCGAGATGCACACGGCGGTGTGATGCCTCTCGTTGAGATAGATGTCGCCGCGCCGCGCCGACTTTACGCCCATCTTTCGCCATCCGAAAAGCCCGGTCTTGAGCAACTGCGTGCGCATGTTGCCGGTATAGGTGGCGCCGAACGTGTTCACGCCAACGGCGCGCAGGGCGGTTATCACCGCCGAGCTACAGTCACGGTCGCCGCCCGCGACGGTCACAGTCGTGCCATCGGAAAGAGTGATGACCTCCGTGGTGCCGTCGCCCATGCGGTTTATCTGGGAATAGCCGTGTCCCGTTCCCCCGTCATGCGAGACGAGGTGCTCAATTACCTGCGCGAAGGCCTCACGCTGAGTGATCGCCACTAGCGTCGCCTCCTCCATCGTGCTTGAAGATGCGCATGAGCGGGGTGTCGCGCAGCTCGGGATAGCCTGAGCAGACGTTCTCCATGCAGCTCGCGACCTCCATGACGGCGATGTAGGTGCAAACGACCGTGACGGTCACGCCGCCCAGGCCAAGGCCCACGACGTGCTGCGTGCCCGCCTCGATGATGATGGAAAGCAGGATAACGCAGAGGAGCTGCGCCTTGTGGCCGAGCCCCTCGCGCATCTTGGAGCTCGAAACGGTACCGTTGATGACGGCGCTGATGAAGCCGGTGACGATGTCCATGAGCATTAGTGCGCATGCAAGGCTAATGGCCCAGACCTGAGGCTCGGTCAGCTGGACGAAGAAGATCGACATACGATCCTCCCCTAGCCGTTGCTCACGATGCTCCAGGCGCCGTCAGACCCGACGACGCCGGGCTCGAGCGTGTTGCCGTCAATCAGCGACTCGTAGACGGCGCCGTACTTGGTAACCCGGTCGCCCTTGGCGTACGACTTTCCTCCGATCCACTCGGGAACGCCGGCGCCGCCGGCCGTGGACGCTACGGCCTTCGCCCAGTGCTGGGGATCGGATACGGGGTCCGCAGCGGTCGCCGTGTGGCCGGAGATGGCCTTGTAGAGCGTGCCCTGCCAGAGCACGCGGTCTCCCTGCGCATAGACGTGACCGCATGCATAGAGCGGATAGAGCGCCGGAACCTTCAACGCATCATGGTCGGAGAGGGTGGCCGCCTGGATCTGGGCGAGCACGAGGGCAGCGTCCTGAGGCGTTCCGGCATCGGGAACGAGAGTCCACACCTGCCAGATGGCGCCGTCATGCTGCTCATAGGCGAGCACCGTGTGGTAACCGGCGTCGGGGTTGGGTTCCGCCGCCTCGCGAATCGGCAGGCCGGAGCCGTCCGTAGTCAGGTAGACAGACCCAGATACAAATTGTCCGTAAAACATTTTTTCTCCTTAATGGTTGATTCTTTCCCAAAGCTCCGGAGCCGTATCGGGCTCAGATCCGATACGGGGTGCATGCGTCTGCAGGCACTTGTACAGGTCGCCTCCATATGCCACGCGCGCGCCAGCGGCATACGAGGCCTCACCCACATACCACGGCCGGATGAGCTGGGGTACCTTCAGCGCATCCACATCACCGAGAGTCTCGGCGGACATGGCAGCAAGCCGCACCGCGTCATCGCGCACCCCGTCTGGCACGACACTCCATACTTGGTAGATGGAACCGCCCCGCTGCTCATACGCCATGTCCGCCTTGAAACCCTCGGGGACCTCAGGCTCATCAGACGCGAGAATCGGGAGACCCCTCCCGTCTGTCGCCAGGCGCACTGCGGGCCCGACAAGGGTCCCGATCAATGCCATTTAGACTCCTTTCTCTCGACCTCTCGTGGCAGAAATCCCACGCGCGTATCCTCTCCTTGAGAGCCCACGCGTCTGGGATTTACGGGATTGGAGACAATGATGAAAGTTGCAGAGGCCGCCTCGAGGTACATGGACGATAAGCGCGGCAGGCTGCGCGCCTGCACCCTGGCCGGATACGAGAGCGCGCTAGCGCTGCACGTCCTACCTCGCTGGGGCGAGCTGGAACTCGAGGCGATAACGCCCGAGGGCGTACAGGGCTGGATTGATTCGTTTGATCTGCCGGGGGCCGCCGAAAAGGCATACAAGACCCTGCGGCAGGTTATCCGCTGGGCCATCCGCCGTCTCGGTGTGCGGATGTACGACCCAACCGCCGCCGGTGTCGAGCTACCGCACAAGCCGGCGCACTGCCCACGCACGATGGAGGCGAGCCAGGTCCGTGCCTACCTCCGCGCGCTGTGGGGACACGAGTGCGAGGCGGTCGCAATCTGCTCGGTAACCCTCGGGCTGCGGCGCGGCGAGGCGTGCGGCCTCAAGTGGTCGGACATCGACCTGCGCACCGGTGAGGTCCGCATCCGCCGTTCGAGGCAAGTCGTGCGCGGCAATGAGGTCGTCGAGGCGCCGAAGACCGAGCGCTCCGCGCGGTCCTGCTGGCTCCCCCGCTTCGCCGTCAACCGCCTGCGCGCGCTGCGAAAAGGCCGCTCGGGCTGGCTGTGCGAACTGTCGCCCGACGCCATTGCGCGGCGCATCAAATCCGCATGTCGCCAAGCCGGAGCCGCCTGGACCTCGATGACGGAATGCCGTCACACGTGGGCGACGCTCGCCGTGGAGGCAGGCGTGGGTATTGAGACCGTGGCCATGATGCTGGGACACACCGATATCGGCACGGCATACGAGCACTACATCGTGCCGAGGCCGCGCATCTGCAAGGACGCACAAAGGGTGGTGGAGCGGTTGATACTCGGCGGGTAGGAATTCTGTATCCCCGAGGTTCGTGGCACAGACAAGCACTGGAAAGCTGTATCAGCCTTTCCGGTGCGACCTCCCCTCGGGCAGGATGGCGGCGCTTGTCTGTATCTACAACAACGGTCGCCCGCTGGCATCGACCGTATTCCCCATATCCATCTTCGCGCGGTACTGCACCGGCTCGGGGATCTGCGCCGACTGCTATTACAGCCCGGGCGGCTTCGGTGTCCATGCCTACTATACGGGCAGCATGCTCTACCTTATGGCTGACGCCGACGTATACAGAGCGGACTTCGTCGTGTTCTAGGAGGGCGCGGACGGGCTATATGGCCAGGGGGATGCAGCAGGCGCAGTTCTCAAATCCATATCCGTATATTTCCGAGCGAGTCGAGAAATAGAGTTTTACGGCGCCGGACGGCTCGACCACCGCGCCTACCGACTTGCCAAAGCGCTTCGACGTGAACGCCATGGTCAGGATATTCGACTTCGGCCTCAGGCGCTCGGGGAGCACGAGTGCAGCGCCCGAGGAGAGCTCGCACGCGTCAGATGACGACATCGACCCCGAGACATAGCTGAACCTGACGATGAGGATGCATGTTGCGACGATCCAGCAGTCCGCCTTTACGGTGCAGCCAAGAAGACCGACGTTGCCACCGCCGAGATAGCTCGGGGATACAGAATCCTAATTGGCAATCCAGATGCAGCGTCCAATGTTGCGCCCTTGGCTAACAGCTACCGCGCTAATAAAGACAACTTTGCCAGATTTCTGAACCTCGACTTCTGCAGTGCTGTTGTTGACGATGCCGTTTGAAGATGTACGCACAGCCGGCGCAAGGAATGATCGAGTCGGACGGAATTCAACGGGCAACGTCCCTGCATTCCATAACTGTGATGTTTCCTGAATGAAATTCCAAGACATCTCTACCAGGAAGCCTATTTTACGGTAAGCCACATAGGAACCCGAGAAGTCTTTCCCATATAAGAACTGATAGCCAACCTCGCGGGATACAGAATCCCCGAGGTCTGCCAGGGGAGTCAGTTTGGGGATGAGAAGCTTAGGCTGACCCGTCGTCAGTCCGTCGAATGTCACCGAGCAGATCGGGACCGTCACGTCAGCGTCACCGTCCAGGATAGAGCCTTTCGGCACCGACGGCGCGGCGGCGCTCGAGCCGGGGGTTCCCTGGAGAACCTTCCACTCGACCGTCTCGACAAGGGTCGGGCTGGACCCGCTCACATCGCGGGTGTAATGGACACAAATGTAGTCCATGCGCTTCTTGCCTTGCGAGCCGCTCGCCACCTTGACGTCCTCGGGCGAGGTGACGCCGATATGGCGACCCTGCACGATCATGTCGCCGGTCGCGATACGGACGGTGTTCGCGTCGACGAGAGATGGGGCCAGTTTGCCGCCCGTCTGCAGCACATAGCTGCCAGTGCCGACTTCGCCCGCAATGCGGCGCCCGTCGTCGGCCGAGCTGACGTGTGGCACGCCCGCTTTACCGGTCACTATCTCCATTTAAGCCGTCCTTTCCCATATAAAGCCGTTCTGGCTGTCCCGCATGACCCACGTTCCCCCATAGGTGGCACCTGGGTTTTTGCCCTTGCTTTCCATATAGAGGGAGCCCACAGGGTGTGCAGCGAGGAATGTCTGGGCGGTCGAGGCTGCAGGACCCTGTGGCCCCGTCTCCCCGGCAGGCCCCTTTATGTTGCCCAACTTGATCCAGGCCATTTCGCCGTCACCCGCTAGGCCTTGTAGGTGTACAGGTTGCCCGTGCTCGCGTCGATGTAGACCGAACCGACCACGGCAGTACCTGTCGGTGCGCCGGTCCCAGCGGTCACTGAGGTGCCGTCGGCGCCCTTGGGCCCGATCGGGCCAGTCGGCCCGATCGGGCC
>CABUSD010000031.1:0-9334 GCA_902494165.1 uncultured Collinsella sp. | reverse complement strand
GACCTCGGGAACGTCGGGTCCAACCCGCTGTGCCCGTGCGTGTGCGCGGACCGGGTCTGCCGACCGCAGCCGGTGCGTATTTGCGAAGCAAATACGCGGACGTCCCGTTGCCCGCTCCAATTCCAAAATGTTAGGTTAATGCCTGCTGCCCATACTTGCACCTGCGCACGGTACAATGGTTGGGTTACGACCAACGTGCCAATAACCAAAAAGGAGCCGCTATGATCGATCGCTATACCCGCCCGGAGATGGGACACATCTTCTCCCTCGAGAACAAGTACGCCATTTGGCAGGAGATCGAGGTCTTGGCCTGCGAGGCCCAGGCGGAGCTCGGCAAGATCGGTATTTCCAAAGACGAGGCCCAGTGGATCCGCGACCATGCCAACTTTGAGAAGGCGAAGGTCGATGAGATCGAGGAAGTCACGCGCCACGACGTCATTGCCTTCCTGACCAACATGAAGGAGTACATCGATGCCGATGTTCCCGAGGGCGACCCCAAGCCCAGCCGCTGGGTTCACTATGGCATGACCAGCTCCGATCTGGGCGACACGGCCCTGTGCTACCAGCTCACCCAGGCCTGCGACCTGATCATCGAGGACGTCAAAAAACTCGGCGAGATCTGCAAGCGTCGCGCCTTTGAGGAGCGCAACACGCTCTGCGCCGGCCGTACTCATGGCATCCATGCCGAGCCGATGACCTTCGGCATGAAGTTTGGCTCTTGGGCCTGGGAGCTCAAGCGCGATCTGGATCGTCTTGAGGACGCCCGCAAGAATGTTGCCTTCGGTGCCATCTCGGGCGCTGTCGGCACGTACAGCTCCATCGAGCCGTTCGTCGAGGAGTACGTCTGCGAGCACCTGGGCCTGGTCCACGATCCCCTGTCCACGCAGGTCATCAGCCGCGATCACCATGCCTACCTTGCCGGCGTGCTTGCCACTACAGCGGCCACCTGTGAGCGCATCGCTACCGAGGTTCGCAATCTACAGAAGACCGATACGCTCGAGGCCGAGGAGCCGTTCCGTAAGGGCCAAAAGGGCAGCTCAGCCATGCCGCACAAGCGCAACCCCATCACCATGGAGAAAGTCTGCGGTCTGTCGCGCGTCGTGAAGTCCAACGCCCAGGTTGCCTTCGATAACGTCGCCCTGTGGCACGAGCGTGACATTTCGCACTCCTCTGCCGAGCGCGTCGCCCAGGCCGATAGCTTCATCGCCCTCGACCACATGTTCCAGTGCCTCATCCGCGTTATCGACGGCCTGCAGCTGTATCCCGCCCGCATGATGGCCAACCTCAATAAGACCCGCGGCCTCATCTTCTCTTCCAAGGTACTGCTTGCCCTCGTCGACACGGGCATCACCCGCGAGGACGCGTACGCCATTGTGCAGGAGAACGCTATGGCAACCTGGCACGAGGTACAGGATTGTGTCTCCGGCCCCACCTTTAAGGAGCGTCTCGAGGCCGACCCGCGCTGCACCGTCAGTCAGGAGAAGCTCGACGAGATCTTTGATCCGTGGGACTTCCTCACCCGTATCGACACGGTCTTTGATCGTCTGGAGCAGCTGAGCTTCGAGTAGGTTCGGGCATAACGTTAGCTTTTTAGGGCGCTTTGCTGGTAATGTGTGTTGCCGGCAAAGCGCCTCGTTGCATTTAGGGAAAGACGGGGATAATAGTCGTCTCGAATAACATTCTGAGAGGGGATCGCATGATTTCGTTTGATTACAAGCCTCAGGGCGTGTGTGCTCGCAATATTCACCTTGACCTTTCCGATGACGGCAACAAGGTGGTGGGCGTTGAGTTTACCGGCGGCTGCGACGGCAATCTCAAGGCTATCTCCAAGCTGGTCGAGGGCGCTCCCGCCGATCGCGTAATCGAGGTTCTCGCCGGTAATACCTGCGGTATGAAAAAGACCTCCTGCGCCGACCAGCTTACGCGCGCTATCGAGGCCGCTCGCGCCGAGATCGCCTAATGGGTATCGCCGATCACATCAAGAACGGAATATCGCGTCGCGGCTTTGTACTCGGTGGGGCTGCCGCGGGCGCTGCCACGGTGCTTGCCGGATGCTCGAAAAAAACGGGTACCAGCGATGATGCCGCCGGCGAGCCGCAGGTTATCAAGGACGATTCCAAAATCATCTCGATTACGGATGAGTATGAGGCTGTCGACATCGATCTTGAGCCGGCGTCATCGTGGACGCTGCCTCTGGGTACGCTGCTGTACTACTGCGACGGCGATTACGCCGCGGCGATGATGGCGCCCGCATCGGCACTGCACGCCAACACACTCGGCGTGCTCAACCTGGGCGATGGCTCGCTTACCACATTAATCGAGGATCCTATCGAGGGCACGGGATACGCATTCTACGATGTCCGTGCCGGCGACGGCGTATTCGCGTGGGTTGAGATGAACTTTGCCAATTCATCGTGGAAGCTCTACGCTCAAAATCTGTCGGGCGCTTCGCTCTCTGGCGACGTGGTTGAGCTCGATCGAGGTGGCAAGGACTATGATCCGCCCCTGTTCACGGCGTTCGGGTCATCAGTCATCTGGTATAAAATGCCTTCGGCAGGCGGCAATAAAACGAGTAGTGATTCGTTTTGCTATCGTCGCTCGCTTGATGAATCCAAGGCCGAGGTAATTTGGAAATCGACGGGCCGCTTTGCATCGGCCCCGCGCGCGAGCGACGGCATTTTGACCATCTCGCCGCGTGTCCGCAACGACGAGGGCGTCTACTACGGCATAACGGCAATCGATCTGACCGACGGCAACAACACCAAACGTGCCCAGCTAGTTCTTCCCTCGTCAGTCTCGCCTTTCGAGGCCGTATATATGGGCGATACCTTCGTGTTTTCTATCGAGGCGACCTATAGTGGCGTGGGCAGCCTGGGCAATATGGGCACGTATATCGGTAATGAGGGAGGGCCGTATCTCTTCCTGTCCCGCGAGCCGCTTGCATGTGCGGCTGGCAAGAAGAATAAATACCTTGTTAAGGTACAGGCGTCGCATTTCCTGATCGACACCTCTGCCAAGACCTATGGCTCGCTGCTGTCGCCCGACCGCGCTTTGGAGTATGGCGATTATCCAGCTACGGCGGGAAAGTCGGACTCATTCCTTACGTACGCCACGGTGCGCAACAGCCAGGGTATACCAGAGACGGTCACTGCACGCCTATTCTCTCTTTAAGCTTAGAGGGGTTAAAAAGGCGCCAACAGGGGAATAAACGCGTTGTAATTGTGAGTACCGCCCGCCGAGCTGCCGCGTCATAGCGGCATCCGGCGGGCTCAGGTGCGTTAAAATGGGCTTGTTCTTAGCTAATTGAGACAGGGGGGCCGTGTTATGGCTTCAGATGCAAAAAAGATTCTGCTGGTCGAGGATGAGAAGGCAATCCGTGACGCCGTCGCTGCCTATCTCGAGCGCGAAGGCTACTGGGTTGTGGGCGTCGGCGACGGTCAGTCCGCGATCGAGGAGTTCGAGAAGCATCAGTTCGACCTGGTCGTGCTCGACCTTATGCTCCCCAAGATTCCCGGCGAGCGCGTTTGCCGCACCATTCGCGATACCTCGGATGTCCCCATCATCATGCTGACGGCTAAGGGCGAGATCGAGGACCGTATTATCGGTCTTGAGCTCGGCGCCGATGACTATCTGATTAAGCCGTTCTCGCCGCGCGAGCTCGTCGCCCGCGTTCGTGCTCTGTTCCGCCGTGCCCATCAGGCCGACGAGCCCGCCGTCGAGGTGCTCGACTTCGGCGATCTGGTCATCGATATCTCGGGCCACAAGATCTTGGTCGAGGGCAAGGAAGTCGATCTGACGGCTTCCGAGTTCAAGCTGCTCACCACGCTTGCCCGCCATCCCGGCCGTGTGTATAACCGCATGGAGCTGGTCGAGAAAGTGCTCGGGTATGACTTTGAGGGCTATGAGCGCACCATCGATAGCCACGTGAAGAATCTTCGCGCCAAGCTGGGCGATGATCCCAAGAAGCCCAAGTGGCTCTACACCGTCCATGGTGTCGGCTATCGCTTCGAGGCTCCGGCCAAGACCGATAAGTCGGACGAGAAATAGGGAAATCACATATGACACCTGCGCGCTTTGAAATCGGACAAAAGCACAAGCAGGAGAGCGAGGCGGGTTCCAAGGCTAGTTGGAACACGCCTCGTTCCGATTCACGGCCAACGATGAGCTATCCCTCGCGCATGGCACTTGCTTTTGCTCTGACATCGCTCATGACGGTATTGGTGCTGGTGGGCGTTGTCTCTGTTGTGTGGGGCACGGTCTTTTCGGATTACACACGCTCCAATATCGTCGAAATCGCAAATTCCGCTGCCGAGAAGTTGGCGACCTCATATGAGGAAAACGGCTCTTGGACCGCGGGAGAACTGCGCACGGTCGCAACGTCGAGTTTGGTTTCCGACGATCTGGGCATGCAGGTCGTCAATAAAAAGGGTGTGATCGTTTATGACGATTCCTGGCCCTCGGCAAGCGCCACCGCCGATGTACGCGAAAACCAGGCTACGACCGACGACACGAGCGGCAAGAGGGCATCGCATAGCCCGGTCTCGTCTGCTCCAACCGACTCCGATAGCGTTGCTAACGTCGAGATTGTAACGTCTTCCGGCGAGCATGTCGGACAGGTAAAGCTGTGGGCCATCGGCTCCGACGCTCTGCTCACCAAGGCGGACTCTGCGTTTAGGGAGAAGACCTTTAACGCCATGGCCCTCGCCGCGGTTGTTGCAATCTGCATTTCGGTCGTTATCGGATCGCTCGTGTCGCGCATGCTCACCAAGCCGATTCATCGCATCACCAGTACCGCAAAGCAAATCCGTGACGGCGACCTGTCGGCTCGCACGGGACTGCGCGGTGATGACGAGATCGATCAGCTGGGTGAGACCTTCGATGAGATGGCCACTTCGCTCGAGAAGGATATGAAACACGAGAAGCGCCTGACCTCAGACGTTGCACACGAGCTTCGCACGCCGCTTATGGCCATGCTCGCAACGGTCGAGGCCATGCAGGATGGCGTGTATCCCACCGACGATGAGCATTTGGAAACCGTTGCTTCCGAGACGCGTCGCCTGGCTCGTCTGGTGCAGCAGATGCTCGACCTGTCGCGCATGGAAAACAGCACGGCTCCGCTCAACCTTGAGCCGGTGGACATGGTTCCTTTCGTGCGTTCCATCGTTAATGCCCAGGAGCGCCTGTTTGTCGACCGCGATCTGCGCCTGCGTTTTGCGGACGAGACCCAGGGTCACGACGATGTCGTCGAGGCCGATCCCGACATGATCACGCAATGTGTTATCAACCTCATGAGCAACGCCATGCGCTACACCCCCGAGGGCGGTTGGGTCGTGGTGTCGGTGCTCAGTGACCGCAAGCACGTCAGCATTGCCGTTTCTGATACCGGCATCGGTATTGCCAAGGACGATTTGTCGCGCATCTTCGGGCGGTTTTGGCGCGCCGATGCCAGCCGCGCCCGCGAAGCTGGCGGCCTGGGCGTTGGCCTCGCCGTGACCAAGCAGATCGTCGAGCGTCACCATGGCTACATATCCGTGGAGTCGGAGCTTGGAAAGGGTACGACTTTTACAATTCATCTGCCCCGCGAGCACACGGCAGACGCGGCATCTACTACAATGGAGCACTAGCTTTTCGCTATTCGGTGAAGGAGGGGCCGCGTCCCTGCCGCTCCGAGTTTGCGAAAACATGCGGGAAAGAACCCGCATTTCTGTCGTATTTAGGTAAGGAGTGACTCACGTGACAACGATGGAGCGTCGTCCGGATTCCCGTGGCAAGGTTCGTGATATTTACGATGCCGGTGAAAACCTGCTGATGGTCGCCACCGACCGCATTTCTGCGTTCGACTTCATTCTTCCCGACGAGATTCCGTTTAAGGGAGAGGTACTCAATCGCATCTCGGCATTCTGGTTCGATAAGTTTGCCGACATCGTCCCCAACCATCTCGTTTCCATCGACCCGGCGGATTTCCCCGAGGAGTTTGCTGAGTATCGTGACTACCTCGCTGGCCGCGCCATGCTGGTTAAGAAGGCCCAGACGATTCCTATCGAGTGCATCGTCCGCGGCTATCTGACCGGTTCGGGCAAGAAGACCTACGACGAGAACGGCACCGTCTGCGGCATCCAGCTGCCTGAGGGCCTGACCGAGGCTTCCAAGCTTCCTGAGCCGCTGTTCACGCCGTCCACGAAGGCCGAGATCGGTGACCACGACGAGAACATCTCGTTCGAGCGTTGCTGCGAGATCGTGGGCGAGGACATCGCCACGCAGATTCGTGACCTTTCCCTCAAGATCTACAAGGCTGCCGCCGAGTACGCCGCGACCCGTGGCATCATCATTGCCGACACCAAGTTCGAGTTTGGTGTCATCGATGGCAAGGTCACGCTGATCGACGAGTGTCTCACGCCCGACTCCAGCCGTTTCTGGCCTGCTGCCAGCTACGAGGAGGGCAAGATCCAGCCTAGCTACGACAAGCAATTCGTCCGCAATTGGCTCAAGGCCAACTGGGATATGACGGGGGAGACCCCGCACCTGCCCGCCGAGGTCATCGATGGCACGTCCGAGCGCTATCGCGAGGCCTTCCAGATCATCACGGGCTCCCAGTTCACAAGCATGAAGGAGAACGCATAAGTGAGTACCCGTAGCGCCACGAACAAGCGCACGCAATCCCACGAAGTTACCGGGGTTGCGCGCAAGTCTGCCGCATCTGCTAAGCCCGCCCGCCAAGCAGCGAGCTCCGTTCGCGTCGTGCCGGCTTCGTCTAAGGCACGCCGCAAAGAGCTCGAGAAGGGCGAGAACCTCGAGGGCCTCTCTAAAGAGGAGAAGCGCGCCCGCAAGGCTAAGCAGCGCGCCAAGGAGGACCGCATCTATACGGCGTCGAATATCCTCCTCAAGCAGGACGAGGACTACACCAAGCGCCGTCGCATCTGGTGGATTGTGCTCGCCATTGGCATGGTGCTCGTCGTGGCAATTTGGGCCTCGCTGTACTTCGCTCCCGCTGGCATGGTGTCCAGCCCTGTCCAGATGGTCGGCATTGTTTTGTCCTACGTCATCATTTTGGGCGACTTTATCTATGACTTCGCTCGTATTCGTCCCTTGCGCAACATGTACCGCGCGCAGGCCGAGGGCATGTCCGAGAACAAGCTCAACGCTCTTATTGAGCGCGCGGCTGCCGAGGAGGACAAGAAGGACTCCAAGAAGAAGTAGCGTTTGCATACATACTTATCGCTAAGATATAAGGCGCGTCGTTTTTGCGGCGCGCCTTTTTACTGTTCTATAGATAGATGGAGTGGCACATGATTCGAGCTGCCCTGACGGTCGAAGAGGCTCTGGAGGGCATGAAGGCCCTGGAGCCCAAGATTAAAAACTACGCGCGCCTGGTCGTCCGCAAGGGCGTAAACGTCAAGCCCGGCCAGGAGGTCGTCGTTCAGTCTCCGGTCGAGTGCGCGCCGTTTGCGCGCGTGGTGGTCGCGGAGGCCTATGCTGCCGGCGCCGGCCACGTGACGGTCATTTGGGCCGATGATGCCGTGACGAGGCTCACGTACGAGCATGTCGAGAAAAGCTATTTTGAGCAGACACCCGAGTGGAAGCGCATGCAGCTGGATTCCTTGGCCCAGGATGGTGCCTGCTTTGTCTTTATCGAAGGTGCGGATCCTGCGGCCCTCAAGGGCATCGATCCAGCCAAGCCGGCCGCGGCATCAAAGGCGAGGAATACGCAGTGCAAAGTTTTCCGCCGTGGACTGGATTACAACATCAATCCGTGGTGCATCGCCGGCGCTCCGGTCGTGGCTTGGGCGCACGAGGTGTTCCCAGGAGACGCCGATGAGGTTGCAATCTATAAACTGTGGAATGCGATTCTGCACACTGCGCGCGCCGATGGCCAGGACCCGGAGAGCGACTGGGAACTCCATGACGCCGCATTCGAAAAGAACCTGCGTTTCCTGAACGACAATCGTTTCGACTACCTGCATTACACCGCGGCAAATGGAACCGATCTGACGATTGGCATGACGAAGGGTCACGAGTGGGCCGGCGGCAAGGGCAAGACGCCCGATGGACACCCCTTCTTCCCCAACATTCCCACCGAGGAAGTCTTCACCTCGCCCGATCGCATGCGCGCCGACGGTATCGTGTACTCGGCCATGCCGCTCATCCACCACGGCAATAAAGTCGAAGATTTTTGGATTAAGTTCGAGGGCGGCCGCGTGGTGGACTACGACGCCCGCGTGGGCAAGGCAACGCTTGCGAGCATTATTGACACCGATGAAGGTGCCGCTCATCTGGGCGAGGTCGCGCTCATTTCCAAGAACACTCCGATCCGCGAAAGCGGCGTTCTGTTCTATGACACGCTCTATGACGAGAACGCTAGCTGCCATCTCGCGCTAGGTGTCGGTTTCCCCGAATGCATCGAGGGTGGGTACGACATGTCCAAGGAAGAGCTCCTGGAGCATGGCGTTAACGTCTCGAGCACGCACGTCGATTTTATGATCGGCACGGACGACATCGATATTACGGGCATTACGCCTGATGGACGTGAAGTTGTGATTTTCCAGAACGGCCAATGGAGTTGGGAATAGTCCCAGACCGTGGTACAATGCCACCCGCGGGCCGTTAGCTCAGCTGGCAGAGCAGGGGACTTTTAATCCCAAGGTCCAGGGTTCGAACCCCTGACGGCCCACCATGGAATAGAAAGCGATCAACTCCGGTTGGTCGCTTTTTTGTTGCCGGTGCACGGGTTCGAACCCGTCGGGGCGCGGAGCTGAGTAAACGCGTGAGCGTTTGCCAGCGCAGCGCGCAAGGCGCGAAAGCGCCGCAGCGGCCGCCTGCGAAGCAGGCTGAACCCCTGACGGCCCACCCAAAGATTGTTGAGACGGTCAACTTCGGTTGGCCGTCTTTTTTGTTGCCGGTGCACGGGTTCGAACCCGTATCTATCTATATATAAGAACGCTTGGCGAACAAAACCCGCCTTTTACCGATGGGAAACAAATAGCTGATGCCTTTGGAGTAAAGTAGCGCTCCAGAGATGACCGATGTCTCAATACTCATAAAACAGCTGGTCATCGCCAATATCAGAAGCCAATGCTTCAGTTTTAACCTCAGTGATGCGACTGAGGGACCTATTCATTTGTGAACAAAATATGGAGTGCGCGATTCCCGCCCCCGGCGCCCCTCCGGTCTGGCAATATATCTCCTTGCCGCGCGGCCCGGTGGAACCGGGAACCAGTGCAGGCGTGCACCTTGAGAACCGGATACTGCGAGGATGGACACTCACTTCAGTGTCGCATCCGGGCAGACATCGAACCATTTGAAATGGTCTAACTTGGATTTGTTTTTCGCAAGGCCG
>CABUSD010000030.1:0-11885 GCA_902494165.1 uncultured Collinsella sp. | reverse complement strand
TCGCGCCGAGAGTACTGCGGGGTCAGCCCGTGGGAGGCCAGGGCGCCGCTGACCGGTGGACGGCACCGAGCCGTACGCTTGAACTGAGAAGGGGGAGGCCTCGCGGCCTCCCCCTTTTTGCGTTGTATACACGTTGTACTTTGGGACCTAGCTCCCCCGTATGTGCTCTTACTGTTTGGCTGTATTTTGAGTCCATCTAGTGTATTTGAGCGATAATTACTCGCATTGGCGTTAGGGAGGGCTTGATGTTTACCGTATTTGTCTTGGGCAATATTGCTTCGGGTAAGTCGACTGCCTGCCGCTATTTCGTATCTCGTGGCGCTATGCTTATCGATCTGGATGAGCTTGCAAAATCGCTGTATGTGCCGGGCTCTGATATCGTCAATACACTCGCGGATGAATTCGGTTGGGACATTTTGGATGAGGAAGGCGGCATTCGCCGCGGCATCCTCGCTTCTCGAGCTTTCGCTTCTCCTGATTCGGTCGCACGGCTCAATGACATCGTGCATCCCATTCTGATTGAACAGCTTTCGCTTAGGATTCTCGATCCGGTTTGTTGTACTGTTTCATCTCCCCGTTATCCTTTTGCGGTGGTCGAGGTTTCTGCTCCGACTGGTTTTGAGGATGCATTTGGCTTGGCTGATGAAATTTTGGTCATCAGCGCCCCTTTGTCAGTTCGTCGCGAGCGCGCTATTCAACGTGGCATGGAGCCATCTGATTTCGATGCCCGTTCTGCTTGCCAGCCCGAAGAGTCTGTGCTGTGCAATCTCGCTACAACTGTGATTGACAATGCGGCAGACGATAACTCGCTCTTTGAACAACTGGACGCATGGCTTTCGCGCCATGGGTTCGGGGATGTAGTGGATAAGGAGGAGGCCGATGCCTAAGACACGTTTCCTTACGTGGTATCGCCTTATACCGCTGGCTGCCGTTTTTGCCTTCGGCCTTATCTCATTCGTTTACTCGTATGCTCCTGCCGCTTTCTTTAAGCCGCTGTATCCGATTGACTACGAGGCGTATGTAAAGCAATCCAGTATTTCGCATAATCTGGATCCGTATCTGGTGTGCGCTGTCATTAAGTCTGAATCGAATTGGGATCCCGAGGCCGAGTCGAATCAGGGTGCTCAGGGATTGATGCAGCTGATGCCCGAGACTGCCCAGGATATGATCGCCAAGGGCCTTGTCGACGGTGGCGAGTATTCGGCCGACAACCTTAACGATCCGGCTACGAATATCGAGTTTGGCTGTGCGTATCTCTCGTATCTTCTAGCGTATTTTAACGGGTCGACTGACAGTGCCATTGCCGCCTATAACGCCGGCATGGGCAATGTCGACGGATGGGCGCAGCAGAGTACGTCGCTTCATAATGCAATCACCTTTCCCGAGACGCAGGCGTATCTGATTCGTGTCAATAATGCCTGGGTTCGCTACAAGACCCTCTATCCCGATCGGTTCGTATAGGACTATGCCTGCCGCCTGCGTATACTGCAGATATATGAGTTAGGAGTATCCATGGCGGAATTTGAAGTAGAACGCGTTGGTGGTGAACTTAAGCGCTTTGGCGTTGAAGGCTCTGACGTGCCGTTTAAGGTCGTGTCTCCCTATGAGCCTGCCGGTTCCCAGCCTAAGGCCATTGAGTCGCTTGTGCAGGGCGTGAGGGACGGAGACCGCTATCAGGTTTTGCTGGGCGTGACTGGTTCGGGCAAGACCTTCACGATGGCAAAGACTATTGAGGCCCTGGGAAAGCCGACGCTGGTCATGGCTCCGAATAAAACGCTCGCCGCTCAGCTTGCGAGCGAGCTCAAAGAGTTCTTTCCCAACAACGCTGTGGTCTACTTCGTCTCGTACTACGACTACTATCAGCCCGAGGCGTATGTGCCGCAAAGCGATACATATATCGAGAAAGACTCCTCGATTAACGAAGAGGTTGAGATGCTGCGACATCAGGCGACCGCATCGCTGCTCTCTCGACGCGATGTGATCGTTGTCGCATCGGTCTCGTGTATCTATGGCATTGGCTCTCCTGAGGACTATGCGGGTCTGGCTCCAAACGTCGACAAGAAGGTGCCGCTCGAGCGCGATGACTTTATCCATGCACTTATCGACATTCAATATGATCGCAATGACTATGACCTTGCACGCGGCACGTTCCGCGTGCGCGGCGATGTTGTCGACGTGTATCCGCCTTATGCCGAGCATCCGTTGCGGTTTGAGTTCTTTGGCGACGAGGTCGAGCTGATTGCCGAGATCGATGAGGTCACCGGTGAAATGCTGCGTGAGTACGAGGCCATCCCCGTATGGCCGGCATCGCACTACGTGACCGAGAAGCCGAAGGTCAAGGCGGCTCTGAAATCGATCAGCGAAGAGTGCGAGAAGCGCGTGGCGGAGCTCAAGGCGACCGACAAGTTGCTCGAGGCGCAGCGTCTGCAGCAGCGCACCGATTATGATCTTGAGATGCTCGAGACGATGGGCTTTTGCAACGGCATCGAGAACTACTCGCGTCATCTGGACGGTCGCAAGCCGGGTGAGCCGCCGTTTACCCTAATCGATTACTTTCCCAAGGATATGCTCTGCATCATCGATGAGAGCCATGTGACGGTGCCGCAGATTCGCGGCATGCACGAAGGTGACCGCTCGCGTAAGGTGACGCTGGTGGAACACGGTTTTCGCCTGCCCTCGGCGCTCGATAACCGCCCGCTTCGTTTCGATGAGTTTGAGGCAAGGATACCCCAGTTTATCTATGTTTCGGCCACGCCGGGCGATTACGAGCTGCGGGTGAGCCAAAACGACGTGGAGCAGATTATTCGTCCGACCGGTCTGCTCGATCCCAAGATCGATGTGCGTCCGGTTCGCGGTCAGATTGACGATCTTGAGGACGAGATTCGCGAGCGCGTTGCCCGCAAGGAGCGCGTGCTGGTGACCACGTTGACCAAGCGCATGGCCGAGGACCTGACCGACCATCTGCTTGATGCGGGCATTAAGGTCAATTACATGCATTCTGATACGGCGACAATGGACCGTGTCGAGATCCTGCGAACGCTGCGCGAGGGCAAGATCGATGTTCTCGTTGGCATCAACCTGCTTCGCGAGGGCTTGGATCTTCCCGAGGTCTCACTGGTGGCAATTCTCGATGCCGATAAGGAAGGCTTCTTGCGCAACCGCCGTTCGCTGATTCAGACGATTGGCCGTGCGGCCCGTAACGCCGATGGCGAAGTCATCATGTATGCAGACGTTGTGACCGATTCGATGAAAGAGGCCATCGAGGAGACGCAGCGCCGTCGTGAGATTCAGATGGCATATAACGAAGAGCATGGCATTGTGCCCAAGACAGTGCGCAAGGCCATCAACGACATCTCAAGTTTTATTGCCGAGGCCGAAAAAACCGTGGGTTCCAAGGGGCGCTCGAAGGGCGACTCCCTTGGCCATGGCGCATTCTATACGCCCGATGAGTCGGGCGAGGGCGGCGTGCCGGAAACGGTGGCACCCGAGCAGACACTTGCGGAGCAGTTGGAAGAACTGCCGCATGACGAGCTTGTGCGGATCGTCGAAACCATGGAAGAGGATATGCGCAACGCTTCTGCCGCCATGGACTTTGAGGAGGCGGCGCGCCTGCGCGATGCCGTCGTTCAGATTCGGGCGATGCTCGAGGGCGCGTCTGAGGACGAGACGATCGAGCGCTTACGTTCGCAGGCCCGCAAGGGTTCCACGTTCGCATCGGGCAGAAAACGCCAGGGTGCACGGTTTAAGAAATAGCGAACAGGCCCCGATTTCCCTGTGGAGCTCGGGGCCTGTGTCTTTTGCGCGCTGGAATTCGTGCGCTAGAGGTCTGCGATCAGGGCTTCGGCACAACGGATGCCGTCGGTGGCCGCGCTCATGATGCCGCCAGCATATCCAGCTCCCTCACCACAAGGGTAGAGGCCCGGGGTCGACACGGCATGGCACGTTCGGTCTCGGGTGACAGTGACAGGTGAGCTCGAACGAGTCTCCACGCCGGTAAGAACGGCATCGGGACGGTCGTAGCCTCGTAGCTTTTTTCCGAGTAGGGGAAGTCCCAGGCGGAGCGACTCGACGATATGCTGCGGCAGGGCTTCGTCAATTGCCGTCCAGGTCACACCGAGCGGATAGGTGGGCTTTACCTTTCCGGGCGCCTTGCTGGCGCGTCCTGCGAGGAAATCTCCGACGAGTTGTGCCGGTGCGTTCCAGTTGGAACCGCCCAGGCGATAGGCGGCCGCCTCGCAGGCACGCTGGAGCTCGATGCCGGCGAGCGGGTCATCGTTGGGAAGGTCCTCAGGCGTGACGTTAACGAGCAAGGCGGCATTTGCGTTGCGTCCGTCGCGGGCATTGAGACTGGCCCCGTTGACGCACAGATGGCACGGTTCTGAAGAGGCGGCAACAACCTGTCCGCCGGGGCACATGCAAAACGAGAACACGCTGCGGCCGTTGGGAAGATGGGCAACAAGTTTGTAGGGGGCCGCCCCGAGCGCTGGATGTCCCGCCGAGGCTCCATATTGGGCTCGGTCGATGTCGCGTTGCGGATGCTCGATGCGAACGCCCATGGCAAAGGTCTTTTGTGCGAGGGCCACGTTGTGGTCCTTAAGGAGCTCAAAAATATCGCGAGCAGAATGCCCGCAGGCGAGGATGAGGTGCTTTGTCTCGATTGACTCGTAAGCGGCGTCTTGGGACGATTGGACATCAATACCGGTGATGGCGCCAGACGCGTCGATGCGAATGTCGACGAGCTTCGTTCGATAACGGACGACACCTCCGAGCCGCTCGATGCGCTGGGATATAGCGGTGACAACCTTGGGAAGGATGTCGGAGCCAATGTGCGGCTTGGCATCCCACAGAATATCGCGGGGCGCACCCGCCTCGACGAAGGTTTCGAGGATAAGGCGATGGGCGGGATTTTTTGTTCCCGTATTGAGCTTGCCGTCCGAGAAGGTCCCCGCGCCGCCCAGACCAAACTGAATATTGCTCTCGGGGTCGAGGATGCGCTCCTTTAGAAAGAGGTCGATCGCCTGCGAGCGGCGAAATGCCGGGTCGCCGCGCTCGATGAGCAAGGGCTTAAGACCTGCTTCGGCGAGCGTAAGCGCAGCGAAAAGGCCAGCGCATCCGGCACCGACGACGACGGGGCGCTCTTTGGGTGCGTCGGAGACGGGGGAGGGGAATGAAGGCCCATCGTCTTCTATCGTGCGTACGCGCGAGCGGTCACGCTCGGAAACGCCGTCGACCGCTTCTCGCTCGAGGTGGGGACTAGTCAGCTCAACACGAAAGCTCAGGATAAAATGGACGTCTCGTTTTTTGCGAGCATCGATTGACTTGCGGTGGAGCTCGATGGACTTGATCTCGGAGTCCTTGCAACGTAGGACGCGCTTGGCGACTCGCTTGCCAACAATGAGGCAGGCATTTTCATCGCCGGCTTCATCGAGCGACGCGTTGACTTGGGTGATTTCGATCATCGAGGTCTCCTTAGAGGCAAGAAAGAGGCCGTCCGGTATCCCAGACGGCCCGAATGCGTTTTTGATTATAGACTGCGCGGCTACAGGCTGCTTGCAGCGCGAATGCCCGAGAGCCAGGCCCATGCAAGGTTAAAGCCTCCGCAATCGGCGTCGATGTCGAGCGCTTCGCCGCAGACGTAAAGCGGGGCGTCGACAGCGCTGCGCGCGCGTAGACTGGGTGTTGAGATGCTCTCGACAGATACGCCACCACGCGTGACCTGCGCCGAGCGCTCCTCGACTGTTCCCTCGACGAGCAACTTAAAGTGCTTGAGGATCGAGACCAGGTGGATGACATCGTTGGAGCCTGGATGGCACTGCTCAAACGCTGTGCAGACGACGCAGGAGAGTTGCGGGGCGAGCATGCCGTCGAGCCAACGGGGATCGCGGGGCGAAAAGCCACCGAGCAGCTTAACGCGCCGGTTAAGCATATCGAGCAGCTCGTCTTTAGAGAGGTCGGGGAAAACGTCGAGCAGGATCGTATCGCCGCGCTGGATACGACGGGAGAGGTTGAAGACAGCGACGCCCGAGATGCCGAAGGTTCGAAACAGCACTTCACCGTCTTCGTGCCAGAGCTCACTATGGTTACGGGCGAGCGTCAAGCGGGCGCGGACGCGCAGACCATCCAACGTCTTGAGTGCCGCCCGATCGCCAGCGATCGTTGCCGATACGGGGCAGAGGATGGGGTGCAGCGAAGTGAGGGGGAGGCGAAACGTATCGGCGATACCGGTGGGGTTGCCGCCCGTGGCGATAATTACGGCATGTGCCTGCAGGGCCTCGTTCTTGCGAGGGACATCGGCGAGCGCTTTCCGAAGCGAGCGGAGCTCCGATTTTCGGTCGTCGTGCTTTTTTGCCTTGAGCACCCGCGCTGGACGGTCTATTTGGAGTGCCCAGCCTTCGGAAGCTTTGTGCGCCGAGGCAACGTTGGCTCCGCAGATTAAGGTGATACCTAGGCGGTCGCAAACGTTGAGAAGCGCGTCGCGCACCGATTCAGCGCGAAGGGAGCGCGGGTACAGCCGGCCTTCCTCGGAGGTTGTCATGATACCCAGCGAGGAGAAGAAACCCATAAGCTCTTGTTCGGGCTGGGGGCCCATGACGGATTCGACGAATGCGGGGTGGTTATACCGCTGAGGATCAATCGATTCGTTGGAGAGGTTGCAGCGGCCGTTACCGGTCGCAAGGAGCTTAAGGCCACAGGCGACATCGCGCTCAACGATGCAGACGCTTTTGCCAGCGCGTGCGGCCGTAATGGCAGCGGCGAGGCCTGAAGCCCCGCCGCCGATTACCAGGACGTCATAGAAGGCGCTCGCGTTCACTTAGGCCTCGTCGGTCTCGTGCGGGGTAACGGCCTCGACGGCAGAGACTGCCTTGGGCAACATGCCATCGGGCAGCGCGGTCTCGACCTCGCCCTTATCGCAGGCCTCGGCGAGTGCCGGATTGATGGGAAGCGTGCCCAAGATGTCGAGGTTATAGCGCTCTGCGACCTCGGGGAGCTTGCTCTTGCCAAAGACCTCGATCTTCTTGCCGCCGTCGGGGCACTCAATATAGCTCATGTTCTCGACAATGCCCAGAATGGGGACGTTCATCTTCTCGGCCATGTTGACCGCCTTGGCGACGATCATCGAGACCAGGTCCTGCGGGCTCGTGACGATGACGATGCCGTCGACGGGCAGCGACTGGAAGACGGTGAGCGCGACGTCGCCTGTTCCCGGAGGCATGTCGACCAGCAGGTAGTCGATGGGGCCCCACGAGGTCTCGCTCCAGAACTGCCTAATGGCGCCTGCGATGACCGGACCGCGCCAAAGGACGGGGTCGGTCTCGTTTTGGAGCAGAAGGTTGGAGCTCATGACCTTGACGCCGTGCTCGGAGATTTCGGGCAGCATGAGGTTGCCAAGGGCATGGACGTGGCGTCCGCTCATGCCGAACATCTTGGGGATAGAGGGACCGGTGATGTCGGCATCGAGGACGCCGACCTTGTGGCCGTGACGGGCAAGCTCGGTGGCGATGGCACCGGTGACAAACGACTTGCCGACACCGCCCTTGCCGGAAAGCACGGCGATGACGCGTTTGACCTCGGACAGCGTGTTCTCCTCAAATTGCGACGGCGACGTTTGTCCGCCGGCGGCCTGTGCGTGCTCGCAACCCATGTATGACTCCTTTGTATATGTTGGGGCCGGAGCCCCGTGATGTGACACGAGCGTCATTGTACCCTCGTTTGCGAGCGGGAGTCATTTGCGATGCATTTGGGCCGAGCGTGCTTGCAATACGATGGGCCCAAGCGAATGGGCGGGCTTACTGAACTTTGCTGGCGAACTCGAGGTATTGCATGCGCTGCAGCTTGTCGATCGTCGAGGTGTATGGGCTGTCTTCAGATTCCAAGTTGTAGCGCAGCCCGTCGGCACCGAGATAGCCGGCGACATTGATGGTGGGCACATCTGACCTTGTTGCAAGCAGGGCCTTTTGATAGTCGGTGAGCGGGGCGCCGATCTTATTAAGGGTAATGGCTGCAATCTCGTTTGCCCCGACGGTGTCGTAGACGTTGAGCTCGGTATTGCCGGCGATTTCATAGTTAGCCCAGACGAAATAGGTTGACTGATAGACACGGAAAGCGTGGCTTGCCGTATCTTCCTGAGGGTACAGCTCGTCGTTGAGAGTCGTTGCGGCGCTCGGCTGATGGTCGCCAAAAAAGACAAGAACAACCGGTCTGCCGATATTGCGGAGCTCGTTGATAAAGTACTCGAGGTCCCGGTCGGATGCGTTGATGCAGGTGAGATAGGTGTTGAGCGCGCTATTGGCGCCCTCGCTGGCTCCCTCGACCCAATAGTTTGTCAGCTCTTCGGCGGGAACGGTGCCATAGTCGTAGCCGCCGTGATTTTGCATCGTGACGTCAAAGATGAACTGCGGCGCTTCGTCGGTTCTAAGCAGGTCGAGTATCTTGTCGTAGGTGGCGTAGTCGCATACGCCGGCATGGTAACAGGGCGCACCTTCGAAATCGCCGATTGAAAGAAAGTCTCCAAAGCCCAGTTGCTGATAGATCTTATCTCGATGGTAGTTGACGGGGTTTTGCGGGTGCATAGCGGTAGCGGTATACCCAAGCTCTTTAAGGTCCTTTGCCAGGCTGTTGACGCCATTCATCTGATACAGCTGATAGGGGATCTTGCCTAATCCGACAAAGGCCGTTGTCGCTCCGGTCAAAAATTCGAATTCGGAGTTTGCCGTTCCGCCACCGGTGACCGAAGCGAGCATGGTGCCGCGAACAAGTGTGTCGGGAAGCGAGTTGTAGAATGCGGGGCCGGTGTACCCGGCCGCCTGGAGCTGCTCAAAGCACGAAAGGTCGCTAAAACTCTCGTTCATGACGGCAACAATCGTCGGCTTGATTTCATTGAACTGGGCAACGGCAGCCGCGCGCTGCTCGCTCGAGCCATACGTGCTGTCGTAGGCGGCGGCGAGCTCCTGCTCGATGCTCTGCGCCTCATCGGGCGTATAGCCTTCGGGCTTCTCAATGGGCAACTCGTTGACCATTTCGGTGAACGAAGTGATAAAACCCTGAGACGTATATGTGGTGATGGGCTGCCAACGGTCAAATCCAAAATCCAGCGCCTGCTCCAAGTCGATGCTGGAAAAGCCTGAGAGCCCCACAACGGTCACTAGCAGAAAAGCGCAGAGGTTAGCGGCGATTGCGGGGAAGACATGGGTGGGCGTACGGAGCTTTCGCGGTCGGATAAGCGAAAGAAGCCCCAGGGAAATCTCCAGCAGGGCGAGAGAGGTTACGATTCCGGCGGTAAAGGTAAACTCGTATCCCTCGCTCACTTCCATTGCGGTGCCAAGGGCCAAGATATCGCTTGGCAGGATGGCTTCGCCTTTAAACGTTATGACGAAGTGCTCGGCAATGCCAAGGATGCAACAGGCGACGGGCACGAGGGCCATGACGCCTCCATGACGCTGTCCCAGCAAATAAAGGGAGAGCAGAACCGTCGCGAGCAGCCCGACGGAAAACCCGAATGAGTTGGCGGGAATGCGATAGAACGTTTCGTTACAGGCAATTTCGAGCGAAACGAACGAGAGCGCTGAAACAGCGGCGATGACAAGGATGTCACGGCAAATACAGGCAACCGTTCCCGTCGCAAGATCGGTTTGGTCGATAAGTCCCGAAACCAAGGGCTCGACAAGAAGTATGACGGCGGTAGCACCGAGCGCCGAATAAGAAAGGACCCATAGGGAATTGTCCTCATTTACGAGCAATTGATTCGTAATCCATGCAGCTACCATGCCGAGCGGGATGAGGAGCGTCGCGCACCAAAAGACGCGGGCAATGGGCGGCTTTTCATTGTGTTTGATTGAAAAATACACGCGCACGACGACGGTGGCCACGATAAGGACGGCGATGAATATGGGCAGATTGGCCATGTCGCTCGAAGTGATTTCAAGGGGGATATCTTCGGTCATGGACGTTCCTCTGTTACAGCAAATTAAGTTCAGTAGTAGATTACTGTAACCTTTCCACGGCATTTCGAGAAACAAAGCACCCGATACGCAAAGCTAAAGGTCTGCGAATCTTGTATTACGAACATCTGTGCGCGTCGAGTGCGCTAAACTCATCGACAGTATGATTCGATGCAATAGGAGGCAAGGAGCTTCCATGTCTGATTCTTCTATCGTTATTCGCGGCGCTCGTGAGCACAACCTCCGTGATATCGATGTTTCCATTCCGCGTGACCAACTCGTGGTCATTACCGGTCTTTCTGGCTCGGGCAAGAGTTCGCTGGCATTTGACACTATCTATGCCGAGGGCCAGCGTCGATACGTCGAGAGCCTTTCGAGCTATGCGCGCCAGTTCTTGGGCCAGATGGACAAACCCGACTTGGATTCAATCGACGGCCTTTCGCCGGCGGTGTCGATCGACCAAAAGACGACGTCTAAAAACCCTCGCTCGACGGTTGGCACCGTAACCGAGATTTATGACTATCTGCGCCTGCTGTTCGCCCGTGTGGGCACCCCGCACTGTCCCGAATGCGGCCGCGTCATTGAGCGTCAGACGACCGACCAGGTTGCCGACAAGGTCTTGGCGGCGGGGGAGGGCCGCCGCGCGTTTGTGCTGGCACCGGTGGTGCGCGGGCGAAAAGGCGAGTACACCAAACTGTTTGAGGACCTTCGCGCCGAGGGCTTTAGCCGCGTGCGTGTCGACGGTGAAGTGCGCTCGCTCGACGATCCGATCGATCTGGACAAGAAGTTCAAGCACGATATCGAGGTCGTAGTCGATCGCATCGTGATCCGTGAGAACTCTCTGGGCCGTATCGCCGAGTCTGTTGAGCAGGCGACCGCGCTGGCTCACGGCAATGTAAACGTGTACATGCTGCCCGATCGTGATGCTCCCGAGGGGACCGAGGGCGAGCTGCTGGAGTATTCGTTGGCCTTGGCGTGCCCGGAGCATGGTCACTCCATTGACGATCTTCAGCCGCGTGATTTTTCGTTCAACGCTCCCTATGGCGCATGTCCTGAGTGCGACGGCCTGGGCTTTAAGAAAACCGTTGATGCCGAGGCGTTGATCGAGGACCCCTCGAAGTCCATTGCCGACGGAGTCTTTGGTAGCCTGTTTGGCAACTCGAACTACTATCCGCAGATTTTTGCTGCGGTCTGCAAACACTTTAAGGTGAGCACCGATACGCCGTGGGAGGACTTGCCCCCTCGCGTGCGTCGTGCATTCTTGGATGGCCTGGGCGATACGAAGATCTCGGTCGACTACCAAAAGCTCGACGGACGTCGCAGCCAGTGGGATACCAAGTTTTCGGGCGTTCGCAACATCCTGTACGAACGCTATACCGAGACGACGAACGAGAACACCAAGGCGCGCCTGGAGAAGTACATTCGCGAGGAGCCGTGCTCGAGCTGCCACGGCGCTCGTTTGCGCCCTGAGATGCTCGCCGTCACCGTGGGCGGCAAGTCCATTTACGAGGTTTGTTGCCTGTCGTGCCGTGAATCGCTCGAGTTTTTTGAGGGCCTGGAACTCACCGAGCGCCAACAGTTTATCGGCGGCCGTATCGTCAAGGAAATCCTGGAGCGCTTGCGTTTTCTGGTCGATGTTGGACTCGACTATCTGACGCTCGATCGTGCCTCGGCGACGCTTTCCGGTGGCGAGGCGCAGCGTATTCGCCTGGCAACGCAGATCGGCGCGGGTCTCATGGGCGTGCTCTATATTCTGGACGAGCCCTCGATCGGTCTTCATCAGCGTGACAACGAGCGCTTGATCAAGACGCTCGAGCGCCTGCGCGATATCGGCAATACCGTTATCGTCGTCGAACACGACGAGGATACAATCCGTGCCGCCGACTACGTGATCGACATGGGGCCCGGCGCCGGCGTCAACGGCGGACACGTAGTCGCGGCGGGAAC
>CABUSD010000029.1:0-12013 GCA_902494165.1 uncultured Collinsella sp. | reverse complement strand
ACGTTGAACGCGCCGACGGCGTAGTGGCCGGCCTGAGCGTCCTTGAGCATCTTTTCGGTGGTAACAAGTGCCATGAGCGTTTGCTCCTCTCCCTCGCCCGCATCTGGACATCGGGCGTACGTGTCCGCAAGGCCTTTTACCTTGCGTTTTGCTGCGCCCATTGTATGGAAATCGTTCGTGTTACATGTATGAGATATCACCGGCACGCAGGTCAGGACACCCGTTTTTGAAAAGCAAACGGAAGGGATTCGGACCAAATTTCTCTATCCGACACTGAAGTTTTCACGCGAATCGTCTTTCTTTTATAGAAAAGATAAGCAATCGAAAGGTGTTTTCTTACTTAAAAAGAAAATGAACGAAAATGGATTCAACACAATTCCTGCAAATTTCAGACGCGGATGGAGCAGCTATGGCCCACGTAACAACTCGAGCATTCGCCGACGAGCGGCGCGCCGCCATTATGGAAATGCTCGAGCATAACGCCTCCGTTCAGGTGGCAGACATCGCCCAAACCTTTGGCGTGTCCTCTGTCACCGCCCGCGCCGACCTGGACGCGCTCGCCGAATCCGGCAAGCTGCGTCGCACGCATGGCGGCGCCGTGTCGCTCCACAAACGCCTAACCGTCTCCACGCAAGATCGCCGCATCAACGTAAATGTCGCCGCCAAGCAGGCCATCGCACAAAGTGCCATCGAACTCGTCGGCAGCGGTGACACCCTGCTCGTCGACTCGGGCACCACGGCACTCGAGTTCGTCCGGCTCCTCGACCAGCGCGACGGCATCACCGTCATCACGGCCGACATCACCATTGCCGATTACATCGACGAAAGCATGCCCTCGGTCGATGTCGTCATGCTGGGAGGGGCACTGCGCAAAGGCCATCGCTATCTATATGGCCCGCTCACCATGCAGGCACTTCAAACGGTTCACGCAGACCTTGCCGTCATATGCCCCGGCGCCTTTGTCCCCCGCTGCGGCTTTACGACTGACTTTCCTCAGATGGCCGAGACCAAAACGGCCATGATCGCCGCAGCCCGTCAAAGCGCCGCCCTCATGGACGCCAGCAAGGTCAACGGACGCGGCATGTATCGCTTTGCCGAACTGACCGATGTCGACACCGTCGTGATGGATTGCGACCCCGACCATGCCGTTGCCACCTCAATCGCCGAAATCGCCAACGACGAGCGCCCGGACCTCATCATCACCGGCGCATAAACAAAAACCACCACAAAGGTGCCTGTCCCCTTTGTGGTGGTTTGAGCGTTAAAAGCGAAATATCGCTATTTGGAAAGCTCGTCGGCGAGGGCTTCGATCTGGGCGCGCGAGGCGTCGTTGAGCGAACCCAGCACGGTCACCTTGTTCTGCGTCAGGGTGATGTCCTTCATGCCCTCGAGCTCCTTGGTCATAACCTTGGCAGCAGCGGGCGCCCAAGAGCCGGCCTCGACAAGCGCCACCGTGCGGTTCTGGTAGGCATGCTCGGCGAGCGTGTGGATGAAGGTGCTCATAAACGGGAAGATCTCGCCCTGATAGGTGATGGAAGCGAGTACCAGACGGTCATAGCGGAACGCATCCTCAACGGCCTCGGCCATGTCGTCGCGAGCGAGATCAAAGACGGAAACCTTCTGGCCGCGAGCCTCAAGCGCGGATGCGAGTTCCTTAACGGCGGCCTTCAGGTGGCCGTACACGCTCGCGTAGGCAATCGTGATGCCGTCGTCCTCGGGCTGATAGCTCGACCAGGTGTTGTAGGTGTCGAGGTAATAACCCAGGTTCTCGGTCAGCACGGGGCCGTGAAGCGGGCAGATAATCTGAATATCCAGATCGGCGGCCTTCTTGAGCACGGCCTGCACAAACTTGCCGAACTTTCCCACGATGCCAAAGTAGTAACGGCGCGCCTCGCAGGCCCAGCCCTCAGGATCCTCGATGTCGTTGGCGCCAAACTTGCCAAAGCCGTCGGCACTAAAGAGCACCTTGTCGGTGGCCTCGTAGGAGAAGAGCACCTCGGGCCAGTGAACGTTGGGGGCGCCAACAAACGTTAGGCTGTGGCCGCCCAGGTCGAGCACATCGCCCTCTTTGACGACCATCTTGCGCTCGGGGAAATCGGTGCCAAAGAAGTTGACCATCATGCGGAAGGCGCCCATGCTTGCCACGATCTGTGCCTGGGGATAGCGCTCCATAAAGGCGGCAATGCCGG
This sequence comes from uncultured Collinsella sp., assembly GCA_902494165.1. GTDB lineage: Bacteria > Actinomycetota > Coriobacteriia > Coriobacteriales > Coriobacteriaceae > Collinsella. The sequence goes on along the minus strand of CABUSD010000029.1, from coordinate 9,824 downwards.
CGGAGTGATCGGGCTCCATATGATGGACGACCAGGTAGTCGGGCGTACGGCCATCGAGCTCGGCCTCGAGGTTGCCGAGCCACTCGTCGACAAAGCCAGCGTCGACCGAATCGGCGACAGCGATCTTTTCGCCCAAGATAACGTAGCTGTTGTATGCCATACCGTTCTCGGACACGTCGTACTGGCCCTCGAACAGGTCGATGTCGTGGTCGTCGACGCCGATGTAGCGGATATCCTTGGTGATCTCCATCAGGCAAAGCCTCCTAGATAGACAAAAGAACCCGTCTATCATAGCACTCGGCTGCATCCCAACAGCTATCTGCCGGCATCCTTATCGATTGTTATTGATGTTCAACATATCACCGTTGACCTGTGGAAACTATGCGCGCGGTGCCGCCGTACTATGTCGAACGATAAGCTGGCCGGGAATACGAATGGCAACGGCTTTGCCCGCCGTACCCGCCTCGGGAACCGCATGCTCAAACACCTCTCGTCCGCGCTGATGCAAGTCGAATCGAACGGTCGTGAGCTCGTTATGCGCGACAAAGTCGTCGAGTGAGTCATCGACGCCCACCACGCTCACGTCCTCGGGCACGCGCAAGCCGCTATCGCGCAGCGCGGCGATGGCGCCGTTTGCCATCTGGTCGTTTGCCGCGTAAATCGCCGTCATGGTGCGGTCGTGCTCGGCCAGGTACCTGCCCGCCTCGTAACCGCTGTTGGCAGACCAGTCACCCTCGAGCGGCTCTACCGGCTCGATGTGTTTACGCTCGAGTGCATCCTGCCAGCCGGCGCGACGAAACTGTTCGTCGACTGAGAACGACGGGCCACCAATATAGCGAATCTGCTCGTGCCCCAGCTCAAACAGGTGATCCATGAGCAGCAGCGAGCAGCCGTAATGATCGGAATCGACCGTGGTCACGCGCGGATGCGCATACATGGTGACGATAACCGTGCCAATGCCCGGCAGTGGATCAAACGACTCAAAATCGGGCGCCATGCGACTCATGCCGATGATGATGCCGTCCACCGGCAATGCAGCCATACGACGCGTGGCCTCGGCAAGCGAAAACTCCTCGGTCTTGGACATCTCGACCAGCGTGATGGCGCAACCGCGCTCACGGGCCGCACTGGCAATGCCGTCGATCATCGTCAGGTTACCGAACTTGGTGACATCGTTGACGCACAGACCGACCGAATGGTAGCGGCCGTCGCGCAGCGAGCGACCGGCATAACTCGGACGAAAGCCGAGCTCTTGCATGGTGGCCTGCACGCGCTGGCGCGTCTGCTCGTTAACGTTGGGCAAGCCGTTGGCGACGCGCGAAACCGTCTGCTGCGAAACGCCAGCAGCGCGGGCGACGTCGGCCATGGAGACCGGACGCGTACCTGTATCGTTGGACGGGCGCCTTGCCACAGGATCACCTTCACCCTTGCGAGATCTGAATAGCGTGCATGCCGGCCCGGGCAGAAACACACCCCGCGCCGAAGCCCGCTATCGTCGGACGCATGCTAACGTACTCTACTTTTTCAATCCGCAACTCTTCTGCTCTATAAGTCCATACGGCAATACCGTTCACGGCTGAATTTCTACCGATTACCAGATTCTCAAAAAGTGATAAGTGTTGTGTTATGAGTACGTTAACATAGCCCGTAACGTGCGGCATCGTAGATGCTGAATTTACGCCGCTTCAGATTGTTAACGTACTCACTACGACGCAAAGCTCGTCAGTATGCGCCAAGGAAAGGACCCTCATGACCGCTCCCGACGAAAAGACACTCGCCACACTCACCAAGCTGTTCGAGGATGAGTTTGGCCCCATCGGCGATCGCCAGGTGCTCTATGTGCACGCGCCCGGCCGCTCCGAGATCAGCGGCAACCACACCGACCACGAGGGCGGCCACGTTATCGCCGGCTCGCTCGATGTCGCCGTCGACGGCATCGCCGTGGCAACTGATTCCAACAAGGTCCGCGTTGCCGACGAAGGCTATCCCACGTTTGAGATCGCGCTCGACACGCTAGACGTTCAGGAGTCCGAGAAGGGCACGTCCGCGAGCCTCGTCCGCGGCATGGCCCACGAAATCGCTGCTCTGGGCGTTGAGCCCCAGGGCTTCGACCTCGCCTTCACCTGCTCCGTCCCCTCGGGCGGCGGTCTTTCGAGCTCCGCTGCTGTCGAGGCGGCATACGGTCGTGCCATGGAGACGCTCTGGGGAGCGCCCGCCATCGAGCCTGTCGCGCTCGCCCAGATGAGCCAGCGCACCGAGAACAATTACTACGGTAAGCCCTGCGGCCTTATGGACCAGGCCGCCGTGTGCTTGGGCGGCCTTGCCTACATGGACTTTGAGGATCAGGCTCAGCCTAAGACCCAGAAGCTCGAACTCAACTTTGAAGATCACGGCTATGCGCTCGTGCTCGTTAAGGTCGGCGCCGACCACGTGGCCGCCACCGACGACTACGCCGCCGTTCCGCGCGAGATGCAAGACGTCGCCGCCGAGTTTGGCAAGGCACGCCTGTGCGAGGTAAACGTTGCCGATTTTGACGCCAAGCTCCCCGAGCTGCGCGCCAAGCTGGGCGACCGTGCCTGCCTGCGCGCCGTTCACTACTGGTACGAAAACGGCCTGGTCGATAAGCGTTGGGCGGCCCTTAACGCCGGCGACATCGACCAGTTCCTGGTCCTGACGCGCGAGTCCGGCGCCAGCTCCGCCATGTACCTGCAGAATGTCGTTGCCAAGCTGGGGTCTGAGCAGCCTTCCATGTATGCCCTGGCGCTGGCCGAGCACGTGCTCGACGGCCGCGGCGCCGTTCGCATTCACGGTGGCGGCTTTGGTGGCACCATCCAGGCCTTCGTGCCGCTCGACCTGGTCGACACCTTCATTGCCAAGATGAACGGCTGGCTGGGCGAGGGCTCTGCCCGCCACTACGCCATTTCTGACAAGGGGGCTTACGCGGCATGGCTGTAATGACCGACGTGCGCGAGGCCGCGCAGGGCCTGATTGAGTATGCCATCCATCGATCGATGATCGGACAGGACGATCGCATCTGGGCCTACAACACCATTTTGGAGTGCATCGGCGCCACGGGCCCCGCACTCGACATGGCTTGGGCGCTCAAGACCGAGAAGATTTCGCTCTTGCACCCCGATACCCTGCCCGACTTTGACCTGGAGGGCACGCTCGCCGCGCTTGCCGAGGCCGCCGTTGCCAACGGTGCTGCCGAGGACACGGCATCGGGGCGCGACCGCATCGCCATGCGCATCATGGGTATGCTCATGCCGAGGCCTTCGGTTGTAAACGAGGAGTTCAACGGCCGCATGGGCGTCAACGAGCCCCGCGCCGCGACCGACTGGTTCTACGGCCTGTGCTGCGACGCCGGCTACGTGCGCCGTGCCGCCATCGCGCGCAACATCAAATGGAGCACCCCCACCAACTGGGGCGATCTCGAGATAACCATCAACCTGTCCAAGCCTGAGAAGGACCCGCGCGATATCGCCGCGGCAGGTGCCGCCAAGAACACGGGCGAAAAGTATCCCGCCTGCCAGCTCTGCATCGAAAACGAGGGCTACCCCGGACGCTCCGCCGCAGCCGACGGCGGCGCTCATCCTGCACGCCAGAACCTGCGCATTATCCCCATCTCGCTCAATGGCGATCGCTGGGGCTTCCAGTACAGCCCGTACGCGTACTTTAACGAGCACTGCATTGCCATGAGCTCCGAGCATCGCCCGATGCACGTTGACCGCAAGGGCCTGACGTGCCTGCTCGACTTTGTGGACCTGTTCCCGCACTACTTTATTGGCTCCAACGCCGACCTGCCCATCGTGGGCGGCTCGATTCTGTCGCACGACCACTTCCAGGGCGGCGCGCACGAGTTCCCCATGATGCATGCCGCCGAGGTCTTGCAGTTTAGCGTGCCCGGCTTTGACAGCGTTACGGGTGCTGTGCTGCAGTGGCCGCTTTCGGTGCTTCGCCTGCGCTCGCATGACCGCGCTCAGCTGCTCGACGCTGCCGAGAAGATTATCCTCGCCTGGCGCGAGTGGACCGATGAGTCTGTGGGCGTCATCGCGCACACAGCCGATGGCATGGCGCACAACACAGTGACACCCGTCATCCGCCGCGTCGACTCCCGCGGCAATGCCGGCGGCAAAATCTACGAGGCCTACCTGGCGCTTCGCTGCAACATCACGACCGACGAGCATCCGTTGGGCGTGTTTCACCCGCATGCCGAGTATCACCACATTAAGAAGGAGAACATCGGCCTGATCGAGGTCATGGGCCTGGCCATTTTGCCGCCGCGCCTGGTTCCCGAGCTCGGTGCTGTCCGCGAGCACCTGCTGGCGGCCAAGGCCGATGCCAGCTACGACCTTGCCGGCGCGCTCGAGGGCGATAGTCTTTGCCGCAGCCACGCCGCATGGGCCGAGGATGTCTATGCCCGCCGCGCCGACGAGCTTACGGCGGACAACGCCATCGATATCCTGCACGAGGAGGTCGGCGTGGTGTTTGGCCACGTGCTCGACAACGCCGGCGTATTTAAATGGGATGAAGCCGGCCGCGCCGCCCAGCAGCGCTTTATCGACTCACTGTAATGATCCCTTTCGGACGAAGGAAAACGGATCATTTCGTCTTCAAGACAACGGCGCCCGCCGGCAACATCGCCGGCGGGCGCCATTTTTGCGTGTAGTCATTGGGGACGCTCTTAAACGACTAGTCAAACAAGAACGTCCCCAACGACTAATGACTCGAGCGTGGAAAATCTCCCACTTTGAGCTCGTATGGGCACCAAAAGCAGGAGATTATCCACGCTCATTCTATTAGGAGTCGCAACCGCTACAACTCTACGACCTCAACGCTGTTGTAGACCTCGTCCCAGCGGTCCATGACCAGGTGGCCGGTCTTGGGGTCCATGGCGTTGAGCTTGCCGCAGGTATTGGCAGTCTTGAGCACCGTGACGTCGTCGGCACCAGCAGCAATGGCATGCGCAAAGCCGGCGATGGTCGAGTCGCCGGAACCCGTCGCGTTCACAGCAGCAATCGCGGGCGTCTTGGCGCGGAATGCGCGACCCTCATGGAAGCCCACCGAACCGGCAGCGCCCATCGAAACGACAACCCAGGGAATACCGGCAAAACGGCCATCGGCGGCAAGCGCCTCGCGCAGAGCATCGACATCATCGGTCGTGAAGGACGTGCTCAGCAGACCGTTGATCTCGGTCAGATTGGGCTTCACAAGCTCGGGCTTGGCGTCGGACTCCAGCGCGGCCTCCAGCGATGCACCCGAGGTATCGAGCAGCACCTTGGTGCCCGCCTCCTCGGCGATCTTGACGAGCTCGGCATAGTAGCCGGCATCGACGCCACGCGGCAGCGAGCCCGAAAGCGTCACAACGTCCGCCTTCGCTGCAAGCTCGGCAAACTTGGCCGTAAAGGCCTCGAGCTCGGCCGGGGCGATCTGCGGGCCGCTCTCCAGCAGCTCGGTCTGATTACCCTCGTGCAGAATATTCAGGCAGATGCGCGTCTCGCCGGCAATGGGCACAAAGTCGTTCTTGACGCCATCAGCATCCATAAGCTCGGCCATATAGGCGCCCATGTGGCCGCCGAGCAGACCGGTCGCGAGCACGTCGTCGCCCAGCTGCAGCAGCACGCGGCTCACGTTGAGGCCCTTGCCGCCAGCGGTCTTTTCGGGCGTCACACGGTTAACATCGTCGATGATCAGCTTGTCGAGCTGATAGCGCGTATCAATCGACGGGTTCATGGTAACGGTCAGAATCATATTGAACTCCTGTTCCGGGGCGGCATGACCCACCCCAAACATACGATAGCTCGTTAAAGGATCTCGATCTCAAAGCCGCGGGTGACGGTCTCCCCCGGCTTGGCCACCAGGCAGCCACGCTTGTGCTCTAGAATATCGTCCTCGTCGGAGCAGGTGGACAGGCCACCCCACGGTTCAATTGCCACAAAGTCGCCCTCGGGCTTGCTCCACACAATCAGGTACGGCATATCGGGGAACGTCAGGCGCACGCCCTTGTCCTCGGTTTTCTTGGTCAGCGTAACCACGCGGCTCTCGAGCACGTCGAAGATGGTCTCCGCGAAGTCGAAGAGTTCGTGGGTAAGCGGCAGGTTCTGGCCGATCATGGGGTTCTTGCTGCGATGCTCAACATCAATCAGGCCCGTCGAGGGAACGGCAGTACAGAGCTCGGCGGCCTCACGCTGCTCAAAACGGAGCTCGTAATCGTCGTAGGACTCGCCCTCGTCGAGCGGGCACTTAAAGCCGGGGTGACCGCCCACAAAGAACGGCATGTCCTCGGTGCCCTCATTGGTCACCTCGTACGACACGGCCACCTTTTCCGAATCAATCATGTAACGAGCAACGATCTTAAACGGATACGGGTACTGCTCGAGCAACTCGGCATGGTCGGCAGAGCTTAGGCTCAGCGCAACCATGTTGTCACTCTGTTCCTCGAGCTTCCACTCCTGTTTGCGCGCAAAGCCGTGGCGGGCGAGCTTAACCTCGCGGCCGCCCATGGTCATTGCGTGACCGTCGCGAAGGCCGCCGCAAATCGGAAAGCAAATGGGTGCCTGGCCCGACCAGACCGAAGGATCGCCCTGCCACAGGTACTCGCGACCGTTGGCTTTAATCGAAGTGAACGATCCGCCAGCCGTGCTCAGTGCCACACGAATAGAACCGTTATCAAGAACAAACTCCATAGGAGCCTTCACTTTCGTACGCCAGCCCGCCAAGTCAGTGGGGCTGATAGAAAACCGGCCCGCGCCCCCTCACAGAAACGCGAGCCGTCAACGGACTAGTTAATTACGCCGGATACCCGCTAATCATGGTATTCGCCGCGGTCCCACTTCTCGAGGAACTCGTCAAAGAAGTGCGGATCAGCCTGAGCCTCGGCGTCGGCCTTGTTGCAGGCATCGATCTTGGCGATCAGGGCATCGTGCTCGGGGGTCTTCTCGTAGGGCTCCTCCAGGAAGGCAAGCATGATGTCAGCCATCAGGAACTCGCCGGTAATCTTGCCGCCAAAACCCACGATGTTGGCGTTGAGCTCGCGACGGGCATACAGGGCAGAGGTCATGTCGCGAACCAGGGCGCAGCGGGCGCCGGGAACCTTGTTGACGGCGTTGGTGATGCCGATGCCGGTACCGCACAGGGCCACGCCAAAGTCGGCCTTGCCGCTGGCAACAGCCTCGCCCACGGCCTTACCGTAGATGGGATAGTGCGTACGGGTGTGGCTGTAGGTGCCGCAGTCGAGCACCTTGTAGCCAGCCTGCTCCAGGCGGTCGGCCAGATAGATCTTCTCGTCCGTAACGATATGGTCGCAACCGATTGCGATGGTCTTCTTCATCAGAACGTCCTTTCGTCTGAATTCACAAGTTGAGGTAGAAGTTCGAGTTCTCGGTGGCTCTCGTTAGGCCATCTTGTTGAGCATGTCGACACGGATCTGGTGACGGCCGCCGGCGTACTGGGCACGCAGGAACTCGCGGGCGATCTTCTTGGCGACCTCGGTGCCCACGACGCCCGGGCCCATGGTGACCATGCGCGAGCCGTTGTGCTCACGGGTCATGTAAGCGGAACGCTCGTCGGAAATGTTGGCGACGACCATGCCCTTGATCTTGACGGCAGCCATATAGGAGCCGACGCCGTACTTATCGAATGCGAAGCCCTGGGAATCCTTGTGCTCCAGCAGGTCCTTGGCAACGGCGGTCGCGGAATCGACAAGGTCCGCGGCAGGGGTCTCGGAATAGTCGACGACTTCGTGACCGTCGGCGATGAGCATCTCCTTGATGGACTCCTTCATCGACATACCGTCGGCATCGGAAGCGATTACAACCCTCATGACATCCTCCTTGAGAGATACGCAGGTGCGTAGTTTCTGTTTGGAAGTGTTGAATCGCGTTCAGGTCCGGGCATCTGAATGTGCGGTTCTTCACTGTTCATGTTTATTTGAACACATTCGAACAGTAACTGCAAGTATTATTTGTTTATCTTTGTTCTTTTTTGAACAAATACCGTTTACGGATGATTGCTGGCCGTTTGGGCCCGGCGCGGACGTAGTGACCACGTGTTCAACAAACAAAAAGGCGGCCGAGAACGTGTCTCGCCCGCCCTTCGGCGGTATTCCCCGGTATATACAGCTGTTTTAGCTACTCAGACTGCCCGCTCTTCTTGGCATGTTTAGACGGAGCGCTCAAGAAACGGCCCGTCAGATAGTTCGCGGGACCGGAGATATCGATCCCCAGCAGCACGTGCCCCAGCCACAAAAACGCCGCGAGCACCAGCAGTGGAATCACGCACGAGGTCACGATCATCACGATGACACCTTCGATCAGATCGGTCACCTGCTGCACGATCTCGTCGGTCATCTGTTTGGCGCCGCTGGTCACCGACGTAACAAGGCTCGATGCCCCATCAGTCAACTGCTCGAGCACGTTTTTGGACTCCGTGGTCTCGGATTTTTTCTTGTTCGATTTTGAGCTGGTCTCGACTGACTTGTCCGTGGTGTCGGCCGCATCCGCAGCCTTTTGCTCGGCTTGCTCAATACTTACGCGATACGTTTCATCGACCTTCTGCGACACCCATACGCTCACGGGCACAAGCGCCATACCGATCACGGCAACCACCAGCACGCGCGTCGCCGCGCGGCGCAGAACGGTGCTCGTGCTCCAGCGCCCGTGAATGCCGAGCGACACCGCAAAGAGTACCAACGCAAACGGGATTAAGATGCCCAGGCCAACCGACCACAAAATCGTGAGCAAATATTTCTCTAGGTAGAGCACGGCAAGCACGATACCAAGGTTGCCCGAAAGCTGGGCGAGCTGCTCGGCGACCGGCGTTCCCGTATCGCCCGGCAGCGCCGTGATGCCCGCAGACAGCGCCACGCACGAGGTCGTGAGCGCCAAAACGTTGCCCTTCTTTTGATCGATAACCTCGATGGTGGAGTCCCAAGTTTTGGTATCGGCGAAATGCGGACGAGCTACAAAGCCCGACAGCAGCGCCAGTACCACGAGCGCAACGATAAAGCCAATCTGCAGCTTTTTGTTTGCGCACACGACATCGGACAGGCTGGGCTGCAGCTCGGTTACTGTCGTGTGCTCGGTTATCTGGACAGAACGCCCATGAGCTACCTCGTGCGCGTCTCTTTTTTGTATTGACCCGTTATCCGGCATTTGGATACCTCCTCAGTCCGGCCTGTATTGCGGATGGAAGTATACCCACCCAGCGAAAAACCGAACGGAAGGGCGGCAGAGCACCCCAAGACTGTCCCCAACGACTAGTCGTTTAAGAACGTCCCCAATGGCAAAAGGAGTGGCCCAAACTGCCGGCAGATAAGGAACGTCCAACTGCCGGATGCCGCAACTTGGAGGAGGACGGAAAAAGCCCTGTCGCGGGTTTGCGGCAGAGCTTTTGGAAGGGGACTTGATTGTGAGGACTCGTTAGGCGAGCTTGGCCTCGAGCTCGGCGATGCGCTTGTAGGCATCGATGGTAAAGCGGGCCTGCTTCTCCAGAATCATGGTGGTCATGAGGGTGTCCTGGGCGTGAGCCATGATGAAGGTCATCTCCATCTCGCCGCCGCCGGCCTCCTGCGACAGCAGCTTGGTCTGCGTGTCGTGAGCGCCGATGAGTGCATCGCTGGCATCCTTGTGCAGCTGCTCGGCCTTCTCAAAATCACCCTCGCGAGCAGCATCGAGCGCTGCAAGCAGATCGGTCTGGGCGTCGCCCGCGTATGCGACAATCTCGAATCCAACCATCGAGATTTCTTCTTTGGTTGCCATATTGCGTTCCTTTCACATATGAACCAATGGAGAGCATCGCGTCCGGGCATACGCGCTGCGTTGTGT
>CABUSD010000028.1:0-12060 GCA_902494165.1 uncultured Collinsella sp. | reverse complement strand
GGCCTGAACAATCGTCAATATCGGTCGGAGGGGTGGCTTTGTAAAGCCGTTTGTCTCCACCCGCGTAGCGGGTGGTTTAAAGCTGGCCGCTGCGCGGCCAGCGGACTAAAGTCTTGAAAACAAGGCGGCGCTGACCTTCTGGTCGCGCCGCCGAAGTTGAACGTCAGATTGCCGTGCCAGGGCCCCTCGCAGCGTCAAGAAGACCGCCGTTCGGTAGAACGGCGGAGCTAATTGTTCAGCATGCGGTCGAAGCTTCCCGAGTCGCCATCCCGATAGTCTGCGGTCATCAGGATCTCCTGCGGAATGCGCCCGCCCTCGCGCAGCACGTTGCGGAACTGCACGCGCGTGACCATGGGCAGATCCTTGATCGTCGCTGCCAGGTTCTGCGGCACGCCCTGGTTGGCAGCCGCGGGCTCGCACTCGCCGCCGGCCTTCACGCGACGCTTATGCTCGGCGAGCATGGCGCGGTACATGCCGGCATGCAGGCGAATCTCAACCACATTGGCATTGCGAGTCTGCTCGACAATGCGCGCGCCCTCGCGATCGATATCGCCCACGTAGTAGACGTAGTTAAAGCGATAGCCAATCTCGGCCAGATAATCATCCAGTGCGTGCGAGACGCTCGCCTTGCAGCCGCCGCCAAAAATCACGCCGCCCACCTTGGTACCAAAGAGCTTGGCATGTTTGCGTCCGCGCAGGAGCTTGACGATCTCGTCATAGGTATCCAGGTTCTCGACCATAATGAACGGCTTGTCGGCACCCAGCGTAAAGAAGCCCGTAAAGTGCACGGGGCGATTGGGGGCGACCTTGATCGCCTGCATGCTGATGCCCTTTTCGGTCATACGCCTGATCAAGCGCTCACCGTGCTTGCCGTCAAAAGCCTTCTCGTCGTTAAAGATCTGGTAGGCACGCTGGCGGCGCGAGGCAACCGGCGTATCGGCACCTCGGTTCTGCTCGATCCAAGCCTGGATGATTGCGATTTCCTCGGCAATCTTGCGGTTGGACATCTCGTTGTGCTGAGTGCGCTGCGGACCCTTTTTGCCGTCCTTGCCCTCAACCTTTACGATCTGTGTCTGCTGCTCCTTGATCTTAGAGAGCGCCGTGGGCGTAGGGACAACTTTGAGCAGCTGCCTGCCTAAAACGCGGGCAAGGGCAAACGCCGAGACCTCGCCGTGAACGGCCGACTTGGGCTGCTGGGCAGCAGTATCTGCTGCGGCAGACTCCGGCTTCCTCTGAGACTTGCGCTTAGAATCGCCTTGGGAATTGCGCTCGCGCTTCGGCATAGACGCCTGCTTCTGCGGACGATCGGACTTGCTCTCCTTCGCCGACTGGCGCTTAGGCTGCCCCGAAGAAACCTCGACCTTCGCATCCTCGTCCTGCGGCGTGGTCTTCTCGGCTGCAGTCTCGGCATGGGAACTGCGGCCCCCACGATGGCGACGGCGGCGAGGCTTGCTCGACGCGCCCTGCTCCGCCTGCTCATCAGTAGGCTGCTGGCCCTTGGCCTCGGCATCAACCTCAAGCTGCGGCTCAACGGCCTTCTCGTCCTGGGTGGCCGAAGCCGACTCGCTCTTCTCCTGACGCCTTACGGGATACGCGCGTCCCGCAAAACCGCGGCCGGGACGACACGAACCCGGAGCCCTCTTGGCAGACTCCTCAACATCGTCTGCAACCTCAGAAGACTCTTCAACCTCACGCGCGGCATCCTGCGCTGCAGCCTTAAAATGAGCACCGCGACGACGCTTGGGCTCTTGGGCCTCCACGGGCTTTTGCTCCTTCGCGGGCTTCTGCGACTCGACAGCAACCTCGGTCTCAACAACCTCGGCATCCATCTCACCTTTTTGAGCAACGGCGCGACGGAAGCGCTCCTGCTGGGCGCGGCGCTGCGCATCGCGCTTGCCACCCCCGCCAAAACCGCCGCGTCCTGCCTTGGCCGTAAAGGCACGCACAACGTTCTCATCGAGCAACTCATCGGTATCGACATGCCCACGCGGAGCAACTTCTTCCACAGCAGGCACGTCAGCGAAATCGTCGACGACAAAATCTTCGACGGACTCGGCAGGCTGCTCCTGGGCATCGCGGATCTCGGCATTGATGGTATAGAACGCCGGGCGCCCGTTAATGCCGCTACCCTCGATCTTGGTCACGATATTTGCCGCGATAAGCTCATCGCGCATCGCCTTGGTGTCGCACTCTTTATCGACGGAGCGGAAAATCTGCGCCAGCGCACTCGACTTAATCTTGAGCGCCTTGCGGCAAAGCAGGTCGTAGGCAACCAGCTTGGCACGCTCAGCAGAAAGCGACGTCTGGCTGCTCAGACGTTCAGCCAGGGCATCGACATTATTTTGGTTATCGGAATATACCGTCTTGGCCACGGGGCCCCTTTCATATGTACACATATACGTCTATATGGTACAACGCGCGCCCTTATCCACGCAAAACATCTGCGAGAACACTCGAGCATCACCCGCTTTTGCATGAAAAAAGGACCGAGCCCGCGAAGTCGCGGACCCGGTCTTTCCGAGTCATATAGATGTGGCGTTCAACTCGTCAGGTCGACTAAGCCTTGGCGGCCTCGGCGTCGGCAGGAGCCTCGGCGGCAGCGGCGCGGCCGTACTCGGCCTTGCCCATCTCGGACCACTCGGGCTCCTCGTCGGGCATGGAACCGGCCTCCTTGCCGAAGAGCTCCTTGAGGCAGTTGACGGCGACGATGAGGCCCAGGACCATCAGCAGGACGGCGAAGACAAGCTGCAGGCCCTTGGTGGCGGCGACGGAGACGGCGGCCGTGGTGGCGGTAGCCGGGATGGTGCCGAAGAAGCCGTAAGCCTGGACAGCGGCCATGCAGCCCATGGCGCTCTGGACCAGCGAGGTGAAGGTGCAGCAGAGCAGGAAGACGACGGGCACGTAGAGCATCCAGCCCTTGCGGCCGGTGCACTTGCAGAACACGGCGAGGGTGATCATGGTCATGCCGCCGAGCAGCTGGTTGGAAGCACCAAAGAGCGGCCAGATGTTGGCATAGCCACCAAAAGCGAGGGCGAGACCGGGAAGCAGGGTGACGACCGTGGCGAACCAGGGGTTGCCGAGGACCTTCATGTAGCCGGCCTTGGACTCGATGGCCAGGGCGTCGTTGGTCTGGGCAAAGAACTCGGAGAACGAAGTGCGGGCGATGCGGGCGACGGCGTCGAGCGAGGTCAGGGCCAGAGCGGAGACGTTCATGGTCATAAAGACGGTAGCGAGCGTGCCGTCAACACCGAAGGCCTGCATACCGCGGGAGATGCCGGCGGCGAAGATCTGGAACGGGGTGGAAGCGACACCGGCGTTGAGAGCGCCAGTACCGGCGGTGTTCATATCGGAGAACATGATGCCGGCGACGATGATGGCAAGGATGCCGACGAAGGACTCGACGATCATGGCGCCGTAACCGACCTTGACGGCGTCCTGCTCCTTCTCGACCTGCTTAGAAGAGGTGCCCGAAGATACGAGGCTGTGGAAACCGGAGAGAGCACCGCAAGCGACGGAGACGAACAGGACCGGGAACATCATGCCGGAGGCAGTGGAGAAGCCGGTGAAGACCGGAGCGGTGATAGTGGCCTGACCGTTGACGCCCAGGACGACGATGCCGAGAACAGCGCAGACGATCATGACGATCATCATGATGGAAGTGAGGTAGTCACGCGGGGTCTTGAGCATCTGGATGGGCATGGCACCAGCAAAGACCAGGTAGACCATGACGACGGCGAACCACTGGAACTTATCCAGGTAGACCGGGAACTGCATACCGACGGCGAACATGAGAACCATGAGGACCACGCCGGTGACGAACTCGGCAGCGCCGGTGAGGTTGAACTTCTTCTGGGCCCAACCAAAGGCGATAGCGACGAAGGTGAACAGGATGGAGATGGTACCAGCGCAGCCGGCGGCATAGGACTTGGTGAAGTCGATGGCACCGGCAGCAGCACCAGAAGCGTCAACGGCCGGGGTGAACATGAACGTCTTGCAGACCATGTCGGTGAAGGCGGCGATGACGATGATGCAGAACAGCCAGCAGAACAGCAGGAACAGGCGACGGCCGGTCTTGCCGATATACTTCTCGATGAGCTGAGCGAGTGACTTGCCGTTGTTCTTCATCGAAGCGTACAGGGCACCAAAGTCGTGGACGGCGCCAAAGAAGATGCCGCCGACGAGGACCCAGAGCACGACGGGCAGCCAGCCAAAGGCCATGGCGACGATCGTACCCGTGACAGGGCCAGCACCGCAGATCGAGCTGAACTGGTGCGAGAACGCGGTGAAGGCGGAGACGGGCGAGAAGCTCTTGCCGTCCTTCATGCGCTTGGCCGGCGTGAGGGCCTCTTTGTCAACGCCCCACTTGTTGGCCAGCCATCGGCCATAGCCCAGATAGCCGCAGGCGAGCACCGCCGCGGCCACAACCATGAGCAAAACTCCGTTCATTACATTTCCTCCTCTAAAAAGAACTTCCTAGACATAAAAAATGAGGGCCGTCGGTTGCGCTCGACGGCCCTCATCTTCATCAGCCGCCCGTTATCGTACGGGCTAGCTGTATGTGCTAACCCGCATCAGATAATTACTACGCTGATAATGTTTAGCTGATGCGTGAACATGTCTAAGAAATCCTCTTCAATCATGATGTGAACGATCCGTGCGTGTTCACATCCCCCAGTGGTTGAAAAGGAGTATGAAACTTTAGTTACCTAAAGTCAACGCAAATTTGTAATGAATTTTCAACTTTTTTGGATTTCTCAGTATAAAACGCCATTGACCTCGGACTTTACCCCACGACAGTTTTTGCATGAGAGATGCCCCTGAGAGCCGCGGGAGCCGGACGTTGTCGACGCCAAACCAGCCCAGAAGCTATATCGATACAGAAAGGTCCCCGGACGGAGGGGCCGGATATAAGGTTTATCGCGAGTTCCGCACGCAAAGAAGTGGCCTTCGTCTTGCGCAGGACTGTAGAGCAGGAAACCTTATATCCGGCCCCTCCGTCCGGGGACCGCGCCGTACCAGCTACAGCGTCATGTTCGGATCGGCGTCGACGTCGAACGGCGATATTTCACCTCGGTCGAATTTCCGGCGGGCGACCTCCGCGATCATGGCTGCGTTATCGGTACAGGCAGACAAGGGCGGCACCGTTACGCGAATCCCCTGACGCCCAAGCTTCTTGATCATCATCTCGCGCAGATGCGGGTTGGCCGAGACGCCGCCACCGATGCAGTATTCCTTGCATCCGGTAGCGTGCAGTGCATTTTTGGCCTTCTTGTACTGCACGTCAAAGACAGCTGCCTCAAACGAAGCCGCCAGATCGGGAAGGTGAATCGTGCGCCCGGCCTTGGTCTCTTGCTCGATGTAGAGCGTCACCGCCGTCTTGAGGCCCGAAAGCGAGAAGCGGTAGTCCCCCCTGCTGTTAAGCGCACGGGGGAAATCGATCGCCTTGGGGTTGCCCGTCTCGGCCAGCTTAGAGATGATGGGGCCACCGGGATAGCCCAGGCCCAGCGCCTTGGCCACCTTGTCGAAGGCCTCGCCCACGGCGTCGTCGAGCGTCTCACCGAGCACCTCGTAGTCGCCCCATGCCTTTACGTGCACGAGCATGGTGTGCCCGCCCGAGACAAGCGTGAAGATGAACGGCGGCTTGAGGTCGGGCTGCGCCAGCAAGTTGGCAAACAGGTGCCCCTCCAGATGGTTGACGCACACGAGCGGCTTGCCGGCAGCGTAGGCAAAGCCTTTGGCGAAGGCGACGCCAACCACGAGCGCGCCCACCAGGCCCGGACCCTGTGTCACGCCCACGGCGGCAAGCTCGCTGGGGGCAATGGCTCCACCCTCAAGACCAAGCGATGCTGCGGCATCCTCGAGCGCCGCATCCACGACACTCACAATCACCTCAACGTGTTTGCGCGAGGCGATCTCGGGCACCACGCCGCCAAAACGGGCATGGAAATCAATCTGCGTCGACACCTGGTTGGCCAGCATATTGCCATCCGCATCGATAATCGCCACGGCCGTCTCGTCGCAGGAACTCTCGATAGCGAGCACTAGGCGGCGGCGTTCAATTTCGGCACGCTCCCCCTCGGAGCGCCCGGGCGCAGGCAGCGGCCATACGCGCTGCTCTGCCGCCGTCGGCTCGGGCGAAGCATTGTCGACCGGAAGCACGAGGGGCAGCGGAGCCGTCATGACGATGGCATCCTTGCCGGCACCATAGTAGCCGCGGCGACGGCCAGCCTCGGTAAAGCCCAGAGCGTTATAAAGCGCGATCGCTCCCTCGTTGCCGTCCTCGACCTCGAGCGAAGCCGTGGTGCAGCCGAGCATCTGGGCATCATAGCTCACATGCGACAGCAGCTTGCGGGCAATGCCCTCACGGCGATGTGCCGGGTCGACGGCGACATCCAGAATCTGCACATCACCGTCCACGACCATACCGCCGGCAAGGCCCAGCAGCTTGCCGTCGTCGTGTGCCACCCACCAACTGCGCGGCGCAGCGACGTCCTCGCCCAGTTCGGACAGGAACATGCCCGGCGTCCACGCCTCGTGTCCGGCACCTTCAAAGCAGGCAGCCTCTAGCGCGCTCGCGCCCTCGGCATCCGCCGCGCCCATGGGACGGAACTGCAGATGACGACCGGCGAGCTCATCGGCAACGCCCGTAATTTCGCTCTGCGCACTCTCGGCAAGACCAAGACGCTTGCGCTCGTTTTCCTCGGCATCCGAAAGGCGCGTGTAAATCGGCAGGACGCGAGCCGGATCGCCGTCACCCGCAGCGTGCGCGAGCAGCAAGCCCTCGCCCGAAGGCCACCACAGGTCGCGCTCCACGCAGCGGGCGGTCTCGTCCTCACCCAGCAGCTTGCCATAGCGCACGAGACCGTCACCGGTCAGCTGAACCTGGTCCCAGTCCGCTGCTCGGCGCCACTCATCGAGCGCCACGGCGGCCTTGACCACGTGTTCGCGCTCAAATTGACGCTCGGGACCCTCATCGCCCAGCATATATAGTGCCGGATATACCTCACCGCGCATGGCATCGGCCAAGATACCAAGCTTGCCGCGCACGCCAGCCTTCCACGCCGTCCAAGCGCAAGCGTCGAGCGTCGACACGCCCAGCAGTGGAACATTGGCACCGCGCGCGAGGCCCTTGGCAGTGGAGATGCCGATGCGCACACCCGTAAACGACCCCGGGCCGCGGCCGACCACGTAGTAACCAACATCGCTGCGATCCAGACCGGCTTGAGCCAGCACGCCATCAACGGTATTCACGAGCTCAACGTTGGCGTGACGGCGACACATGTGGTCGCCACTCACGAGCTTCGTCTCGCCCGTCTGCCCATCAATCCAGCTTGCCGCGCAGGCAAGCATGTCGGTCGAGGTATCGAGCGCCACCACCAGCGCGTTGTCGTTATGCAAGCTCATCTTGTACAGCCTTATCAATCAAATGGGAAAGCTCCATTGCGCGGTCACCGTGTGCCTCGAGCGTTATCGTTCGCACATCGCTGTCGCCCTCATCACGCTTGAGCGTCACCGAAAGATACTCATCCGTCAGCTCGTCCTGGAATTGTTCGCCCCATTCCAGCAAGCAAGCACCCTCATAGCCCAGCACATCGAAAATGCCCGTATCCTCAAGCTCGTAGGCATGCTCCAGGCGGTATAGATCAAAGTGAAACAGCGGAATACGACCTTGATCGTGAACGGCCATGAGCGCAAACGTAGGGCTCGTAACCATATGCTCATCGCCCAGCCCGCGCGAGACGCCCTTGGTAAAGTGAGTTTTGCCCACTCCCAGGCCACCGGTCAGGATGAGCACATCGCCGTCCTCAAGGCACGGTGCAATTAGCTCGCCAAAGTACTCCGTATCGGCAGCGCAAGTCGTTTTGTAAGTACCTACCCCCAGGCGCTCCAGGGACATATATGCTCCTTATTATTCCGAGGCGTCCTCTGGTGCGGGATGTCGCTCCAGATAGTCGCCCAGCATCTTAAAGTCTTCCTCCAGCAGCTCCTGCCACGCCGGATTGCGCAGCGCTGCTGCCGGATGGAACGTGGGCATTACTACAAAATGCCCCATCTGGTGGAACCTACCGCGCAGCTTAGTAATGCCAATCTCGGTCTTAAGCACAAAGTGCGTCGCGGGGTTGCCGAGCGTCACGATAATATCGGGCCAGATGCTTCGAATCTGCTCACGCAAAAACGGCGAGCAAGCCAGCACTTCCTCGGGACGCGGATTGCGGTTTCCCGGCGGGCGGCACTTAAGCACGTTGGCAATGTAGACGTCTTCGCGTTTGAGGCCCGCCAGCGACAAAATGCCGTTGAGGTCCTCGCCTGCCGCCCCCACAAAGGGCTCGCCCTGCAAATCCTCATTGCGGCCCGGCGCCTCACCAATAAACATCACGCGAGCGCGGGGGGTTCCCACGCCAAACACGATATTGTGACGCGACTGGTAGAGCTGGCAGAGGTGACAATCGCCCAGAACGGCCTCAATTTCCTCGAGTGCGACCTCACGTGGTGCCTGATGGGTATGGCCGGGGATGTGCATGACGCCCATAGCGGCTCCTACACGTAGACCTTGTCGAGACGCATGCCAAAGCCGCAGGCGACCTCGTAGTTAATCGTTCCGCGCAGTCGGGCCATCTCGTCCATAGTGATCTCGGCATCGCCATCGCGGCCGACAATGATCATCTCGTCACCATACTCGGCCTCGGGAATCTCGTGTGCCGGGTTGGACTGAATGGCGACCATAAACTGGTCCATGCAGATATTGCCAACCTGATGCACACGCTCGCCGCGATACAGCACATCCATACGATTGGAAAGCGTACGCGATAGGCCATCGGCATAACCGATCGGCAGCGTGCAGATCTGAACGCGCGTACGCGGTACGCGGTAGGTAAAACCGTAGCCCACGCCCTCACCCATCGCAGGGTGTGCCACGCGCGTCACGCGCGCATGGACGCTCATAACGGGATCAAGCTGCATCACGCGGCCACTCAGCTCGCACGGCTGCATGCCATACAAGCCAACGCCGGCGCGAATCATATCAAAATGCATCGAGGGGTCGAGCATCGAGGACGGCGTGTTGGCGCAGTGCACGATACCGCACTCAAAGCCCGCATCCTTAATGGCCTGAACGGCCTCGGTAAAGCGCTGACACTGCAGTTTGTAGTCCCAGCCCGAAGGTTCATCGGCCGTGGCGAAGTGCGTAAATACGCCGTCGCACTGAATACCGCGATGGAAATTAATACCGCGCACAAAGTCGAGCACCTGCGTGTAGTGTACGCCGATACGATTCATACCTGTCTCGATGGCGAGATGATACTTGCCCACCTTGCCCGCCGCGACGGCACATTCGCCATACGCAAGAGCAAAGTCAGACGTATAGACCGAGGGCATGATATCAAACTCGAGCAACGTCGGAATGGCCTCGATAGGCGGCTCGCTTAGGATGAGGATGGGCTTCGTAATCCCGCCCTGTCGGAGCTCAACGCCCTCGTTAACCGTCGCCACGGCAAACATGTCGGCACCGGCCGAATACATGATCTTGGCGCACTCAACAGCTCCATGACCATAAGCATCGGCCTTGACCACGCAGCACAGGCGCTGACGTGGATTCAGCAAGTTCTTATAGGCCCTCGTGTTGCGACGGAGCGCCCCACGGTCGATCTCGACCCAGGACCAGCGCGTCAAATCGGCTTTATTCATGATTAGTCATCCGACCCTTCGTCCATGATTCCCAGATCTTCGAGCGCATCCTTTGCCGCCAGCTCCATGGCAGGACCGATCAAGTCGATAAGATCGGTCGCAATAACGCTCTTCTCACCATACTCCGTCGCCGCGGCAAAACCGGCGTAGCTGTGAAGTGCGACGGCGTACGAATACAGCAACTCCCAACGATCCATCTCGTCGCGCATGGTGGCAAGCGTGCCGGCCAAAATACCCGCGAGAACATCACCCGAACCGGCAGTTGCCAGAGAAGCCGGACCCGAGAGCGGCAGCAGTACACGCTCAACGCCACAGATAGCCGTCGTCGGCCCCTTGGCAATGACCACCAGATTGTCGGAGCCTGCAGCCCAGACAACCTTCTGCGCGGCTGCAATCGCGGTACCAAGGTCGTTCACCTCGTCACCGGCAACCAGACGCGAAAGCTCACGATAGTGCGGCGTCATAACCAACGGCTGCTCGCGACGATACATCTCGGGGTTACTATCAATACCGTCAATGGCAATCTTAGCAAGGCAGTTGAGTGCATCGGCATCCAAAATAAGCGGTACATCAAGCTCGAGCAAGCCCGAAACCACCTGCATAGCGCCGGCAGACGTCGTCATACCGGGACCGCACAGTACGCAGCTGTACTTCTTTGCAATCTCGCACACCGTCATGCGCGCAGCGGCGCCAAAGGAGCCGCGGGAATCAGACGGAATAGCAAAGACGGGAATCGAAGGAAGTGCCATGCGAATAAGATTAGCGCAGGCGTCAGGAGCCGCGACTGCCACGTAACCAGCACCCGCGCGAGCTGCAGACTTGGCCGCCATAATGGCAGCACCAGGATATTGCGCAGATCCGGCGACAATAAGCACAGAGCCACGGGAATACTTATCGATATTCGTAGGAAGTGGAGCAAAGTAATCAACTAAGTCACCGGGCTCGACAATCTCGGCGGCGTGGTCGACATCATCGATGACCTCGTCAAGACGGTCGTAAAGATTGCCGCAGATCAAATCGCCAGCATACTCAGGGCCATCAGCGCTATACAGACCAATCTTGGGCGCAATCATCGTCACCGTATGCTCGGCACGAATGCAGTCGTCATCAACAACGCCCGTCTCGGCATTCAGGCCCGAGGGGACATCAATGGATACGACACAATCGGCGCATTCATTGACCGTAGGAATCCAGATGGAGAACGGCGCACGCAGATTCCCGTGGAAACCGGTACCAAAAATGGCATCGACAACAACATCGGCCTTATCGATCAAAACCTCGAGTTCGTCACGCGAAGGGCCGACGCAAACGTGCACATCGCGGCCGGCAGTACGACGAGCAACATGACGTGCCAGAGCAGCAGGAATCTCATCCGGTTCAACCGGAGAAACGATATCCACGTCCACACCCTTATGGCTCAGGATATCGGCGGCAACCCAACCGTCGCCGCCATTATTACCAAAACCGACCAGAACGAGAACCCGATCGGGATTGAGCTTCAAGACCTCGTTGGCGGCAAACTCACCCGCTAGCTCCATAAGCTCGGCCTTCGAAGTCCCTTCGCGTTCGATGATATCCTCGAGACGAACGACTTCTTCGGTACTCAAAACCGGTTTCATCTATGCTCCTAGCGTATCTTGCGAAGCATCGCCCAGGTGCTCCGTCAATGCTGAATTCTGCAGCTGCTCAAGCTCATCTAAAACAGAGCGAGCCTCTTTAAATGTCTGCGCAACGCGTTTCTTGGTGCTCACCTTTTCATCTTTTGGCTTAGGCCGAGCATCTTCGGTAATCGCGATGGCATTCGCAACGGCCAAGTCTCCTGTAAGCGTAATGGAAAGAGCGACCTCAACAACACCAAGCTCATGAGCGATCTCGAGTGCACGGCCCGAAAGCAGCGCCTTCGGTTTGCCGAGTTTATCACGCGTTACCGAAACATCCTTGCGACCAACGCCTTGACTAAAACCCGTGCCGAGAGCTTTAAGCACCGCCTCGCGCGAAGCAAAGCGGCTCGCATAGTGAGCAGCGGGACGCGATGATGCATCGCAATACGCACGCTCATCTTCGGTAAACACACGCCGAGCAAACGACGGCGTCTTTTCAAGAATTGATTTCATGCGGGAAATCTCGACGATATCAACGCCGATACCAGCTTCAGCCATGTTCACCTCCATATCGCACAGACTAAGTTATTGTAGCCCGTTCACAGAAGATGCGACAAACGAGGGTTATAAAACACAGCTACTATGTGAGACAAAAGCCCGTAAACGCAAAAAGAGGGGGCCGCGAGGCCTCCCCCTTCTCAGTTCAAGCGTACGGCTCGGTGCCGTCCACCGGTCAGCGGCGCCCTGGCCTCCCACGGGCTGACCCCGCAGTACT
>CABUSD010000027.1:0-13994 GCA_902494165.1 uncultured Collinsella sp. | reverse complement strand
TCGTTGCGGCGCGGCTGCGCCTATGGCACTTCAACATCATTGTCGCAGCCCCGACCCGCGGTCACGAGCGGGGGCTCCTGTCTTTTTAGCGCCCTCGGATTGGGTCATAGTGTCTGTCGGAAATGATCCGTTGGGGACGGAGGAAAACGGATCATTTTTATCCGGGTGCATTGGTGCAGGGGGCAGGTTTCCTTTGCACTAGTTTCTGTCGAGTCGGTGCTTCTTGCGGGTTGCCCGTATAATGGTTTGCGTATGAACCGCAACCAAGGAGTTCCAGTTTATGGACCAGAGCCTTTTTAAATTCGACCTGATCGCCGAGGATCCGACGACGCATGCGCGTGCCGGCGTGCTGCACACCCCGCACGGCGACATCGAGACGCCGATCTTTATGCCCGTGGGCACCAAGGCAAACGTCAAGGGCATCCCCACCGAGACCGTCAAACAGCTCGGCGCCCAGATCGTGCTTGCCAACACCTATCACCTGTCCATGCGTCCCGGCGAGGACACCATTGCCGAGCTGGGCGGCCTGCACAAGTTTATGAACTGGCACGGCCCCATTCTTACCGATTCGGGCGGCTTCCAGGTGTTCAGCCACAACGACGCCGTCAAGCTCACCGACGAGGGCGTGCGCTTTATCGTCAATGACTACGACGGCCGCCACGTGTTCTGGACGCCCGAGGACAACATGGAAATCGCCATGAAGCTCGGCTCCGATATCTGCATGCAGCTCGACCAGTGCCCGGGCTATCCCGCCACGCGCGCCTACGTCGAGCGCGCCGTTGAGCTGTCGAGTATGTGGGCCGAGCGCTGCTACAAGGCTCACACCCGCGATGACCAGGCGCTCTTTGGCATCGTTCAGGGCGGCATGCACCTGGATCTGCGCCTGCGCTCGCTGCGCCATCTGGAGGAGTGCGGCGACTTCCCGGGTTACGGCATCGGCGGCTATTCGGTGGGCGAGGACCACGAGACCATGTTCGAGACCCTGGCGCCCCTCGCGAGTGAGTACATGCCCAAGCACAAGCCGCGCTACCTGATGGGTGTCGGCAATCCGACCACGCTCGTGCGCGGCGTGGGCGTGGGTATCGACATGTTCGACTGCGTGCTGCCGACGCGCACCGGCCGCATGGGTACGGCGTTCTCCAGTGAAGGTCGCCTTAACTTCCGCAACGCGCGCTTTGCGCACGACGACGGCCCTATCGACCCCACCTGCACCTGCCCGGTGTGCACGGGCGGCTACAGCCGTGCGCTCATCCGTCACATGGTCACGCAGAAGGAGATGCTCGGCGGTATTCTGCTGTCGATGCACAACATCTACTACCTGCTCAACCTTATGCAGCGTGCCCGTCAGGCCATTATCGAGGGCCGCTACGGCGCGTTTGTGAGCGACTGGATGAACAGTCCTGCGGCGGTGGACTACTAAGAGCGGCGCGGGCGCTTGCAGAGCGCCAGCAACGGCAAGGGGCGAGCGCTGGCCGGTCATCACGTTCGCTAACACCGTCTGCGAGACCGATGACCGATAGCTTGCAAGCACTTGATGCATCGTGGGTACCATATCGAATAGTTGATGTTCGGGCGGGTGTTTGACGCATGGCGTCGACCCCGCCCGTTTTTCTTTTTCTCGATAGGAGTACCCATGATTAAGAACGAGAATATCGAGGGCGAGCCTGCCTACGACGAGACGTACCGACGCGGTCCCGTGGTCATGCGCGGCCCCATGATTCCCAAGGACAACACCTACGCCAACCTGCTGGCGCCCGAGGACTCGACCGACTGGTTGCACACCGACCCCTGGCGCGTGCTGCGCATCCAGGCCGAGTTTGTCGATGGCTTTGGCGCACTTGCCGAGCTCGGGCCCGCTGTGACCATCTTCGGCAGCGCCCGCACGCCCAAGACCGATCCGCTCTATAAGGCGGCGCGCACGGTCGGCCGCAAAATCGCCCAGCGCGGCGTGGCGGTCATCACCGGTGGCGGCCCCGGCATCATGGAAGCGGCCAACAGGGGAGCGGCGAGTGTCAACGGCAAGTCAGTTGGTCTGGGCATTGAATTGCCGCACGAGCATGGGCTCAATAAATACGTGAACCTCGGCATGGACTTCCGTTACTTCTTTGTGCGCAAGACCATGTTCGTCAAATACAGCTCGGGCGCCATCGTGTTTCCCGGAGGTTTTGGTACGCTCGACGAAATGTTCGAGGTGCTCACGCTGGTGCAGACACACAAGGTCAAGCGCATGCCGCTCGTGCTGGTGGGCACCGAGTACTGGCAGGGCCTATTCGACTGGCTTAACGGTCCGGTGATGGATGCCGGTATGATCAGCCCGCTCGATCCAGAGCTGGTGCACATTACCGACGACCTCAACGAGGCCGTCGATATCGCCCTGAGCGGGCTGATGTAGGGACAAGGCTTCTTCGATTATAGATGAATAATGGCAGTCTGATGCTAGCTAACATCAGACTGCCATCTATATTGGGTATACTGATGCAAAAGACGAGAGCGAGGAGGTCGCGTATGTCTACTGCAACGGTTAAGCCTACGACGGTTCGCATCGAAGAGGGGCTCAAGGAACAGGCGACTGAGTTCTTGGATACGGTTGGTCTGAGTCTCAATTCGTATCTCAACCTTGCTGTTCGGCAGCTGGTAAATCAGCGAAAGATTCCTTTTGAAATTGTGGGTCGGCCCGAAGTTCCCAATGAGGCGACGAGGCGTGCCATGGTGATTGCCGAGGCTCATGAGTTGGGGATTCTGCCGGACGACAGCCCGTCATTCACTAACGCTGATGAGCTTATATCGTTCCTCGATGAGGACTAGCGATGTTTGAGATTAAAGTCGAGGCTCAGTTTAAGGCGGATTACAAACGGACGATGCGCATCCATCCGCAGCTAAAAACCGAGTTTAAGGCGGCAGTCGCAGAGCTTGCAGCTCGCGGCTCGCTTCCCGCGGAATATGGCGCCCATGAGCTTTCAAACCCGGTCGGCAATTACAACGGCCACATCGATTTCCATCTATCCGATGGGTTGGTCGATGTGGTCGTTCTGTACTTGCCGCATAAGACTAATCCTGTGATCCGACTGGTCAGAATGGGCTCGCATGAGGAACTGTTCCGGGGCCCGCAGGGCTGATTGCCGATTTCTAAGTTGCGGTGGAATAGGGATTGATTTGCGGCTGATAAGCCAAAAACAGTCCCTATTTCACCGCAAGTGATGTGAGCGTCCCTAGCGAGTTGGCTGGTAGCGGGGGCAGTAGCTGATGGCTATGGCGTCCACGCCTACATGGGTGGCGATGGTGCAGCCGATGGGGCCGGTGCCGGCGTCTACGTAGTCCTGGCCCGCGAGCGCCTCGTTGACAAGTTCCTGCTCCTCGGCGGCGCCGGTCGTGAGCACGCGCACGCTTGAGCCCGGATGCTCGGCCAAAAATGCGAGGCAATCGGCCATGGTGTTGGCGACGATGCGCTTGGCGCCGCGGCCCTTTTTGATGGCCTTGATCTCGCCCGATTTCCACTCCGGCGAAACGGCCAGGCGAATGTTGAGCATCTGCGTGAGCTGGCCGGCGAGCTTGGGCGCGCGGCCGTTCTTAACGAGGTTCTCGAGCGTGCGGGGAATCAGCAGCAGGTGGGCGTCGGGCAGTGTCGCGCGGATTTGCGCCTCGGTCTCGTCCAGGCTGCGGCCGTCCTCGCGCATGGCCAGCGCGTACTCCACCAGCAGGCCCTCGGCACCCGAGCCGGTGCGCGAGTCGATGCAGCGCACATCGAGCTCGTGGGTATCGGCAACCTGGCACGCGTTGGCGTAGCAGGCAGACCACTCGCTGCACAGCGAGATAAAGATGGCGCTGTCGTGGCCGTCGGCGAGCACGCGGTCAAAGAGTGCCTTAAACTCGCCGGCGCTCGGCTGCGAGGTGTGCGGCAGTTGCTCGGAGCCGGCCATGCGCGTGACGTACTCCTGGGCGGTAATCTGCACCTGGTCGAGCAGGTCCTCGCCCTCGATAATCACATGCAGCGGAATCACGTAAATGCCGAGCTCTTGGGCGCGGGCGGGGGAGATGTCCGACGTGGAGTCGGTTATGATGGCAAAAGACATAATTGCACCTTTCGTTGGGGCGCTTGCGCGCCGCCTTCTGAGAGCAAAGTGCGACAAGTATAGTAGAGTCGTTCCACATTACTAGGTTCAATTGTTGAATAGTCAACAGTTTGAAGTGTCGGTGTGGAAATCGTCAACTGGGGAAGAGGAATGCCGATGGGGGCGTTGGAGATAGGCAAACGGCCGGTCGTGCTGTTCGATTTTGACGGCACGGTGGCCGATACGGGCCGGGCGGTGATGACCTCGACGCATAAGACGCTGGCTGCGCGCGGGTTTTCGGAAGCGCAGATGGGTGACTTGCGCCGTATGATCGGGCCGCCCCTGTGGAAGAGCTTTCACGACTTTTATGGCTTCTCCCGCGAGGAGTCGCTTGTGGTGGCCGATGAGTACCGCGCCTTTTTTGATGAGCTGGGACCGGAGGAGTATCCCGTGTTTGACGGGATCCCTGAGTTGCTCGACGGGTTAGCCGCCCGGGGCAAGCGTATGGCCGTGGCGACGTCGCGCATGGAGGCCAAGTGCATCGACATGGTGCGTGAGCTCGGGCTCTCTCAGTTTGAGGTGGTGGTTGGCATGAATCCGCCGCAGGGTCGCGAGACCAAGGCCGATTCGGTCCGCGATGCCTTGGCGGCGCTCGGCGCGACGGCCGACGATGCCGTGATGATCGGCGATCGCTTTAACGATGTGGAGGGCGCGCACGCGATGGGCGTGCCGTGCATCGGCATCTATTCGGGCGCGGCGGCGCCGGGCGAGCACGAGGCGGCGGGTGCCGATGCGGTGGTGCACTCGGTGGCCGAGCTTGCTAAACTTTTCGCTATCTAATGACGTAATGTGAGGGGCGGGCGTGCCCGCTGCTCATTGGTAAGGAGGTCGTCCATGAATCAGGTGGAGCAGAGCGTTGCCGAGTATGTCGACAAGGTCTGGGAAGATGTCGTCGCCGATATCGAGCAGCTGGTGAGTTATCCGTCTGTGGCCGTTTCTGCCGATGCAGAGCCCGGTGCGCCGTTTGGCCGCCCGGTCCGTGACGCACTCGATTGCGCGCTCGGCATCGCGCAGAAGCTCGGCTACCAGACGAGCGACGACGAGGGCTATGTGGGCATCGCCGATATTCCGGGCCGCGGCGATAAGCAGCTCGCTACTATCTGCCATGTGGACGTGGTGCCTGCCGGCCCCGGCTGGAATACCGACCCATTTGCGATGGAGCGTCGCGAGGGCTGGCTGCTCGGCCGCGGCGTGATCGACGACAAGGGCCCGGCGGTGCTGTCGCTCTACGCTGGCGCTTATCTGCTCAAACACGGCATTGTGCCGCGCTATACCTTCCGCGCGCTGCTGGGCTGCGATGAGGAAGTGGGCATGTCCGACGTTCACCATTATCTGGAGAACCACGCAGACCCCGACTTTCTGTTTACGCCCGATGCCGAGTTCCCGGTCTGCAATGCCGAGAAGGGCCAGTTTGGGGCGACGTTTGTGAGCCCCAAGATCGAAGGCGGGCGCATTGTGTCCTGGAGCGGTGCCGAGGCGAGCAACGCTATTCCGTCGCAGTCTATCTGCGAGCTCGCGATTGCCGCCGATGAGCTGCCGGCGCCCGTTGAGAACGCCGACCGCCTGGAGATCACAGCACTCGATAACGGGCATGCGCAGATTTTCGCCCACGGTATTGGCGGTCATGCCTCGATGCCTGAGGGAACGATCAATGCCGTCGGCCTGATCGTGGCGTATCTGCGTGAGGCCGAGGACGCGTTTGGTGCACGCGACGAGCGTCTGCTGACGCCTGCCGAGCACGAGTTCGTCAAGTTCCTGGCCTTTGTGCATGCGGATGCCTATGGCCGCGGCCTAGGTATCGATGCAACGAGTCCGGCGTTTGGCCCGCTTACCTGCAACGCTGGAGTCATCCGCGTGGCGGATGGCCATATTGAGCAGGTCATCGACGTGCGCTTCCCCGACAGTACGAGTGCCGATACCATCCGCGAGCAGCTCGACCCGCTCGTGGGCCGTTTTGGCGTGACGTGCCAGCTGGGTCGCGCTAAGGTGCCGTTCTCAGTCTCTGCCGATGATCCGGCCGTGAAGGCGCTTATCGATACCTATAACGAGTTCACCGGCAAGCATGCTGAGCCCTTTGCCATGGGCGGCGGCACGTACGCGCGCAACTTTGCCCGCGCCGTCTCGTTTGGCCCCGAAGAGACCGGCCTGGAGCTGCCCGCGTGGGGCGGCCAGATGCACGGCCCCAACGAGTGCGCCAACGAGGAACAGCTCAAGCAGGCGCTCAAGATTTATATCGTGGCGATCCTGCGTTTGAATGAGCTGGAGCTTTAAGGTTGCGCGGTTTCCCAATCTAAGTTGCGGTGGAATAGTTCCTAGAATGGGCCATTTGATGGCCAAGCAGGAACTATTTCACCGCAACTTTGTTTTTATTGGTGTAAAAGGCTGGCCATGTTTGGCGGCGGGTTTGTTATTCGTTTGTAAAGGCCGTGCTGCGCTTGCGGTAAGGGTCTATCAAATGACCGTAAGAAACCGCAGTTGGCGCTGGTGCTGCCCGATCGGGGTCGTATCTTTCCGAACAGCAAAGCGGGCAGGGTGCCCGCGAGTCGCATGTATGAAAGGAAGATCATGCTCGATCAGGCTTATTCTCGTCGTCAGTTCCTCGGCCTCGCTGGTGGTCTCGCCAGCATCGTCGGCCTCGGTCTCGTTGGTTGTGGCGGCTCCGGCGCATCCGACGCCGCCGACAAGGGCAGCGCCGCTGCCGCTGCCGAGTCCGTCTCCGGCGAGGTGACCTACGACGGTGCCTCCTCGTTCCAGGCTCTCGTCGAGGCTGCTGCCGAGAAGTTCATGGATGCCAACCCCGACGTCTCCATCTCCGGCTCGGGCAACGGTTCGGGCAAGGGTCTGACCGCTGTCGCCGCTGGCACCGTCACCATCGGTAACTCTGACGTCTTCGCCGAGACCAAGCTCGAGGCCGACCAGGTCAAGAACCTCGTCGATCACGAGGTCGCCGTCGTGGGCATGGGTCCCGTCGTCTCCAAGAACGTGACGGTCGACGACCTGTCCCTCGAGCAGCTCAAGGGTATCTTCTCCGGCCAGATCACCAACTGGAAGGAGGTCGGCGGCGGCGACGCCACCATCGTCGTCCTCAACCGCAAGGCCGGCTCCGGCACCCGCGCCACCTTCGAGGCCGCCGTCTTTGGCGACGAGACCGTCGACTTTAAGGGCGATGCCGAGCTCGACAAGTCCGGCGATGTTCAGACTCAGATGACCAGCACCGATAACGCCATCTCCTACCTGGACTTCTCGCACTTCGACGACTCCAAGTTCAACGCCATCAAGGTCGAGGGCGTGGAGCCCAAGAGTGCAAACGTCACCGACGACTCCTTCAAAATTTGGGCTACCGAGCACATGTACTGCTCCAAGGACGCCGACGAGGCCACCACGGCCTTCCTGGAGTTCATGCTCTCCGACGACGTCCAGGGCAAACTCGTCGAGGAGCAGGGCTTCATCCCCGTCTCTGCCATGAAGGTCGTCAAGGACGCCAGCGGCAAGGTCTCCGCTAAATAAGTAATCGCCCCGGAAAGGTTTGCAATGGCAAAACAGCTGCCAAAGCGCGACCTTGAGAACGTGGGCCTGGGCGTCACGGGCGCGTGCGTAGCGCTCGTGACGCTTGTCGTTGCCGTGCTCATCTTTATGGTCGCCCAAAAGGGCCTCTCGGCTTTCGTTAAGGACGGCGTCTCGGTCGTCGAGTTCTTTACCGGCACCAAGTGGGACCTGGCCAACACGGCCGAAAACGGCCTGCCCTACACCGGCGCCCTGCCCCTGATCGTCACCTCGTTTGCGGTCATGGTGCTCTCCACGCTCATCGCGCTGCCCATCGCCATCGGCTCTGCCATCTTTGCGGTCGAGATCCAACCCAAATTTGGCTCCAAGGTCTTTCAGCCGCTTATTGAGCTTTTGACCGGCATTCCCTCGGTCGTCTTTGGCTTGATCGGCTTTCACGTTGTCGTCGGCCTTATGAAGAGCGTTTTCCATGTGAGCACGGGCTTGGGTATCCTGCCCGGTGCCATCGTACTGGCCGTCATGATCCTGCCGACCATGACCACGCTTTCGGTCGACGGCCTGCGCGCCGTGCCCGACAGCTACCGCCAGGGCTCGCTCGCGCTGGGCTACACCCGCTGGCAGACCATCTGGCACGTGGTGCTCAAGTCCGCCATGCCGTCGCTCATGACTGCGGTCATCCTGGGTATGACCCGCGCCTTTGGCGAGACGCTCGCCGTGCGCATGGTTATCGGCGGTATCGAGGCCATGCCGACGTCGCTGCTGTCGCCGGCGTCCACCATCACCACCACGCTCACCACGTCCATGGCGGTCTACGCCGAGGGCTCGGCCCAGGACGACGTCCTGTGGGCACTCGGTCTGCTGCTGATGGGCATGAGCCTCATCTTCATCCTGATCATCCATCTCATTGGCCGCAAGGGGGCGAAGGCTCGTGGCTAGCACGCGCATCCACATCGACGAGGCGAGGCTCGGGCGTGTCCAAAAACAGGATCGCATCGCCACGGGCGTGCTGACGGCGATCGTCGCCATCGTCATGCTCATCGTCATCTCCATGGTGGCCTATATCCTGTTCGAGGGCATCTCGACGCTGTTCCAGCCGGGCTTTCTCACAGAGCCGTCGCGCGCCAACGGAACGCAGGGCGGCGTGCTCTACCAGCTGTTCGACTCGTTCTACCTGCTGCTGATCACTCTGATCATCTCGGTGCCCATCAGCCTAGGCGGAGCGGTCTTCCTGGTTGAGTACGCGCCGAACGGCCCTATCCGCGACATCGCCTCTACCGCCATCGAGACGCTGTCCTCGCTGCCTTCCATCGTCGTCGGCATGTTCGGCTTTCTGGTGTTCTCGGTGCAGCTGGGCTGGAAGTACTCCATTATCTCCGGCGCCGTCGCGCTTACCATGTTTAACATTCCCATCCTGGTGCGTGTGATCCAACAGGCGCTCGAGGACGTGCCGCAGGCCCAGCGCGATGCGTGCCTGGCTATGGGCCTCACCCGCTGGGAGGCCACGCTGCACATCCTGATTCCCGAGGCCATGCCCGCCATCGTGACCGGCATCGTGCTTTCGGCCGGCCGTGTGTTTGGCGAGGCCGCAGCACTGCTCTTTACCTCGGGTATGAGCTCGCCGGTTCGCCTGAACTTCTTGAGCTTTAACCTGTCGAGCCCCACCTGTGCCTGGAACGTGTTCCGCCCTGGCGAGTCGCTCGCCGTGCATATCTACAAGATCTATGGCGAGGGCAGCCCCGAGGCCCAGCAGATCGTCTGGGGCACCGCTGCACTGCTGATGATTTGCGTGCTGTTGTTTAACGTAATCGCCCGCATTGTGGGCAAGCAACTGGCAAGGAAGATGACGGCCGAATGAGCGAGATGAATGTAACGCCCGCAACCGAAGCGGCATCGTCCGACACCCAGGACTTCCTGTCGAGCGTGGGGGAGAGCGAGAGGCGTGTTCGCGTGAGTGGCAAGGCCGTGAGCGACGAGGTCGTGCTCTCCACCAAGGACGTCAACGTGTACTATGGCGACCACCATGCGCTACACGACACGTCGCTCGACTTTCACAAGGGTGAGATCACGGCGCTCATTGGGCCTTCGGGCTGCGGTAAGTCGACCTTCTTGCGCAGTCTCAACCTTATGAATCGCGAGATTCGCGGCTGCCGCGTGGAGGGCGAGATTAACTACCGCGGACGCAATGTGAACACCAGGACCGAGAACACGTACGAGCTGCGTCGCTCCATTGGCATGGTGTTCCAGCAGCCCAACCCTTTCCGCAAGTCCATTCGCGACAACATCACGTTTGCGCCCAAGCGTCACGGCATTACCGACCGTGACGAGCTTGATCGTATGGTCGAGGAGAGCCTGCGCGGTGCAGCGCTGTGGGACGAGGTCAAGGACAAGCTCGACAAGAGCGCCTACGCGCTTTCGGGCGGTCAGCAGCAGCGCCTGTGCATCGCGCGCACGCTGGCGCTCAACCCCGATGTGATCCTGTTTGACGAACCCTGCTCGGCGCTCGACCCCATCTCGACGCTGGCGATCGAGGACCTCATGTCGTCGATTGTGGCCGACCGCGCTATCGTCATCGTGACGCACAACATGGAGCAGGCGTCGCGTGTGTCCAACCGCACGGCGTTCTTCTACATGGGCGATATGGTCGAGTACGACGAGACCGACGAGATTTTCCAACGGCCCAAGGATAAGCGGCTGAATGATTACCTCACCGGCATGTTCTCCTAGTCCGGGACATGCTTGAGGCCCGCGGCGGCCACGGTTGTCACGGGACTGATTGGAGAGGCGGGTCATCTCTTTTGGGAGATGGCCCGCCTTTTTGCTCTGCGACCGAAACGACCGCCACAAAGGGGACAGGCGCCTTCGTGGTGGTTTGGGGTGGGGCTCGCTGCTATCATGGACAACGTTGAATTTCTACGAAGGAGCAGGGCATATGGCGATTCTTTTGGGATGCGATTCCGTCAGCCTAGAGTTTCCCACCAAGCATATTTTCGATAGCGTGACGCTCGGCGTGGGCGAGGGCGACCGCATTGGTATTGTCGGCAAAAACGGCGACGGCAAGTCGACGCTGCTGAGCGTGCTCGCCGGCACGCTGGAGCCCGATGACGGGCGCGTGACGCACCGTCGCGGCACCACGATCGGTCTGCTCGGCCAAAAGGACAACCTGGTCGATACCGACACCGTGCATCATGCCGTCGTGGGCGACACGCCCGAGTATGAGTGGGCGTCGAGTCCGCGTACGCGCCAGATTCTGGCTGGCCTTATTAGCGATGTGCCCTGGGAGGGCACGGTGGGCGAGCTTTCGGGCGGCCAGCGCCGTCGCGTGGACCTCGCGCGCCTGCTGATCGGCGACTACGACGTGCTCATGCTCGACGAGCCCACCAACCACCTGGACATGCGCACCATCAACTGGCTCGCGCGTCACTTAAAGGCCCGCTGGCAGCGCGGTCAGGGCGCCATGCTCGTGGTTACGCACGACCGCTGGTTCTTGGACGAGGTCTGCACCAGCATGTGGGAGGTCCATGACGGCCAGGTCGATCCCTTCGAGGGCGGCTACTCCGCATATATCCTTCAGCGCGTAGAGCGCGACCGCATGGCCGCGGTTACCGAGGAGCGCCGTCGCAACATGGCACGCAAGGAGCTCGCGTGGCTGAGCCGCGGCGCCCAGGCGCGTTCCACCAAGCCCAAGTTTCGCGTTGATGCCGCTCGCGAGCTGATCGCCGACGTGCCGCCCATGCGTGACGAGCTGGAGCTCAAGCGCCTCGCCGTGAGCCGCCTAGGCAAGCAGGTTATCGACGTGGTCGACGTGGACGCCGGCTATGCGGATGCCGGCGGCGCGCCCAAGCAGGTGCTCTCCGATGTGACCTGGCTCATTGGTGCGGGCGACCGCTATGGTCTTTTGGGTGAGAATGGCGCTGGCAAGTCGACGCTGCTTGATGTGATCCAGGGCAAAATTGCGCCCACGCGCGGCCGCGTGAAGATTGGCCAGACGGTACGCTTTGGCGTGCTGTCGCAGCAGCTCGAGGAGCTCGAGCCCTACATGGGCGACACGATCCGCGAGGTGCTCAGCAACTATAAGAAGTACTACGTCATCGACGGCAAGGAGACTTCGCCCGAGAAGCTCTGCGAGCGCCTGGGATTTACGACGCAGCAGCTCTGGAGCCGCATCGGCGATCTTTCGGGCGGCCAGCGCCGTCGCCTGTCGCTGCTGCTGACGATCCTGGACGAGCCCAACGTGCTCATCCTGGACGAGCCCGGCAACGACCTGGATACCGACATGCTCGCGATTGTCGAGGACCTGCTCGACGGCTGGCCCGGCACGTTGATCCTGGTGACACACGACCGCTTCTTGATGGAGCGCGTGACCGACCAGCAGTGGGCGCTGATCGACGGTCACCTGACGCATATGCCCGGCGGCGTCGACCAGTACCTGCGCCTGTGCAACGCCACCGCCGAGGGCGAGCCCGTGGGTGCGCCGAGTGCCAAGACCGGCACGTTTGACACTGGTGCCGCGGCAGCTGCGGCCGAAAAGCCCAAGTCGAGTGGTCAGCCCAACGGCCTGTCCAACGCCGAGCGCCAGAAGCTCCGCCGCGAGGTGAGTTCGCTCGAGCGCAAGATGGAGACGCAGCGCACTCGCGTGGAGGAGGCCGAGGCAGCAATGGCCCAAGTCGATCCCACCAACTACACGGCGCTGGGCGAGCAGCAGGCAAAGATCGACGAGGCCCACGCCGCCATGGACGAGTTGGAGATGGCGTGGCTCGAGGCGAGCGAGAAGCTCGAGGGCGAGGAGTAGGCGAGGATGATTAAGGCTGCGTTTTTCGATATCGACGGCACGTTGCTGAGCTTTAAGACCCATCGGATTCCGGCGTCGGCGCAGCGGGTGCTCGATAGCTTTCACGAACAGGGGATTGCGTGCGTAATCGCCACGGGTCGCCCGACCTACCAGATGCCGGATTGGCTGTTCGACTTGGGTTGGGATGCGTACATTACGCTTTCGGGCCAGCACTGTTTTGATTCCGAGGGGGTTTACCGCAGCTGCCCGATCGATCCGGACGACGTTGCGGTGATTGTGGACCAGGTGGCGCAGGGGCGCTACGACTCACTGTGCATGCAGGGCGAGAACTCG
Organism: uncultured Collinsella sp.; assembly: GCA_902494165.1. Lineage (GTDB taxonomy): Bacteria > Actinomycetota > Coriobacteriia > Coriobacteriales > Coriobacteriaceae > Collinsella. The sequence continues at coordinate 1,259 of CABUSD010000027.1, read as the reverse complement.
TTTGTGAACCGCCTGTCCGAGCGCGTGGTGACGGCTGGCAGCAACGCGGGAATCGTCTACCACGAGGAGCCGTTTGAGCATGCCTTTGACGCGCCGGTCTATCAGTTCTGTGCCTTTGTTGACCCAGTTGACGAGCACATCGTGACCGATGCCGTGTCGCATTCGCTCACCACGCGCTGGTGCGACCTGTTCTGCGACATTATTCCGGCCAACGGCGGCAAGGACCTGGGTGTGGCGGCGACGCTGGAGCGCCTGGGCATCGACGCGAGTGAAGCGATTGCCTTTGGCGACGGCGAGAACGACCTGTCGATGTTCTCGGCCGTGGGCACAAGTGTGGCCATGGGCAACGCGCAGGATACCGTGAAGGCCGCGGCGACCTATGTGACGACTGCCGTGGACGACGACGGCATCTACAACGCCGCGAAGTACTTTGGACTGTTATAGCTGCGGCTCGGCACTTGGGGACGTTCCTTATCTGCCGGCACCTGGGGACACTCCTTGCGGGGCGTGTCCCCGTTTTGTTTTCGTCCCGTGCGTTTTGTGAAACACGGTTAACTTTTTAAACAACGTAGTAAGACATGGGCAACTTCGCGGTAAAGTTAGCCGTGGAAAGTATCCAAAGGCTAACTAGCAATCATCGCGAAAGGCGGCCCATGGCCCTACGTGAATCCGGAGAAGACTATCTCGAATCTATTTATGTGCTCTCGAAGCACCAAGGCATCGTTCGATCGATTGACGTTGCCGAATACCTGGGCGTAACCAAGGCGAGCGTTTCCAAGGCCATGGCGACCTTAGAGAGTAACGGCTACGTGGAGATGGGCAAACGCGATGTGCATCTGACGGAACGCGGTCTGGAGGTCGCTCGCCAAATGTGGGAGCGCCATTGCTTTTTTGTAGGGCTGCTCGAGGACGCAGGCGTAGCGCCTGAGGTTGCCTCGCAAGAGGGCTGCCACATGGAACATTGCCTGAGCGAGGAGAGCTTCGAGAAGCTAAGGTCGATGCTGAGGCGGGATGGCGCTTCGGCGCCAACAATGACCGACTAGCATTCCCGCAGCGGCGCGCCTCCCGCGCCAAAGGCGCGGGACAGCGATCGGGACCAGTAGCCCCACCAACTAACTCCAACTCAGACAAGGAACCCCGCCAGCAAGCGATGCCCAAGAACCGTCAACAACGTCACCGCAGGCCGGGGCCGGGCTTGGTTTTGAAAACATTCCTCAGCGCGAGGCCCGCCTTTCCGTTGCTCCGCAGGAGCAGGAAAG
>CABUSD010000026.1:0-14514 GCA_902494165.1 uncultured Collinsella sp. | reverse complement strand
TCGTTGCGGCGCGGCTGCGCCTATGGCACTTCAACATCATTGTCGCAGCCCCGACCCGCGGTCACGAGCGGGGGCTCCTGTCTTTTTAGCGCCCTCGGATTGGGTCATAGTGTCTGTCGTTGCCATAACATCGGCGTTGTGGCAGATGCCAAGAGGTAGTCGTTGGCCCAGTGATCCGTTTTCCTCCGTCCCCAAGGGATCATTGTGCGGGTTGGTATGTAAAGTGCGACAATGCCGTGTGGAAATAGAAATGTCATCTGGGGGTCTATCTATGCTGTACGAGTTTTGTGCTGAGAACTTTGAGCGGGTGCCGGCGGCTATTGATGCCGGTGCAAGGCGCATCGAGCTGTGCGACAACCTTGCCGTCGGTGGTACTACGCCCTCGGCTGGCGTTATCAGCGCTACGGTCGGCTATGCTCACGAGCATGACGCGCGAGTGATGTGCATGATTCGCCCGCGTGGCGGTGACTTTCACTACAACCAGGACGAGCTGCGCATGATGGAGATGGACTTGGGTCTTGCCGTGAGCGCCGGCGCCGATGGCTTGGTCTTTGGCTGCTGCAAGCCTTGTGCCGGCGGCTGGGCGCTCGACGAGCTTACGTTGGGCGCCCTCGTGATGGCCGCGGGCTGCGCGACCGAGGAGTGCAAGCGCGAGTCCCTTGACATCACCTTCCACATGGCCTTTGACCAGCTCTCGCCCGAGGCTCAGATCGATGCTGTCGACACGCTCGCCGACTGTGGCATCACGCGTATCCTGACGCATGGTGGTGCTGCCGGAACGCCGATCGAGGACAATCTGGAGCACCTATCGCGTCTTGTCGAGTATGCGGGCGACCGCCTGACCATCCTTCCCGGCGGCGGCATTTCCACGGCCAACCGCGATACCGTGGCGGCGGCATTGGGCGTCTCCGAGCTCCATGGCGCCAAGATCGTGCCGCTGGAGGCGTAACCCGTGGCGCTGGTATTTGACGTTCAGCAGGCGAGCGGCAAGCCCGACGACAACCGGCGCCCTGGCACCGCGTGCCCCTTTTGCGATACCGAGGGACTCGCCAATATCATCCGGCGCGACGGCGACTGCATCTGGCTCGAGAATAAGTTCAAAACCCTGCGCGCCACCCGTCAAACCGTGCTGATCGAGTCAGCCGATCACAATGCCGACCTGGTGACCTATGAGCCGGATGAACTCCACCATGTGATGCGGTTTGCCCTGGGCTGTTGGCAGCAGATGATCGATTCTCAACAGTACCGCAGTGTGCTCATGTACAAGAACAAAGGCCCGCTTTCGGGCGGCAGCCTCGTCCATCCACACATGCAGATTGTGGGCCTGGAACAGGAGGACGGCTATGCGGCGCTGACCTCAGCCAACTTTGAAGGCATCAGTGTCTGGCAACAGGGGAGAATCTCGGTCGACATCTCAACCGAACCGATCATGGGGTTCTTTGAGGTCAACGTTTCAGCCCCGCAGGGAATCGCCGCCAGCGATGGCGCGCGAGACCAAGCCGAGACGGACCTCTTCGCCGATGCGATTCAGGTAGCTCTGCGCTATATCCTGAACGAGCACCATGGTGGTCGCGCAGAGTCGTACAACTTGTTCTTCTACCACATGGACGGTCGGACCATTGCCAAGGCGCTGCCGCGTTGGGTGGTTTCGCCCTACTTTGTCGGCTATCGTTTGGCCCAGGTTAATGCCGAGACGACGCTCGATATCGATGCTGAGCGCCTGCGCGCGCATCTGGAAACGCTCGTATAGCAAGACTAGCCCCGCGTAATGCGGACAGTCTAGCGTGCCATGGCGTCGCGGCCGGCCTCGACCCGCTTGCGCTGGGCGGCGCGCTCCTCGCCGGTCAGATGCTCAAAGAGATGCCCGATAAGCGAGGCGAGCACCTGCTGAAACAGCGTTCCGCACATGACGGGAAACACGACCTCGCCGGGAAAATACTGTGTGGCGATGACGGCGCCCGAAGAGATATTGCGCATGCCGCAGGTAAAGCACATGGTGGTCGTCTCGTTATACGGCAGGTGCAATGCGCGGGCGATCAGAATGCCCACGACAAAACCGCTGATGGCGAACACCAGAATAAAGAGGGCGACTTCCAGGCGCACTGCGTTCATGTGCAGCACGTACTCGCTCATGGCGGTGGAGTTGGACGCGATGACGCCCATCATCATAAATTTGCAGGCGGGCGAGAGCGCGGGGGAGAGTTTCTCGTGTCCCCATCCGCGCGTGAGTTCGTTGATTACGATGCCGAGCAGGGCGGGGATGGCAATCATAAAGGCCATGTTCTGCATCATGCTCGGAACATCGATTGCGACGGTGGCGCCCAACAGGAGCTTGAGCGTGAGCGGAATCGTCACGGGCGATATAACCGAGGACGTCAGGATGATGGTGAGCGCGAGCGGGCCGTTGCCGCCGAACATGCTAATCCACATAAAGGCAGTGACTGCCACGGGTACGCTGTACTCGAGCACGATGCCGCAGACAAGGTTGGGGTTGGAGCCAAAGAACAGTGATCCCATGGCATACGCCGCGATGGGGATGATCACAGCCGAGACAAATAACGCCAAAATCAGATGCAGGGGACGGCGGAACACCTCAGCTACCTGGTGGAAGGTGTTGCTGAGCGCGCCTTGGAACGTCATAAAGGCAAACAGGGTGGGAACGATGGGCTTGAGAACGCCGATCTGCTGAGGAAAGAGCACGCCGAACGCCACGCAAATCGGAACGATGACCTGCATATGCCCCGCGAGAAATTTGCCCAGTCCAACCCATTGCTTCATATGCTCTTGTGACTCCCTTTGCTCGTGAATCCGTTTTGAATGGATATGCTAGACGCTTGCATGCGCCCGTGCGTCAGAAACGCTCGAATATTTCGAGGCTATTACCGCCCTCGTTTATCGAAACCACGGCGTGCTGGACGTTGTGCGTCCGCGCTGCACGGTATAATAAATCCGTTCAACAGATCTGCCTGCCGAAGCGGGCATACACAGAGGACTCATCGCTATGAACCGTGAGAGGTATCGCGGCGACCTGCCCCTATCGGGGGTGGGCGCCTATGTCATCGCTTAAGACGACGCATCGCTGGGCGGTCGCTCAGCAAAACCCCGAGCTCGAAAAGGAGCTTTCGACTGGCCTGGGCATACCCGGGCTGGTGGCGCGCATTATGGTTGCGCACGGCATTACATCCATCGAGGAAGGCCAGCTGTTTTTGACGCCTTCGCTCGATCGCGACTGGGCGGACCCGCTCGTTATTCCGGGCATGGTGGTCGTCGCCGACCGCGTTGAGCGTGCTATTCGCAGCCACGAGCGTATCGCCGTCTTTGGCGATTTTGACGTCGACGGAATTACGTCGACTTGTCTGTTGACCGAGGCGCTACGTTCGTTTGGCGCCAACGTCACGCCGTTTATTCCGCACCGCTTTGACGAGGGCTACGGCCTGTCGCGTGCGGCGCTCGACCGCGTCAACGAGCTCGCTCAACCCAACCTGATTGTGACCGTCGATAACGGTATTGCTGCCAAGGAAGAGGTCTCCTATCTGGAGAGCCTGGGGATCGATTTGGTGGTCACGGACCATCACGAGCCGTCCGACCAGGTGCCGCAGGGCGTGCCCCTGACCGATCCCAAGCTCGAGGACGAGGGCCCCTCGCGCGAGCTTGCCGGTGCCGGTGTGGCGCTTAAGCTGGTGCAGGTCCTGGGCGAGCGTTTGGGCAAGCCGTCGTATTGGCGTTCGCTGATAGAGGTCGCGGCGCTGGGCACCGTGTCCGACATGATGCCGCTCACGCCCGAGAATCGCGCACTGGTCGCCGAGGGCATCCAGCAGATGCGCGTGACGGCCCGCCCCGGTTATATCGCGCTTGCCGCACTTGCCAAGGCCGACCTTTCTACCATTACGGCCGACGGCCTGTCGTTTTCGCTCATCCCTCGTCTGAATGCTGCCGGCCGCATGGCTGATCCCAAGCTGGCGCTCGACCTGCTGCTTGCCCACGACCCCATCGAAGCAAGCGCGCTTGCCGCCGAGCTCGAGGAAATCAATCGCCAACGCCGCGAGATCGAGGCCGAGCTTACGCGCGATGCCATGGCGAAGGTCGAGGAGACTTATGACGGCGGGCGCGCAATCGTCGTGGGCGGCGAGGGCTGGCACGAGGGCGTCAAGGGCATCGTGGCGAGCCGCCTGACCAACCGTTATCACGTGCCGGCGCTGCTTTTCTCGATCGAGGACGGTATCGCTCGCGGATCGGGCCGCTCGGTGGGCAAGGTCAACCTGTTCGACGCCGTCGAGCGTTGTTCCGACCTGCTGATTCGTCGCGGCGGGCATGCCGGTGCGGTGGGTGTGACCATCGAGGCGTCCAAGCTCGACGAGTTTCGCCGTCGCCTTTCGGCTGTGCTATCGGAGCTTCCTGCCGAGGACTTTGAGGACACAGACGAGGTTGCCGCCACCGTTGACCTCTCCGAGCTGAATATCGAGACCATCGAGCAAATTTCCCGTCTTGAGCCGTTTGGCCAGGGCAATAAGGTGCCGCTTCTGGCCGCCGAGGGCGTGACGATGTGCGATCGCGCCGTGGTGGGCAAAACCGGCGAACACATGCGCTTTGTGGCGACCGATGGCGCTGCGAGTGTGCCGGCCATCATGTTCCGCGTGCCGCAGATCGATCGGCTCATCAATTGCGACAGCGCCGTCGATTTGGTGTTCGAGGCCGTGGCCGAGCATTGGCAGGGACGTGTGAAGCCCAAGCTCATGATCAAAGATGTCTTGGTGCGCGATACCACGGCGCCCAATATCGACGATCCGGCATGTGAGCTTCGCCGCGGCGTACAACCGGCGGATTCTGGCCTGCGCCTGGAGTCGCGTAAACGTGAGACGCTCGCCCAGCTTTCTTATACCGAGCTCACGCGCTCGCTTATCCATAGCTTTATCGGCTCGAACCAGCCACATCGCGCGCAGGTCGAGGCGCTCGACGCGCTCGCCGACCACCAGAGCGTTTTGGCCGTTATGGGGACGGGGCGTGGCAAGTCGCTCATCTTCCATGTGCACGCCGCGCGCGAGGCGGTCCTTCGTGGGCGGGCGAGCATCTTTGTCTATCCGCTGCGTGCGCTCGTTGCCGACCAGGCTTATCACCTCTCATCGACGATGGCCGCGCTCGGCATTGGCGTGGGCGTGCTGACCGGCGAGACCGTGGAGGCGGCGCGCGATGACGTGTTTGCCGGCTTGGCTTCGGGCCGCACCGGCATCGTGCTCACGACGCCCGAGTTCCTGTCCATTCACCGCGACCGCTTTGCGCGTTCGGGGCGCATCGGTTTTGTCGTTATCGATGAGGCGCATCATGCCGGTCTTGCCAAGGGCGGCGACCGGAGCGCATACCTCGACATGCCCGATATCCTCAAGGCCCTGGGCGATCCGGTCGTTATGGCGGCGACGGCCACCGCGACGGCTCCGGTCGTTGCGGAGCTTGCCCGCGTGCTGCCGATTACCCGTACGGTGGTCGACGAGACCGTGCGCGAGAACTTGCAGCTCGAGGACGACCGCGATCTTGCGAGCCGCGAAAACCGCCTGGTGTCCATCGTCGCGACGGGGGAGAAGACCGTCATCTACGTCAACTCGCGTGATCAGTCCGTGGCGCTTGCCAAGACGCTACGCAAACGCGTTCCCGACTGCGCGTCGCATATCGCCTTTTACAACGCGGGCCTTACGCGCACCGACCGCCATCGCGTAGAGGAGGCGTTTCGAGACGGCAGCCTCAGCTGCATTGTCTCGACCTCTGCCTTTGGCGAGGGCGTCAACCTTCCCGATATTCGCCATGTCGTGCTCTATCACATGCCGTTTGGCGGCATTGAGTTTAACCAGATGAGCGGCCGCGCCGGTCGCGATGGCCAGCCCGCCGTGATCCATCTGCTCTATTCGTCGCGCGACGCCCGCATTAACGAGCGCCTACTCGACTGCTATGCGCCCGAGCGCGACGAGCTCGTCACGCTCTATCGCGCGCTGCAGACCATGTGGCGCTCCAACCGCGGCAAGACCGGGGACGATTCCTTTAGCGCGAGCGATATCGACATCGCGCAGATGTGCCTTGCCATCGATGCTCGAACGCCGGTCGACGAGCGCTCGGTGGCAAGCGGTCTGGGAATCTTCGAAGAGCTTGGTTTCTGTCGCGTTTCGGGGTTTGACGACACCCGTCGCATCGCGATGGCCGAAAACCCCGGCCGCGTGCAATTGAGCAGGTCGATTCGCTATTTGGAGGGCTTGCGCTCGCGCATGGAGTTCTCGGCTTTTCGGAGCTGGGCACTCGATTCGTGCGCTTCTGATATGCTAGCCAAAGTTAACCGCCCGATCGTTCCGCGGGCCTAGGGGAAGGGGACCTCGATGGATGCCGCAGCCCGTACCGCCCATGATTCCACCCTCCAACCTTTTTCGGAGATGGAGCACTATAAGCATGCCGATGAGCTGCCGCCCGAGATTATGGCGGACAGCTACGACAAGCTGGAGCGCCTGTGCCTCAAATATATGAATGAGGAGGACTTCTCTAAGGTGGAGCAGGCCTACTGCTTTGCCGCCGAGAAGCACTGCAACCAAAAGCGGCGCTCGGGCGAGATGTACATTAACCATCCCGTCGAGGTTGCCATCATTTTGGCCGATCTCAAAATGGACTGCGATGTGGTGTGCGCCGCGCTGCTGCACGATACCGTTGAGGATACAGAGACCTCGCTTGCCGATGTGTCAAGCCTGTTTGGCGATACGGTGGCCGAGCTCGTCGATGGCGTGACCAAGCTTACCAACATCGAAGTCGATAGCATGGACGAGAAGCAGGCGCTTACGCTGCGCAAGATGTTCCTCGCCATGTCCAAGGACATCCGCGTCATTATCGTTAAGCTTGCCGACCGCCTGCATAACATGCGCACCCTTGCAGCCCTGCGCGAGGACCGTCGCCTGTTTAAGGCTCGCGAGACCATGGACGTGTATGCGCCCCTGGCCGACCGTCTGGGCATGAGCTCTATCAAGTGGGAGCTCGAGGACCTGTCCTTCTTCTACCTGGAGCCCGATGCCTACCAGCGCATCGCGCGCATGGTGGCTGAGTCGCGCGAGGTTCGCGAGCGCTATCTGGCCGAGACTATCAAAACGCTCACCGATGAACTCAACCGCATTGGCCTGGAGGGCTTCCAGATCAACGGCCGCTCCAAGCACTATTGGTCCATCTACCAAAAGATGAAGCGCAAGGGCAAGGAATTCTCCGAGATCTACGACCTGGTGGCACTGCGCGTCATCACGCATTCGGTGCGCGATTGCTACTCCACGCTCGGCGCGGTGCATACGCTGTGGCACCCCATGCCCGGTCGCTTTAAAGACTATATCGCCATGCCCAAGGTCAATAACTACCAGTCGCTCCATACGACGGTTATCGGCCCCACGGCCCGCCCGCTCGAGATTCAGATTCGAACCTACGAGATGCATGAGCAGGCCGAGTACGGCATTGCCGCCCACTGGCTCTATAAGAAGTCGGGCGGATCGTCTGCTTCCAAGACCAATGACGCTCAGCGTCTGGACGACCAGATTAACTGGCTCAAGCACTCACTCGATTGGGCAGCGTCTGATGAGATTACCGACGCCAAGGAATACCTGCACTCGCTGAAGGTCGATCTGTTCGACCAGGAGATCTTTGTCTTTACACCCAAGGGCGAAGTCATGGCACTTCGTGCCGGCTCCACGCCGCTCGACTTTGCCTACGCCGTTCACACCGAGGTGGGCAACCACTGCGTCGGCGCTAAGATCAACGGTGCGGTGGCTCCGCTCACGCACGAGATTAAGACGGGTGACCGTGTCGAGATCCTGACTAACAAGAGTTCCAAGCCGTCGCGTGATTGGCTCAAGATCGTTAAGACACCTTCAGCCAAGTCAAAGATCCGCCGCTATTTTGCCGCCGCGACCAAGGACGACGACGCTGCTGCCGGCCGCGATATACTGGCCAAGGACCTGCGCAAGCGCGGGTATGGCATCTCTACGCCGCGATCCACGCGTGCGCTCAACGCCGTGGCGGAGCAGTTTAACTACAAGCAGCTCGAGGACCTGTTTGCCGCCGTCGGCGCCGGCAAGGTTGCCCCGCGCGCTGTGGGTAACAAGGTCGAGCAAATCTTGGACCCCAAGCCCGAGGAACAGGTCACCAAGGCCGAGGCTATCGCCGAGGTCGTGAAACAGCCGGCCCGCGGCTCCAACCGCAAGCCGCAAAAGCGCGGCAAGAGCGCCAGCAACGGCATTCTCGTCAAGGGCGAGAGCAACAGCGGGCTGCTGGTTCGTCTGGCGCATTGCTGCAATCCGGTGACGGGCGACGATATCGTCGGCTTCATCACGCGCGGCCGTGGCGTTTCGGTGCATCGCGCCAACTGTCCCAACGTCAAGGGTCTTATGGAGCATCCCGAGCGCATGATCGAAGTGGAGTGGGACGGCGCTGCCGACACCCTCTTCCAGGTCGAGATCGTGGTCGAATGCCTGGACCGCATGGGCCTGCTCAAGGATGTCACCATTGCCATTGGCGATGCGGGCGGCAATATCCTTTCTGCCGCCACGTCGACTAACCGCGAGGGTATTGCAACCCTGCGCTTTATGGTCGAGATCTCGGACGCGAGTGGCCTGGATCCGCTGCTGGCCTCTATCAGCAGCGTTGACTCGGTCTACGACGCGCGCCGCCTGATGCCCGGCGAGGGTGGAGCCCAGCTTAAGCGCCGCGTTTAGTCGCGACGAACGTGCCACATTATCGATATTCGCTACACTCGAGGCATCGTTCGATGCCTCGAGTTCTATAGAGAGGAGAGGGATATGAGCGCTGTATCCTTGGATTTAACTCCCAAGGGATCGGTCGAGATCGAGACGCTTGTAAACGGTCCCATTCAGACCAATAGCTATGCTGTTATTTCGGACAATGAGTGTGTGATTATCGACCCCGCATGGGAAGGCGAGCGCCTGGTGGAGCATATTCGAGCTAAGCATCCCGGCGTACACATGCTTGGCGCTGTATGCACTCATGGCCATGCCGATCATGTTGGTGGTATTGCCGGCGTGCGAACTACCGTTGGCGAGGGCTGTCAGTATGAGCTGTGTGCTAAGGATGTGGCGGTGCCGCATGCGAACATCGAGGAACAGCGAGCTATGTGGGGCATTGAGACGCCCGACCCTGGGGAGCCGACGCGCCTGCTCGCCGAGGGCGATACTCTCGAGGTGGGAGATATCTGCCTGCAGGTGATCGAGACACCAGGGCATACGCCGGGCGGGATCGTCTTGTTTGCTGCCACCGAGCAGGGGAACATCGCCTTTGTGGGCGACACGCTTTTCCCGGGCAGCCACGGTCGTACCGATCTTTCCGGCGGTGACGAGGCGGCGATTATGCGCTCGCTCTCCAAACTTGCCAAGACGCTTCCGCCCGATACCGTTTGCTTGACGGGCCATGGCGATTCGACCACGATGGCGCGCGAACTTATGCAGAATCCGTTTATGCAGATGTAGGCTCGAAACCGTCTTTCGAACCACGAAGACCGCTCAATCGTCAAGCTATTTTCCCCAGTGGGTCGATTCTGTGGGGCAAACGGTCAAAATTTGTCCAATCGGATGGTATTCGTGAACAAACGAACGTTTATGCTCGGGTATGTCGTGGTAAAATCTCAGGCGTTATCGGAGCAACCTTACAGGAGGTTTCTTTTATGCTCGTCAACGCAGCAGACATGCTCAAGAAGGCCGAGGCCGGCAAGTACGGTCTCGGTGCCTTCAACACCAACAACCTCGAGTGGACCCTGGCTATTCTCCAGGCCGCCGAGGAGGCCAAGTCTCCGCTGATCCTTCAGTGCACCGCTGGTGCCGCTAAGTGGATGGGCGGTTTCAAGGTCTGCGCCGACATGGTCAAGGCTGCCGTCGAGGCCACGGGCGTTACCGTTCCCGTCGCCCTTCACCTCGATCACGGTTCTTACGAGGACTGCTTCAAGTGCATCGAGGCCGGCTTCACGTCCATCATGTATGACGGCTCTCACGAGGAGACCTTCCAGCTTAACCTCGACCGCACCAAGGAGCTTGTTGAGCTTGCCCACTCCAAGGGCATGTCCATCGAGGCCGAGGTCGGCGGCATCGGCGGCACCGAGGACGGCGTGACCTCCAGCGGCGAGCTCGCTGATCCTGCTGAGTGCAAGCAGATTGCTGACCTGGGCGTCGACTTCCTCGCCTGCGGTATCGGCAACATCCACGGCGTGTACCCTGCCGACTGGGCTGGCCTTTCCTTCGAGCGCCTGGGCGAGATCAAGGCTCAGACCGGCGACCTGCCCCTCGTCCTGCACGGTGGCACCGGCATCCCCGAGGATCAGATCAAGAAGGCCATCTCCCTGGGTATCTCCAAGATCAACGTCAACACCGATCTGCAGCTCGTCTTCGCCAAGGGCGTTCGCGAGTACATCGAGGCTGGCAAGGATCAGCAGGGCAAGGGCTTTGACCCCCGCAAGCTCCTCAAGCCTGGTCGCGACAACATCGTTGCTCGCACCAAGGAGCTCATGGAGGAGTTTGGCTCCGTCAACAAGGCGTAAGCGTCGCTAAACTTCCCACCGGAAGCCCCGTCTCCCTACACTGTTTCCTTTGCGCTCACCTGGCTTCGCCAGAAGTCGCGCCAAGGAAACAGTTCCGGGAGACGGGGCTTCCTTCGTTTAACGCCGCAGGGTTACGAGTCTGAATTAAGGTGGCTACTGGCTTCGCCAGAAGTCGCGCGACGGAATCAGCTCCGGGGAAACGGGGCCTCCTTTGTTAACTCGCTACAGGGTTACTGGGCTGAATTCATTTTTAGAGGTACCGTTTATCGGTGTTGAGGGTTCCTTTATTGGGGCTTTCTTTTTATCTCGCTACAATGGGCTTCAAGCGTTCTAGTGACTTGGAGTTTTGGTATGGCTGTTATTGATGTGCTGCCTTCGGATGGGAAGGTTATTGACGAGGGTCCTGTTGGTTGCTCTGTTGATGTTTGCTGTGATGACTTTCGTCATCTCGATATTGGACTGCCGTCCGAGATTCTTCGTCTTAAGGATGCCGGGTATTTGACGCAGGCTGTTGCTGCCTGCGATCGCCTTCTGGAGCAGAGTCCTGAGCCTTCGCTGGCTGCTTGTGTTCGTGCCGAGCGGTATCGCATGCTCGAGACGCCGCTTCATTTTTCGGTGTCGCGTGATCAGGCTATTGCGATGATTCGCGAGGAGTGCCCAGAGTTTACCGAAGAGCAGTTTGATGACCTGATTAATCGTAAGCGTATTGACTGGCGCTTTATCGATGGCGAGCTGTTCGTTCTCGATAACTTCCTCGATTCGCTTCGCGTGTACCCCAAGGAGGTTCCGGGCCTGTGTCCCGATTCTGCGGACGGCATCGCGCTGCGTAACCAGATGCTCAGGGAGATGGAGTCGCAAAACGGGTTGACTCGTGCCATCACGCTTAAGGCATCCGTGTCTGTCCCCGGGGCTCTGAAGGGAGAAGCTGTTCGCGCGTGGCTACCCGTTGCTGCCGCCTGTCGTCAACAGTCTCAAATCGAGGTTCTCGATATGACGTCGGGGGGTACCGTTGCCTCTGAAAACGTTTCGGCTCGTGCTGCCTCTTGGACATCTTCGACCGAACATTCATTCTCGGTGACCTATCGCTATCACATCGATGCCGCCTATTGCGATATCTATGGTGGCGCGCTCCCATCGCATACGTGCATGGACACGCCGCTGCCCGAGGACACTTCCGAGGACCGTCCGCACATTGCGTTTACGCCGTACCTGCGACAGTTGACGGAGCGTGTTGTTGACGGGCTCGAGGATCCGCTCGATCGCGCTCGTGCTATCTATGATTACCTGACACAGCATATCGACTATCGCTATCAGCCACCGTACCTGCTTTTGGGATCTATTGCCGACGACTGTGCGCATTCTTTACGCGGCGATTGCGGCGTTATGGCGCTCACGTTTATCACCATGTGCCGCATCGCGGGCGTGCCTGCCCGTTGGCAGAGCGGCCTGTATGTTGCTCCCGATTCGGTGGGGCCGCACGATTGGGCTGAGTTCTATACGCCACAGACCGGTTGGCTTAACGCCGACGTATCGTTTGGTTCCTCGGCACGCAGGATGGGGGAGGAGTGGCGCCGTCGTCACTACTTTGGCAATCTCGACCCGTGGCGTATGGTGGCCAACAATCGATTCCAGGCTGAATTTGTGCCTGCTTTCGATGGCATGCGCGAGGATCCCTATGACAACCAGATGGGCGAGGCCTCGGTTGATGGGCGTGGATGTCGTAAGCGGGAGATGTTGCGCAAGGTTGAGCTTATCGAAATGCTCGAAGTTCCATTTTCGGACTAATCGGTAGAAAGCTGTGATAAACTAACTCACGCATTACGTGCCCGAGTGGCGGAATTGGCAGACGCAGTGGACTCAAAATCCACCGTTGGCAACAACGTGCGAGTTCGAGTCTCGCCTCGGGCACCATACATGCAAGTGAGCGTTCAAGGGGGTCAAGGCCCCCTTTTTCGTGCCGAACTCGCGTGAGCGCGCGGAGCGTTAAGCAAACAGGCCTGTGGCCTGTTTGTAGCGGAGCGTGGCGAGGGCGCCATGCGCCCGAAGCCCGGGGCTTCGCGAAGCGAAGTCCCTTCGAGTCTCGCCTCGGGCGCCATACATGCACCTGCGCTTCAAGGGGGCAAGGCCCCCTTTTTCGTGTACGTAATGTGATAACGCGCGGTACGTGTTATTATTCGCAAGGCGTTGTTCCCGCAATGCCCTAAAGAGGAACCCGAGGGTTCCCACCTTTTGGCGCCAATGAGCAGCTGACTGGTCATACAACCTAGATTCCCTTCCTCATACCGAGGATGTCTATGTGTACGACCTGGTTGCTGAAAAGCGCCGGGTTATTTTTTTACGAATGGAGGTAGGGAAAATAGCTAAGTCTGATGACACCCGCATCAACGACGAGATCACCGCATCTTCGTGCCGTTTGATTGGCGTCGATGGCTCTCAGCTCGGCCTGTTCGCCATCCGCGATGCCCAGCGTGTCGCCGACGATCAGGGTCTCGACCTGGTCGAGATCGCTCCCAACGCGGAGCCGCCGGTCTGCAAGGTCATGGACTACGGTAAGTTCAAGTACCAGCAGGCCATGAAGGCCAAGGCTGCTCGTAAGAACCAGTCCAAGGTCGAGGTCAAGGAAATGAAGTTCCGACCCAAGATCGACGTTGGCGACTACGAGACCAAGAAGGGCCACGTTCTGCGTTTCCTCAAGAAGGGCGCACGCGTTAAGATCACCATCATGTTCCGCGGCCGTGAGATGGCTCACCCGGAGCAGGGCCTTAACGTTCTCGAGCGTCTCGCCGAGGATCTCAAGCCTTACGCTACGGTCGAGTCTAAGCCTAAGATGGAAGGCCGTAACATGCTTATGCTGCTCGCCCCGATTAAGGGCGCCTTCGATGAGGATAAAGCGGCAAGCGATACCAAGTAACTAGTGTTCTGTAACCGATTAAGGAGTATTTCATGCCTAAGATGAAGTCCCACAGCGGCACCAAGAAGCGTTTCCGCAAGACTGGCACCGGCAAGCTTATGCGCGCCAAGGCTTTCAAGAGCCACATCCTGAGCAAGAAGTCCACCAAGCGTAAGCGTGGCTTCCGTCAGGAGACCGAGATCGCCGCTGCCGACCGCAAGGTCATCAAGTCGCGTCTCGCCTAAGTTCGCGTTCCCGTTTTTCGTTTTACAGTCTAGGAGTTGATAGAACATGGCACGTATTAAGCGCGCTGTTGCCGCCAAGAAGAAGCGCCGTACCGTTATGCACCGTGCGAAGGGTTACTACGGTGCCGCTTCGCGTACTTACAAGCATGCTAAAGAGCAGGTCCAGCACTCTCTGCAGTATCAGTATCGTGATCGCCGCAATAAGAAGCGCGAGATCCGTTCTCTCTGGATCACTCGTATCAACGCTGCTGCTCGTCTGAACGACATCTCTTACTCTCAGTTCATGCACGGCCTGAAGGTTGCCGGCATCGAGCTCGACCGCAAGGTCCTGGCTCAGATGGCTTACGAGGACATCGAGTCCTTCAACGAGCTGGCTACCATCGCCAAGAAGGCTCTCGAGGCCTAATAGATTCTCTTGAATCGCTAGGGGAGTGTCGCGTTGTGCGCGGCGCTCCCTCTTTTTATCTGAAGCGCGGTTTACATTGCTAAAAGCGCGGGTAGATAAACACTTACAGGTGACCGATCTTTATATATCTCTTAACCGAAGGGTCATCATCTGATACGTGCAGTATTTCTGCACCAGCCTTTCTATGACATATATAGGAAGCGATGTATTGTGTAGGACTTGTGAAGAGTGGAATTCCCGCCCCCGGGGCCCCTTCGGTCTGGCAATATATCTCCTTGCCGCGCGGGCCCGGTCGGACCGGATCAGCCGCGCAGGCGTGCACCTTGAGAACCGGATACTGCGAGGATGGACACTTCAAGTGTCGCATCCGGGCAGACATCGAACCATTTGAAATGGTCTAACTTGGATTTGTTTTTCGCAAGGCCGC
>CABUSD010000025.1:0-14694 GCA_902494165.1 uncultured Collinsella sp. | reverse complement strand
GATATCAAGGTTTCTGGACGCAAGACGACGGTAACCGATGCTCTGCGTGCGCATGTGGATGAGAAGATCGGCGAGGCGCTCAAGGTTTTCGATATCGAGCCCATGACGGTCGACGTTGTGCTTCGCTATGAGAAGAACCCCTCGAACCCCAACCCGGCAATCGTCGAGGTTACGGTTCGTGCCCGCGGTTCGGTGATTCGCGTTGCCGAGCATGGCGCAGATATGTACGCCGCCATCGACCTCTCCGCCGATAAGGTCACCCGCCAGCTGCGCAAGTTTAAGACCAAGGTCGTGGACAACCGCCAGGGCGGTGCCAGCGCAGCGGATGTCGCACCGGTCGAGCGCGTCGAGGATTTGGCCGACCTGCTGCTGCCCGAGGAGGAGGACGATCTGCTCGTCCGCGAGAAGGTCATCGATGTCACCCCGATGACTGAGGAGCAGGCGCTGGTACAGACCGATCTGCTGGGCCACGACTTCTACGTGTTCGAGAACGCGACGACTGGCCTCATCAATGTGGTGTATCACCGTAAGAATGGTGGATATGGCATCATCAAGCCCCGCATCGAAACACTTGACGAGTAAAATACGTTAACTTGCATGAGTTAACGGCCGGCGGTCATCCCATGCGGATGGCCGCCTTTTTTACGTAAGGAGTCGCTTTGATGGACAAGGCTGCATCTACCGGCCATTCTGACCGCTGCCGCATCGTCGTCGATACCTGCTGCGACTTTAGCCCCGAGGTCGCTGCGAACCTCGATGTCGATATCTTGGGCTTCCCCTTTATCATCGATGGCGAGGAGCGCACGGACGATATCTGGTCGAGCATGAGCCCCAAGGAGTTCTACGACCGCATGCGCGCCGACGCTCGCGTGTCTACCTCCGCCGTGTCACTCGGTCGCTATATCGAGTTCTTTACCGAGTGCGCCAAAGAGGGTACGCCCACGGTCTACCTGTGCTTTACCTCGGCGCTGTCGTCGAGCTACAACTCCGCGTGCCAGGCGGCAGATGCCGTGCGCGCCGAGTATCCCGATTTTGAGCTCTACGTGGTCGACAACGCTCTGCCCTGCGCGACCGGCGAGCTCTTGGCGCTCGAGGCCGTCCGTCAACGCTCGGCGGGACTTACCGCCAAGCAGCTGGTCGACTGGGCAAACGAGGCCAAGACCTATGTCCACGGCTACTTTACGCTCGAGAGCTTCGATGCGCTGGCTGCCGGCGGCCGCATTCCGCCCGCAGCGGCACAGCTCACGGCAAAGCTCGATGTCAAACCCGAGCTGTCTTACGACCTGGCCGGCTCGCTGTCGCTGATCGGCGTCAACCGCGGTCGCAAGAAGGCGCTCAAGTCCATCCTCAAGTCGTTTCGCGAGAACTACGTGCCCGACCGCACCATGCCCATCGCCATTATGACGGCCGATGCCGAGAAGGACGGTGACTGGCTCGAGGCCGCCATCCGCAAGGAGGAGGGCTGCGCCGACGTCACGATTATCCGCAGCTCCGTGGGCCCCACCATCGGCTCGCACGTGGGTCCTGGCATGGTGGCCTGCGCGTTTTGGGGCAAGAACCGCGCCGACAAGGCGTCGCTTTCCGACCGCATCGCCCGCCGTGTGCGCGGCCAGTAGGCAGGTTCCGCGGCCGTAATCGCCCTCAACTCACAGCCCAAACGCTGGCACCGAGTATTCAACCTGGTAATAACACCCAACCCAAAAGGAAAGGTTTCATGGCAAACAAGCTCTCTGTCGCATTTATTGGCACCGGAATTATGGGTGCCCCCATCGCCGGCCACATTCTGGACGCCGGCTATCCCGTCACGGTCAACAACCGTACCAAGTCCAAGGCCGCGGCGCTTATCGAGCGCGGCGCTGTCTGGGCCGATACGCCGGCCGATGCCGTGGCGAACGCCGACGTCGTCTTTACCATGGTGGGTTATCCCTCCGAGGTCGAGGAGCTCTACCTGGCGGGCGACGGCCTGCTCGCGTGCACCAAGCCCGGCGCGGTCCTGATCGACCTCACCACGAGCTCGCCCGAGCTCGCGCGCGATATTGCCGAGGCCGCCCAGGTTTCCGGCCGCATGGCGTTTGACTGCCCCGTCACCGGCGGCGAGTCCGGTGCTATCGCCGGCACGCTCACGGCCATCGTGGGCGCCACCGAGAACGACATCGCCCCGGTCCGCGACATCCTTTCCACCTTTGCGGCAAATATCTGCTGCTTCGATGGCGCCGGCAAGGGCCAGGCTGCCAAGCTCGCCAACCAGGTGTCGCTGGGCGCCTGCATGGTCGGCATGGCCGATGCGCTGGCGTTTGCCGAGCTGAGCGGCCTTGATCTTGAGAAGACCCGTCAGATGATCCTGGGCGGCACCGGCAAGTCCGGCGCCATGGAGAGCCTGGCGCCCAAGGCGCTCGACGGCGACTACAAGCCCGGCTTTATGGTCGAGCACTTCATTAAGGACCTGCGTTTGGCGCTCGCCTATGCCGACGATCGCGAGCTTGCGCTGCCCGGCGCCGACGTGGCCTTTACGCTCTACGACATGCTCGACGCCATCGGCGGCGCCAAGCTGGGCACCCAGGCCATCACGGTACTCTACAAGGAGGAGGCCGACGCCATCGCCGCCGGACTGGACTGGTCGCAGTATCGTCCCGAGGAGCATGGTGCTCACGAGGAGGGCTGCGGTTGCGGCGAGCACGGCGACGACCACGAGTGCGGTTGTGGCCACCACCACGGCGAAGACCACGAGTGCTGCGGCGGTCACGGTCACGATGACGGCCACGAGTGCTGCTGCGGCCACCATCACGAGGAGTAGCGCCCATGAGCTGGACGTTCGTGGTGCTCGCGCTGGTGCTCTTTCTCTTTGCGATCTACATTGGCTTTTTGTGCGGCCAGTGGGCCTGCGAAAAGCGCGTCATCACCAAGCGCGACTACTGGATTGCCAACTTTGCAGGAGCGGCGGCAGTCGTCCTGCTGACCTGGGTGTTCTCGCTGTTCCCGCTGGTGCAGTTTGCGCCGATCGGCTGGCTCGGCGGTTTTATCGCCGGTCTTAAGATGAGCTTTGGCGAGTCCGTCGGTCCGTGGCGCAAGCACGACGAGGTCTTTAACGTCAACAAGGCCCATCGCGCCGCCGCCGACGCGGGTGACGCCGAGGAGCGCCGCCGTGCGCGTCGCAATGGCGCGGCAGACCGACAGCTCATCTCGGTCACCGATGACAGCAAGGGTGCTGGCAAGCACGCTAAGAAATAGTAAGAAGAGGTAACTATGGCAGAAAACAAAGACGAACAGCTCACCGACGAGGAGCTGGCACAGCTTCAGCTGGCAGAGGAGAACGAGAACGCCGTCGACCGACTGGTCCAGGAGCTCGGCTGCCCCACGCGCCGCATGCGCCAGTTTGCCGCCCGCGTGCTGCACCTGCTTGCCGAGCGCGATCCGCAGCGCGTCGTGCCCTGCGTGCCCGCGTTGATCGAGGCGCTCGACCGCCCCGAGGCTCAGACCCGCTGGGAGGCTCTCGATGCCCTGACGGCGCTCGCCACCACCTGCCCCGAGCAGCTGGGCGATGCCTTTGAGGGCGCCGAGACCGCACTGTTCGACGAGATTTCCTCCACGCTGCGCTATGCCGCCTTCCGCCTGCTGTGCGTGTGGGGTGCCACGAGCGTCGAGCGTTCGCGCGAGGCTTGGCCCATCCTGGACGAGGCCATCCAGTGCTACCACGGCGACCTCGAGTATCGCGACATGCTCGGTTGCCTGTACGAGTTTAGCCAGGGCGAGATCGACGCCGAGGTCGCCGACAAGCTCGCACTGCGCCTTAAGTTCGATGCCGAGAACGGCAAGGGCAGTTATCTCAAGGCCCGTTCGAGCGAGATTTGCGAAATGCTTGTTAAACGTTTTGGCCTGGAACTCTCCAAAAAGAAGAAGCGTGCTAGCGTTAAGAAATCTGACGACGCCGAAGACGAGGAGTAACAGATTATGGCGCACGATGTAGTCCTGATTCCCGGTGACGGTATCGGTCCCGAGATTACGCAGGCCATGCGCCGCGTGGTCGAGGCCACCGGTGTCCAGATCAACTGGAACGTCCAGGAGGCCGGTGCCGGCGTCATGGACGAGTTTGGCACGCCGCTGCCCCAGCACGTGCTCGATGCGGTCGCCGAGACCAAGGTTGCCATCAAGGGCCCCATCACCACGCCGGTCGGCACGGGTTTCCGCAGCGTTAACGTGGCCCTGCGCAAGCACTTCGACCTGTACGCCTGCGTGCGCCCCTGCCTGTCGCAGCCGGGCGACGGCTCGCGCTTCCGCGACGTCGATCTGGTCATCGTGCGCGAGAACACCGAGGACCTTTACGCCGGTATCGAGTTCGATGAGGGCGCTGCCGAGGTCGAGGAGCTCTCGCAGCTCGTCGAGCGCTCGGGTCAGAAGACCTTCGCCGCTGATTCCGCCATCTCGATCAAGCCCATCTCCATCGCCAAGAGCCGCCGCATTGTGGAATACGCCTTTGAGTACGCCCGCCGCTGCGGCCGCAAAAAGGTGACGGCCGTGCACAAGGCCAACATCATGAAGGCGACCGACGGCCTGTTCCTGCGCGTTGCGCGCGAGGTGGCCGCCAACTATCCCGACATCGAGTTCAACGACAAGATCGTCGACGCCACCTGCATGGGCCTGGTCCAGAACCCCAACGACTTTGATGTCCTGGTGCTGCCCAACCTGTACGGCGACATCGTGAGCGACCTGTGCGCCGGCCTGGTGGGCGGCCTGGGTATGGCCCCCGGCTCCAACATCGGTGCCGACTGCGCCATCTTTGAGGCAACGCACGGCTCCGCGCCCGATATCGCCGGCCAGGATATCGCTAACCCCACGGCAGAAATTCTCTCTGCTGCCATGATGCTCGATCATCTGGGCGAGAACGATGCGGCCAATCGCATTCGCGCCGCCGTTTCTGCCACGCTCGACGAGGGCGAGCAGGTTACCGGTGACGTGCGTCGTGCCCAGACCGGTTCCGTTGAGGGTGCCGTGGGTACGCAGGCCTTTGCCGATGCCGTTATCGCGCACCTGGTCTAAGGCATGAAGACTGCAAACGCCTAAATAGTACTTAAGTGTTTGCGTATAACCTAAGAATCAATACGCCCGGCGCTCCGTCGGGCGTATTCTATTGGGGACTATGTTTCCTAACAAGGAGTAACCGATATGGGTTTGATTCAAAAGAAGGACGAGAAGGACGAGATCGACGGCATCCAGATCATCGAGCGCGGCGAAGGCCCCAATGGTGACGAGGACGAGAAGATCGACCTGGTCGCCGGTACGTCTGCCGAGTATATTGCAGCTGGCACGACGGCCGAGGAGGAGGACGCCCGTCTGGAAGCTCAGATCGCCGCAGATGCCGCTGACGAGAACCTCATGCCCGAGGAGCAGGACGAGGACGATTCAGACGCGGACGATCATGCATCCAAGCACAAGAAGACGATGATCGCCGCCTTCGTGGTTACAGTCGTGATCGCTGCCGTGGTCGGCTTCTTTATTGGCAATGGCGGCTTTGGCGGCAAGGGTGTCGGTTCGGCGACCCTGACCGAGGACCAGCTCGATTCGACCGTGGCAAGTTATAGCTACAACGGCAAGAAGAGTGACATCACCGCGCGCGAGGCCATCGAGAGCCAGTACAGCCTCGACACCGTCAAGGACGGCGACGGCAACTACACGGCTCCTTCTGCCGACGTCATCCTGTCCTACGTGCGCAACAAGATTCTGCTCGATGCTGCCGAGGACGAGGGTATTACCGTCTCTTCTAAGGAGATGAAGAAGTACGCCGAGGATTCTATCGGCACTTCTGACTACGACACCATGGCCAAGCAGTATGGCGTCTCCAAGGACCAGGCCAAGCAGATCGTCCGCCAGTCCGCGACGCTGCAGAAGCTCTACAAGAAGAAGGTCGGCGACAGCTCCGCAAGCATGCCGACCGCCCCGACCGAGCCTGCTGACGGCAACGAGGAGACCGCGAGCAAGGACTACGCCGACTACATCATCAACCTTGCCGGCGACGAGTGGGATAGCTCAAAGGGCACTTGGAAGGACGCCGATGGCACCTACGCTAAGGCATTCGCCGACGATGCCTTTACTGCCGATAGCGCTACCTATAAACAGGCCATGACCGCCTATTACACCGCCTACCAGCAGTACTCCTCGCAGGCTTCGAGCGCCAGCTCCAAGTGGACCGAGTATGCTAACGGCCTCTACGCCAAGGCCAACATCAGCATCTACGGCCTGTTCGCATAAGATCTGCCTGAGCTACCGAGCGCGTAGCCGATATAACTGATTAAGCCCGCTAGAACGGACATCGTTCTAGCGGGCTTTTTGCGTTTAGGCGCTGGTGGTTACATTATGCCTATTAAGCTTTAAGTCCAAAGAGGTTATCGGCTTCATCGTCAGGCATATATTCCAGCACATCGCCCGGTTGGCAGTCGAGTGCTCGGCATATCGCATCAAGAGTTGAAAAGCGCACGGCAGAAACCTTGCCCGTCTTGATGCGCGACATATTGACCTGGGAGATGCCCACGCGTTCCGCAAGCTCTTTCGATGAGATCTTGCGTTCGGCGAGCATGCGGTCGAGCCGCAGAATAATCATGGATTCCCCCTAGAGCAACTCGTCATCTTGTTTTTGCAGGATACACCCGTACTGGAAGACGCTGGCAATCAGGCTAATAATCAGGCCTGTAAAGAGCATGGAGAGGTCGAGATGCTGGCCGCCAAGCACATCCGTAAAGCTACCGCCAAATCCTGAGAGTATCAGCCCTGTGACTATGGCACCAAAAAGTTTCACGGCGGCGCCGCCGATAAGGAACAAATGTCCTATTTGACGTAGTATGCGGATGCATTCTAGGTCAAAGGGCCTGCCCGCCTTTTCAATGGCGGAGAAAAACCTGTATGCGCTTAGCGCGATGGCAAGCGCGAGGCATGCCATCATGCCGCTCCCTATGGCAGTATGACCGTCGTGCGCGACAAGCATAAGAGGGGTCTGTTCGTTGGCGCCGACGAGAGCGAGAAATGGCCCTTCGCCAGCCGTAAGCTCTACGGATTGGAGACAGAACCCTTGGGAGAGGCTAGGCAATATGAGTAGAAGTTCGATTGCAATGACTGCGAGGAGTGCCAGAGCGAGCGCCACGATGGTGCAGATTGTGCCCCATTTGCAGTAGCGAGTGAGCTTCCTCAGTTTGGCTATTGCCTGTTCACGGTCGATGGCTTCATTCGATTTGGATACGTTCCAGCGGACCATAGCTCCTCCAACCAATGTCTTGGATGATACTTGTATCTTATATTATAATTAATGATAAACGATAAACAATTACAGATTAGAGTAAGTAATGTTTGTGAGACGAATAGTGAGAGCTATGGCATATTCAGGGAATGGGAGTTTGGAATGCGGGGGGGGGTGGACAAAGAACGATATTTCCTGCAATCGCGCAAATGCTTCATCGGGTCTCCCTAATTCATATGGGAAAACGGCTGCAAACGATTGCAAATAACCGGTGAACGGTCAAAAACTACCGTTCACCGATAATTTCTAAACTGGTTCTAACTGGTATTAAGTCAAAAAGACCAATTCACAAATCTTCACAATGACCTGCATTTTTCCTACACGCTATATTTAGCCGCCCTACGTTGTTTAGACACAGAAAAAGATCCGATCTTTTGCCAACGCATTTCGAAACGGTTTCAAAACCGCAGGTAGAAGTGTTAACGAGCGGTAAACGGTCGATTTATCACCGTGAACGGTGCAAAAACGTTTTACTGTATGAATCAACGAAAGCGACCTCTTCTGTGGTGATATAGTGACAACAACACGTCACGTGGTTACTACCAGTTGAGAGACCACTGGTCTTCAAAGAACGCTTTCTAAGAAGCTTTAAGGGCGAGCGCCCGCTGGCTTCCGAACATCATCGGACTCAGATCGTACACACCTTCGGAAGGGAAATTTGAATGGTTGGCTTTATTCTTACCGGTCATGGACAGTTCGCACCCGGCCTTGCAAGTGCTATCGCTATGGTTGCCGGCGACCAGCCCGCTTTTACCGTCGTTCCTTTTGAGGGCGACCAGGCTGCTTCCTACGGTGAGGATCTCCGCGCCGCTATTACCGCCATGCGCGAGGAGTGCGATGGCGTGCTCGTCTTTACCGACCTGCTCGGTGGTACTCCGTTCAATCAGTCGATGATGATTGCCCAGGATGTCGACAACGTCGAGGTTCTGACTGGCGCCAACCTTCCCATGGTTATTGAGCTTCTGTTCCTCCGCGGTAACGCCACGCTCGCCGAGCTTGGCGAGCAGGCCGTGACTGTTGGCCAGACGGGCATCACCGCCCAGACGGTCGCATCCGTTGCCGGCTCCGATGAAGAGGATATCTTCGGCGACGAGGACGGCATCTAATGGCCGATTTCGGAGCCAGTGTTCTGAGTTCCTCGGTAGCTCTTTTGGGCCTGCTTGCCATCATGGGTGTGATTTACACCATCTGGTCGCAAATCAACATGAAGAAGAAGCAGAAGTACTTCAAGGAGCTGCACACCGAGCTCAAGCCGGGTCAGGAGGTTCTTTTCGCCGGCGGTATCTACGGAACCGTCAAGGGCATCGAAGGCGAAAAGGTCCAGATCAAAGTCCGATCCGGTGCCGTCGTAGATGTTTCGCGTTACGCGATTCAGGAGATCAAGTAACTGTCGTCAGCAAATAACGAAAGGAAGCTGATCAACATGGCAGAACCCAACATTCTTCTTACCCGCATCGATAACCGACTGGTCCATGGTCAGGTCGCTACCCAGTGGAACTCCACCCTGGGCTCCAACCTCATCCTCGTCGCCAACGACGATGTGTCGACCAACACCATGCGCCAGAACCTCATGAAGATGGCCGCTCCCGCCGGCGTCGCTACGCGTTTCTTCTCCCTGCAGAAGACCATCGACGTCATTGGCAAGGCGAGCCCGCGCCAGAAGATCTTCATCGTGGCCGAAACACCGGAAGACGTGCTTACGCTCGTCAAGGGCGGTGTGCCTATAAAGAAGGTAAACATCGGCAACATGCACATGTCGGAAGGAAAGCGCCAAGTCGCCACCTCCGTCGCAGTTAACGACGAGGATGTCGCTGCGTTTAAAGAGCTGCAGGAATTGGGGGTGGAGTTGGAGATCAGGCGCGTTCCGAGCACGCCTGTTGAGGACACGAGCAAGCTCTTCTCGTAATCCTCGTGATCCACGTTGTCAGGATTGAAACCCTGACGTTCTGTACGTGAAATCCAAAGTGCGTACATACATTTTGAAAGGAGGAGCAAGATGGAATTCTCGATCATTCAGGTCGCCTTGGTCTTCGTTGTTACGTTCATCGCGGCAATCGACCAGTTTGACTTCCTCGAGTCTCTCTATCAGCCCATCGTCACCGGCGCCGTCATCGGTCTTATCCTTGGCGACCTCAACACCGGTCTTCTCGTGGGTGGTACCTATCAGCTCATGACGATTGGCAACATGCCGATCGGAGGCGCTCAGCCGCCTAACGCCGTCATTGGCGGCATCATGGCAGCCATTCTCGCTATCGCCACGGGCCTCGAGCCCAACGCGGCAGTCGGCCTTGCCATTCCGTTCGCTCTGCTTGGTCAGCTCGGCGTTACCCTGGTCTTCACGCTTATGTCCCCGCTTATGTCCACGGCCGATAACATGGCTCATAACGCGGACACCAAGGGCATCGAGCGCCTGAACTACTTCGCCATGGCTCTGCTCGGCCTGATCTTCGCTGTCGTCGTCACCCTGTTCTTCATCGCTGGCGCTACCATTGGTCAGACCATCGCTTCCGCCATCCCGACTTGGCTGCAGACCGGTCTGTCCGCTGCAGGCGGCATGATGCGCTTCGTCGGCTTCGCCGTCCTGCTCAAGGTTATGATGAACCGCGATATGTGGGGCTTCTTCCTCATGGGCTTTGGCCTCGCGCTCATCACCGTTGCCAACGATTCGCTGGCAACCCCTGCTCTGCTCATCCTCGCTCTCATCGGCTTCGGCATCGCTTTCTGGGACTTCCAGCAGCAGACCGAGCTGAAGGGTGCAGCTGTTTCTGACGGAGGTGACTTCGAAGATGGCATCTAATGAGTATGTGATCCCGGAGCACTACGAGGATCTCACTCCTGCTCCGCAGCTCGACCAGAAGACCCTCAACAAGATGGCTTGGCGCTCCTGCTTCCTGCAGGCATCGTTCAACTACGAGCGCATGCAGGCCGCTGGCTGGCTTTACTCCATCATCCCCGGTCTGGAGAAGATCCACACCAACAAGAACGACCTCGCGGCTTCCATGAGCCACAACCTGGAGTTCTTCAACACCCACCCGTTCCTCGTCACCTTTGTTATGGGTATCGTGCTTTCGCTCGAGCAGAACAAGGTTGACATCCCCACGATCCGCGCCGTCCGCGTCGCCGCAATGGGCCCGCTCGGTGGTATCGGTGACGCCCTGTTCTGGCTGACGCTCGTGCCTATCACGGCCGGCATCACCTCCAACATGGCCATCAACGGCAACGCCGCTGCGCCGATCATCTTCCTGGTGATCTTCAACGTCGTCCAGTTCGCTCTGCGCTTCTGGCTCATGAACTGGTCCTACAAGCTTGGCACCAGCGCTATTGACGCTCTGACTGCCAACATGCAGGCCTTCACGCGTGCCGCTTCCATCATGGGCGTCTTCGTCGTCGGTTGCCTGGTCGTCACCATGGGTGGCACCCAGATCAACCTCCAGATCCCCAACGGCACCACCCGTGGCCTCTCCGCTACTACCGTGATCGTCTCCGAGAAGGAGGCCGAGAACTTCACCGGTATGGAGGGCATCGATACCGAGACCGCTGAGGCCGGTACCATCGCCATGACCGATAAGGACGGCAACGCCCTTACCGCTTCCGATGCCGACGGCAACGCTGTCGAGTGCGGCGTCACCGATCTGGGCAACGGCATGGAGTCCGTTACCTACGGCACCGTCACCGAGGATCCGGTCAACTTCTCCGTTGCCGACACCCTCAACACCATCGTCCCGAAGCTCGTCCCGCTTATGCTTACGCTGCTGCTTTACTACATGTTCGCTAAGCACAGCTGGACCCCGACCAAGGGCATTCTGCTGCTCTTCGTCCTGGGCATCCTGGGCGCTGGCCCGCTTGGTCTCTGGCCGAGCATCTGGTAAGGCTCTAGCTTGAGGGGTGTGTCCCTACGCGGCTCACACCCCGACCCCTTAAGCCATGTGTATGTTAAAAGCCGCGTGCTCGAAAGAGCGCGCGGCTTTTGTTTTCTTGATGATTCGGGTGTGGCAGACAGATAATGCTAAACACCCTAGGTAGTTAGCCGAGTTTGAGAAAATGGGAGGATAGGATGGCGATCGGAGCGCGTAAGCAACCGCTGTACGATCAGCTGGTCGATATTCTGACCGAAAAGATTGACCATGAATATCGCGCCGGTGACATGATTCCTTCCGAGCGCGAACTTTCGGAACGCTATGGCCTCTCGCGCACTACGGTACGCCTGGCTCTGCAGGAACTGGAGCGTTTGGGACTGGTGGTTCGGCAGCACGGTCGCGGTACCTTTGTGACCGACCGTTCGGCAAAGGCAACCAATCTTATGCAGTCCTACAGTTTTACCGAGCAGATGCGCGCGATGGGTCGCGACCCCGAGACCACGATTCTCGAGTTTTGCGAGATGGAGGCCGATAAGAATCTGGCCGAGCATATGGGATTACGTATCGGTGATCGCATTTTTAAGCTCAAGCGCCTTCGTTCTGCCGACAACATGCCCATGATGGTCGAACGTAGCTATCTACCGGTTCGTCAATTTCTGTCCCTAAAGCGACCGCTGCTGGAGCGTAAGCCGCTTTACGATGTGATTGAGCAGGACTTTCAGCAAAAGATACGCGTGGCCGAAGAGGAGTTTTATGCGAGCATAGCCCGTCCCACCGATGCCCATCTTTTGGGAATTGTCGAGGGTTCGCCTGTGCTCGATTTGGTCAGGACTACGTATAACGAGTCAAACGAGGTTGTGGAGTATACGCTCTCGGTTGCTCGTGCCGATCAGTTTAAATACAAGGTTTACCACCAGCGTGGCGACTAGTGTTCACATCGTTTCCATGTGATGATTCTTTGCATTTAACTGGTTACTACCAGATAACCAACTGAAGTGTATAATTGCACGTCAGAGGATTACTTCTAGAGAGAGGTATTAGAAATGTTCGAGAAGAGTGTCGAGGAGCTCACCGAGCTCGGCGCCCAGATCACCACGGCCGAGATTGCTCAGCAGCCCGAGCTCTGGCGTGATACGCTCAACATCTATCGCGAGAACAAGGAGGCCATCGAGGCCTTTCTGGCCGAGGCTCGCGCTATGGGCGAGGGCCGTCTGTCCGTTGTCTTCACCGGTGCCGGTACGTCCGACTACGTTGGCGATACCTGCGCCCCGTACCTGCGTCACGCTGGCAACACTGATCTCTACGACTTTAAGCCCATCGCCACGACCGACATCGTGAGCGCCCCGCGCGACTTCCTGCGCGCCGAGGATCCCACGCTCGTGGTTTCCTTTGCCCGTTCTGGCAACAGCCCCGAGAGCCTTGCCGCCGTTGCCGTTGCCAAGGAGCTCGTCCACAACGTCAAGTTCCTTAACATCACCTGCGCTCCCGAGGGCAAGCTCGCCGTCGAGTCCGCTGATGACCCCAATGCGCTGACGCTGCTCATCCCGCGCGCCAACGACAAGGGCTTCGCCATGACCGGTTCTTATTCCTGCATGACCCTGCTCTCTACCCTTATTTTCGATACGGCCTCTGACGAGCAGAAGGCCGAGTGGGTCGAGACCATCGCTAAGATGGGCGAGGAGGTCATCTCCCGTGAGCCCGAGATCGCCGATTACCTGGCTGGCGACTTCAACCGCGTGACCTACTTGGGTTCCGGCTCCTTCGGGGGCCTTGCCCAGGAGAGCCAGCTCAAGATCCTCGAGCTCGCTCACGGTCTGGTCGCTACTTCCTACGACACCTCCATGGGTTATCGTCACGGACCCAAGTCCTTCGTCGACGACAAGACCCTCGTGTTCGTGTTCGTCAACAACGATGCCTACACCCGTCAGTACGATATCGACATCCTCAACGAGATCGGTGGCGACGAGATCGCTCAGCACACCGTTGCCGTTCAGCAGGATGGCGCTACCGTCTACGAGGGCGAGTCCTTCACCTTTAAGGGCTATGAGGCACTCCCCGAGGGCTACCTTGCCCTGCCGTTCGTGATGTTTGCCCAGGCCATCAGCCTGCTCAACTCCGTGCGCGTGGGCAACACGCCCGATACGCCGAGCCCCACTGGCACGGTCAACCGCGTGGTTAAGGGCGTGACGATTCACCCCTTCACCGCTTAATCGCGTCCCCCCTGTAAGGGCGCCCGTCCGCTCATAACGGCGGGCGGGCGCTTTCTGTTTTTACTAGGACCGGGTATAAGCATCACCACAGTCAACTGCTTTAGAAGCAAGGAGTGCATATGAGCACGTACGCAATTAAGGCTGACAAGTTCTTCTTGCCGGCAGGTCCGCAGCTGGGCGGCTATCTTATGGTCGAGGATGGCGTCTTTGGCGCCTGGCAGGCCGACAAGCCCTCTTGCGAGATTAAGGACTACACGGGATCGTGGATCGCACCGGGTATGGTCGATACCCACATCCATGGCTTCTACAACCACTCAACTACTGACAACGATCCCGAGGGTATCGATATCAGCTCGACCGAGCTCGCCCGTCGCGGTACCACCAGCTGGCTGCCCACGACGTTCACCGATGGCGTCGAGCAGATCAAGGACGCCTGTGCCGCTATTGCCCAGGCTGACGAGGGCCGCGGCCCCGACTTCTGCGGTGCTCGCATTCAGGGCATCTACCTGGAGGGCCCCTTCTTTACCATGAAGCACGTGGGCGCACAGAACCCCGCTTACCTGATCGACCCCTCCGAGGAGGTCTTCGACCAGTGGCAGGAGGCTGCCGGCGGACGTATCGTTAAGAGCGCCATGGCCGCCGAGCGCGATGGTGCTGCTGCCTATGCTGCCGCCCTGAACGCTAAGGGTGTCGTGACCAGCATCGGTCACTCTGATGCCACGTATGACGAGTGCGTCGCCGCCATCAATGCCGGTGCTAGCTGCTTTACGCACACCTATAACGGCCAGCGCGGTCTGCATCACCGCGAGCCCGGTGTTGTGGGCGCTGCTATGACCACCCCCGAGACCTACGCCGAGATTATCTGCGACGGCAAGCATGTGAACCCCGCCGCTATCAAGGCACTGCTGCAGGCTAAGGGCTGGCAGCATACGGTGCTCATCACCGACTGCTTGGGCTGCGGCGGCATGCCCGAGGGCAGCTACACCAGTGGCGGTATGGACGTTATCATGAAGGACAACCTGTGCTGGCTCGCCGACGGCAAGAGCATTGCCGGCTCGGTGCTCACGCTTGCCCAGGGCGTCAAGAACATTGTCGACTGGGGCATTGCCAGCGCCGATATCGCCATTCGCATGGCAACCGAGGTGCCGGCTCGCTCCGCGCACATCGAGGATAAGTGCGGCAGCATTATGCCGGGTCGCGATGCTGACTTTGTCGTATTCGACCACGAGCTCACCCTCGTCGAGACGTATGTTGGCGGCCAGAGCGTCGGCAACGCCTTTACCGAGTAACGATAGAAAAAGACGGCGGGCCCGAATCTGCTCGGACCCGCCGTATGGGTTAAACG
>CABUSD010000024.1:0-19101 GCA_902494165.1 uncultured Collinsella sp. | reverse complement strand
CGGGGGTTAAGTTTGCTGCTCTACAGTCCTGCGCAAGACGGAAAGCACATTAAGTGCTTTCCTTTGCGTGCGGAACTCGCGACAAACTTAACCCCCGCCCTCAGCCCCGGAAGCCCTCCCTGCCGTCACATTATTCAACCAGTTTTGCGGGCGTGCGCCGCTGCGCGGCTAGCCCGCGTGCTCCTCGGCGGGGTTGGTCTGATTGTTTTTGTTGAAGCTCTGCCTTTGGCTCAAATGGAAACGGGGGACGCATTTGCATCCCCCGTTTTTGTTGTGGTTACTCTAGATCAATAAATTTGGTGCTTATGATCTTGCCGTCTTTTACTAGCATTCTGGCCATGGTGGGGCCTCGGGTGCCTCTGGGGTAGCTAGCGCTGCCCGGGTTGAGGACTAAACAACGGCCCACTTGGGCTTCTTTGGTTACGTGGGTGTGACCATTGATGGCTACGTCTACGGATCCCACCGGAAGGTCTTCGCGGTAGTGGGCTACGGCGAATTTGAGGCCTTCGTAGGTAAAGAGCGCAAGACGGTCTACATCGGGACCGTAGTCGCGGTAGTAATCGTTGTTGCCCAGTACGGCCCGCACGGGGGCGATGGTGCATAGGTGCTCGTAGTCCATCTCTGACGTGAGATCGCCGGCGTGGATGATCAGGTCTGCGCCCTCAAGCTCATCCAAGAGCGCAGGCGATAAATAGCCGTGGGTGTCCGAGATGATGTCGATGCGCTTGGCGCTTGCGCTGTTCATGGGATCCCTTCCGCAAAAAACGATTCGGCAGATACATACAAAAAAGCCCCACGGCTCCGCAGACGATGGGTCTACAGGGCTGCGGGGCCAGTGTGCTAGAGACTCAGAGCCTTCTTGAGCGGCACGACGCGGCGGCGCGAAACCGGCACGCGTTCGTCGACGCCCGTAATGCCCAGCTGGATGGCGCCCGAGGGCACCGTCTCGACGTCCGTAACGCACGCCAAGTTGACGATATAGCGGCGGTGAACACGGAAGAAGCCAAAGTCGCAGAGCTTGGCCTCAAACTGCGCCAGCGAGGTCGTCGACAAAAAGCGATCATCGACGGTATAGATGCAGGAGTAATCGTCCTTGGCCATGATAAAGCGAATGTCGTCCACGGGAATGAGCACCTTGCGGCCGCCCTTTTCCACCGGGATACGCTCGATGGTCACCTTGCTGTCCGTAACCGGCTTGGCGCGTTGCATGACCTTCTCGATCGCGCGATCCAAGCGAGCTTCCTCGACCGGCTTCATCAGATAATCGACGGCATCCACGTCGAATGCCTCGACCGCATGGTCACTATACGCAGTCACAAACACGATCGCCGGCGGATTTTTGAGCTTATGCAGCGCCTCGGCAAGTTGCAGGCCCGAGGCACCGGGCATCGAGATATCGAGAAACACGACATCCACGCGACTTTCCATAAGCATCTCGATGGCGGAGCGGACGCTCGACGCCTCCGTGATCGTGCCGATCTTGCCCGTTTGCTCGAGCAGGAAGCGAAGCTCCGAGCGAGCCGGCGCCTCATCATCCACAATCATCGCACGCAGCATAGGGATAAAACCTTTCGTCAACTAACTACGCCGGGCATCCGTCGCATGACGTTGAGCCCGTAGCCCTTTATTTTACTCTTGAATGTCAAAGATGCTCTCTGACAAATCAAGATGAAGGAGCACTTTGGTGCCCTTGCCCGGCGCCGATTCGACACGCGTATAGGAGTGCGGCCCATAAAAGCGATGGATGCGCTCCGAAATATTGTGCATGGCCACACCGGCGCCGCCACCCTGGGGAGAGCTGGCGTCGGGACGGGCAGAGCGCTCGTCAAACAGTCTGGCGGCGGTACCCTCATCCATGCCCACGCCATTATCGGCCACGGCAATCAAGATTGCATCCTCGCCGTCTTGGTGAACGGTCACGTCGATCCTCAGGGCGTCGTCATCGCTCATACCATGACGTACGGCGTTCTCGACAATCGGCTGGATCACGAACGCCGGCACCAGCGTATCTTCCACGTCCTCGGACACATCGAACGTCGCAAGCACGCGGTCCTCGCCAAAGCGGGCCTTCTCAAAGGTAAGGTAGCGCTTGGTCTGTGCAACCTCGCGCGAGACCGGAATAAGCGATCCCGAGTTGTCGAGCGTGGCACGATAGAACGATGAGAACTCACGAAGCAGTTCGCGGGCCCGCAGCGGGTCGGTGCGCGTAAACGATGCAATGGTGTTCAGCGTGTTGAACAGGAAGTGTGGGTTAATCTGCGCCTGCAGCGCACGCACCTCGGCGCGCGCTGTGAGTTCCTTTTGCACCTCGAGCTCGTGGATGGCGAGCTGCGTGGACAAGATCTCGGCAAAGCCCGAGGCAAGCGCGTACTGGGTACGGTCGACGGCGCGCGGGGTCTTGTAGTAGAACTTGAGCGTGCCGACGGTACGATCGCCCACCTTGATGGGGGCGATAATGCCGGCGGGGACTTGGTTGTGCGAGCCATCCGAGCCCACGACATCCACCATACGGTTGAACGACTGCACGATGCCATGTTCGATAACGTAGCGTGTGGCAAGCGTGTGGATGGGAGAATCTGGCAGTAGTTTTTCCTCAAACTCGCCCGCGCAGGCCAACACGTTGCCCTCGTCGGTGATGGCCACCGTCATGGCGCGCGTCTCGGGCAAAATGCGCCGGCACACCAAACGCGCCGACTCCTGCGTCAGACCGCCCTTAATGTCCTCGAGCATGGCCGAGGCCACCGAGAGCGTCTCCTCGGTGTACTGGGAGCGCACCGAATCGGGATTGAGCGTCAAAAAGATAAAGATGCACAGAAAGATGCACAGCAGCGCGCAGGCAATCACCGTGGCGATCGGCTCGATACCGGTCACCAAGGCAAAAATAAAGTACACCAGCACGCAAATGGCGCAGGCAACGGCAATGATGCGAAAGATTGATATTGAACTATCGCGCTGGGGGCGGCGGTCGATCATTCGGCCCCCTCCAGGATACTGATCAGTTGTGCGTCACGCCAAAGCCCGTCCATGATCTTGGGCCAAAAGCTCTGGAAACGCAGGTAGCTTGCGGCGTTTTGGCGCGCGTAGGTCTTGGCCTCGTCAATACCGTGGCGCCAGATGCGCAGGTAGCCCTCATGCTCGCGGGTAAACACGCTGCGGACCATAGCGGTCTTGCGCACGCGGTCGTCGAGCTCGCGCGAAATCCACGGGCCCGGGTAGGGCATGAGTGATGCCGCCGTAACGGGAATGAGCTCCTTTTGATGCGCGGCGAATGTCAACTTGGCCCGTTCGTAGTACCAACGGTATACATCCTGCATAAAGCGCGGTGAGCGCTTTTCGGACTCCGGAGGCAGATGGCGCACGGTCCACTCGTTATCGAACCACACGTCGTAGCCAAACATGCGCATGTTAAAGAGGTAATCCAAGTCCTCGCCGCGGGTGATAAACGGGTCAAAGGCCACACGCGTAAAGGCGCGGGCGTGCAGGGCCATCAGGCCGCCGCACACGTAGTTGGAGCGCGAGATGCGGGTGCCCGAGAGCGCCTTTTTCATCCAACGGTTGAACTCGATGCGCTTGGTCCACCAACGATGGCAGATACCCGCCTTGTCCGTGGGAGCCAGCGGCGAGCCGTCGCGATCGTAGAAATAGCCGCTCTTGACCAAGATCGGCAAGCCCTGACGCGTCTGCTGCCCCAACGCATAGGTCGCGCGCTTCATAAAGTCGGCGTCGATGACAGTCTCATCGTCATCCAAAAAGATAACCGCGTCATGCCCCAGCACAGCGGCACAGGCTAGCCCCATGTTGCGGATGGCACCGTAGCCTCGCAGGCTCACGCACTCGCCCGAACCCTTGGGCGCGATCTGAGCAACCCGGTCTGCGATGCGCGAGGCCTGGGTGTTGGTGACAACGGTGACCTTGAGCGTGGGATGCGCGTCGACAATCTCGTGCACGCGCAGCGACACATCGGCTGTGGCAGAAACGGGACAGACCACCAAAAGGATGATGCGTGGGATGTCACGCACCTGCTCAAGCGAGGCCAGGCAGCGGTCGAGTTCGGAATTGTCGGCGTTGAGTCGCGTCGAATGGTCATAAGTGCCAGGGGCGTTTGCGCAAGCGTCATCGCCCGCCCAATACGTTGGAATCACGACTGTGGCGTTCATGCCTTACCCTCCCTGCAACACAAAAACGGGGCGCCGCCAAACACAGGCGACGCCCCGCGACCTAGCTGATTCCATCATACCCACTTGGGCAAATCATTGCTCGCAAGTCGCAATGTTTATTGCGGATAACCCCAAAAGAGTACCGCGGACAGGCCCAATAGCCGCTCGCTCCTATGCGGCCTGCTCTGCCGCCTGAGTCATGCGGGACAGGCGAACCAGCAGCATAAAGCCAACGATCAGCAGCACGCCAATGGAAAGGACGCCCAGCGATGGGTTGCCGGTCAGCGAGGTGACGACCGACACCAGGAAAGTGCCCATGACGCTTGCATAACGACCAAAGATGTCAAAGAAGCCGTAGTACTCGTTGGACTTTTCCTTGGGGATAATGCGGCCAAAGTAGCTACGGCTGAGCGCTTGCACGCCGCCCTGGAACAGGCCGACCATAATGGCAAGCACCCAGAATTCAAAGGCGGTCTTTAGGAAGAATGCGGCGAACAGCACAATGCCCATGTAGGCGGCGACGGCCACCAGGATCATGTTGAGCGTGCCCACGCGTCCGGCGAGCTTGCCGTAGATGATGGCGGACGGAAAGGCCACAAACTGCGTAACGAGCAGCGCCAGCACCAGCTGGGTCGAGTCGATGCCTAAAGCCGAGCCGTAGCTGGTAGCCATGGAAATGACCGTGTGGACGCCAT
The DNA here is from genome assembly GCA_902494165.1 of uncultured Collinsella sp. Taxonomy (GTDB): domain Bacteria; phylum Actinomycetota; class Coriobacteriia; order Coriobacteriales; family Coriobacteriaceae; genus Collinsella. The sequence goes on along the minus strand of CABUSD010000024.1, from coordinate 14,249 downwards.
CGATATAGAAGAAGAACGCGATCATGTAGACCAGCACGGTCTTGTTGTGGGCGATCTCGCGCATGGTGTGTCCGACCTCGGAGAACACACCGCCCACGATGTGGCCGATGGTGTCCTCGGGACCGCGCTCGCGACCGTACTTTTGCTTATAGGTGCGAATGAGCGGCAGGGTAAAGATGAGCCACCAGGCACCAGTGATGATAAACGACAGACGCGTTGCCAGCATGGTGGGGACGCCAAGAGCGGGGCCACCCATGATGAGCGCCAGGCAGATGATGAACGGCACGGTGGAACCGATGTAGCCCCAGGCATAGCCCGAGCTGGACACGGCGTCCATGCGCTCGTCGGTGGTAATGTCGGGCAGCATGGCGTCGTAGAACGTCATAGAAGAGTTAAGGCCGATGGTGCACAGCACGTACACGGTCAAAAATGCCATGGCGGACATTGGGATAGCCTGCGCCAGGCAAAGAACCAGGCCCGTGAGGAAGAAGCCCAAGAAGAACTTAATCTTGTTGCCGGCGTAGTCGGCAAGCGCGCCCAGAATGGGCATGAGCATGGCAATGACCAGCGAGGCGATCGTCTGAGCGTTGCCCCAAGCGACCACCAGGTCTGCCGAGGAAGCACCAGTATTGATGGCGTTAAAGTAGATGGGCACCACCGAGGTATTGAGCAACACGAGGGCCGAATTGCCCACATCGTACATAACCCAGTTACGCTCGAGCTTGGTGTATTTCATGGACAGGGCCCCTTCGTATTCGCCCGATATGCAGTTAGTTCATCGTACCCCAATTGCACAGAAGCGCTGGTAAGGATTCGGCAAAGGGGCACGCACGGGTCCTACTCCTCGCGGTCGAACTCCTCGTCGGCGTCGAGTACGCGGCCGCTATAGTTGATATGGCCGGTCACGGCATCCATGTCACCGGTCTCGATAAAGCGGGCAACGGTGAGCTCGTAATCGGTCAGCGCGCGCTCAAAGACCTCGGGGAAGCTCTCGGTCGAGACCTCATCGGTAAAGGGGTTCTTCCATGTCAGGTGGCCCAGGTTACCGGTGCGCTCGGGAAGCTCCGTCGTCACGCGATGAGCAAGGCCGTCGAGCAGCGAGTAGTCATGCACCAAGCCCTCAACCAGGGCAATCGCGCGCGTCTTTACCGAGCCGGCCGGCTCAATGGTGCGATAGAGCATCTGCATGTCCGAGACGGCGCCGGCGTACTCCCCCGCCGGGATGTCGATACCGTACACGCGCCCGGCGATGTAGCTCATCAGCACGCCGGCCACACGGTTGATGCGGTCGGTAGTGACGATCTCGCCCGCCGGCGGATAATCCTCGACCGTGGCCCCGTCACGTTTGAGCTGCAGCATCAGCACGTCCAGGTCGCTTTCGAGCACGGCGTGAACTTGACTGCCCGAAGCCTCGAGCTCGGGGTCGGACTCAACAATGCCAAACTGCTGCTCGTAGACAAAGGGGTGGGCATTGCGATCGAGCACATAGTGCGACAGCAGGCCCAGCGCAAAGGCGCGACCCAGATTGGCATCGCGCGGCTGTAGGTGCGACACGCCGTCGCGCAGGCACGAGAACTGGCGCGACATGCGCGAGCGGTGCATGACCTGAGCAAGCGACATACAGTCGGAAATGCGCGGCGTGAGCATGTGGAAGAAAAACGGGTCGGGACCTTGGTTTCCCAGGATAAAGGCGATGCGCTCCTCGTCGGACGTAATAACGCCCTGCGGAAGACGGTCGATGCTTTCCTCGCCAAACAGATGATGCGTAATGAGCGCGGGCATAATGATCCTTTCGATTTCATTCGATGTCACCCATTATGCCCACCGCACGGTCACGCCAAACCTGCGGCGGTAAACGATGATATGCAGACTGCCTACGCAAGTCCCAAGTGCGCCTTGACCTCGGCTGCGCGACGGCGGGACACAGGCACCGTCGAGGTTACGCGATCGAGCCTGAGCTCCATAAGACCCGTGGAACCGATCTCGACATTATGCACGTCTTCCAAATTGACCAGATAACTGCGGTGGACACGGATAAAGCCCTCGGAGGCCAGGCGCCGCTCGAGCGAGGAAATCGACTCATTGACCAGGTATGTTCCCTCGGCGCAGACGGCGTTGCAAAAATCGGCGCGCGCCTCAAAGTAGCAGACATCCGCCACGGGAATGAACACCCTTTTGCCCCCACGATCCGCCGTCAGGCGCAAAGGTTGGCGCGGAGCATGGACGACACGGCGAGCGCCCAGGGCGGTCTCGATCTTGTCGAGTGCCTTTGACAAGCGGGCATCCTCGACCGGTTTGACGATGTAATCGACAGCATCGAGGTTATAGGCATCAGCCGCATACTCGGCAAATGCCGTCACAAACACCACGACTGGCGGCGTCTTTAGGTTCTGCAGCGTCTCGGCAAGCTCAATTCCCGAGCGACCGGGCATGGTAATGTCTAAAAACAGCACGTCGGGCTTGTTCGACAGAATCGACTCCACGGCTTCGGTGACATTGCCCGCTTCGGCAATCTGTCCCACACGCGTATCCTTTTCCAACAGATAGCGTAGCTCAGCCCTAATGGGAGGCTCGTCATCAACCACCAAGATGTTCCAGCCTTCGGACATATGCGCTTCCCCTCTTTTTCTCTCAATCCAACCGCGTGCTACACCGTTAGCGGCGCCGGCTCATGCGGCTCGCCGTTCAACTCAACGATGACCTGTGTCCCCACGCCCTCCTGGGACTTCACGCGCATGCCAGAATCTTCTCCGTAAAAGAAATGGATGCGCTGAAGCACATTGAAGAGCGCCAGACCGCAACCTCGCTTGATGGAGCCGTCGGCGGTAATGCTCTCGGGCTCCTCTCGGCGATGCTGCTCAAACAGATGCGCGCAGACTTCTTCGTTCATACCGATGCCGTCATCTTCGACGATGATCTCCAAGCCGTCATCGGTCTCAAAAGCCCTAACACGAATAGAAAGCGGCTCGGTCTCGCGCTGCGCATGCTTGATGCAGTTTTCGAGCAGCGGCTGCAAGATAAACGGCGGCACCAGGCTGTCGCGCACCTCAAAGTCGATGTCGACCGAAACGCGCAGACGGCCGTCGCCATACCGGGCCTGCATAAGATTGATATAACGGGTGCCCTGTTCCACCTCGTGCTCGAGCGTGGTGAGCGTATCGGAATCAGAAAGCGTCTGACGATAGTAGTTGGAAAAGTCGATCAGCAGCGATCGCGCCTTGTCCGGCTCGGTACGTACGAGTGACACGATGGTGCTGATGGTGTTAAACAGAAAATGAGGATCGACCTGCGATTGCAAGGCGCGCAGCTCCACGCGGGCCGTAAGCTCGTCCTGGCGCTCAAGCTCAAAGCTCGCAAGCTGCGTGGAAATGAGGTCGGCAAAGCCCGAGGCAAGCGCCGTCTGGCGCATATCGATGCTGCTCAGACGGGGATAATACAGCTCGAGCGTGCCCACGCAATGCCCGCGCACGGTAAGCGGTGCGACAATACCGGCGCGCAGGCGCGGAAAGTAGCCACCCGTCTCGGTCGAGGCATCGCGCGAGAACACGCTTTGCTCACCGCTGTTGATCACGTTGAGCGTAGTCCGCAGTACCACCGGGGTGCCCGCGGGGCATTTTGCCGAGTCCTCGCCCCAGCTCGCCAACACCTGCCTGCCGTCGGTAAAGCAGATGGCAGAGGCGATAGTTTCGGACAGGATGATCTTAGAGGCGCCCAGAGCAGCTTCGGGCGTAAGGCCGCGCGACGTGTAGGCGAATATTTTTGATGCGATGGCGAGCGTGCGGTCGGTTGCGCTCGATGTGAGGTCGTCGGGAACGACAAAGACGTACGAGAAGAAGAAGCACAGCATGACCAAGCCGGCAATGACGACAACGGCCGGAACGGGATTGGGATTATCGGTTAGATCCCAGATGAGCAGCAGGATAAGCAGTGGAACGACAATACCGAGCAAGATGGCTTGAACCACATGCTGAGCGGTACGAAAGACCTTGGTAGAGTTGTAGCTCTTGCCCAGAATCAGCCTATTGAGATCCACTGTCATCTCCTTCTTACTGACGCACCCCATAGCAATGGAGAGGGCCGCAAGCGACCCTCTCCATTGCATTATGCAATCAAATACTGTGTTTTACATCAAGCCATCGATGAACGGTAGCTCAGGCGCTGTACTTGTTTGCCTCGCCGAAGGTGCCGGGCTCGACAATCCAGCCGTCCTTCATGATGACGTCCATGTTGTCGGTGTTGAGCACGTGGATGTCGGCGGCGACGTCACCGTTGACGACCAGCAGGTCGGCGCACTTGCCGGCCTCGATGGACCCGGTCTCGTCCTCGATGTGGCACATCTTGGCACCGTTAAGGGTGGCGCAGGTGATGGTCTCGACCGGGGTGAAGCCGATCTTGTCGACGAACTCGTACATCTCCTCGATGGAGCAGGTGCCGTACGGGGTGACGAAGGAGAAGGAGTCGGAGCCGATCGTCATGACGACGCCGCGCTTCTTGGCCTCGCGCAGGCAGTCGTAGTTGCGCTGCAGCTCCTTCTCGACCAGGGTGCCCTCGTACTTGTCGTGCAGCTCGGGGACGTAGACGGGCGGATAGGTGGCGTACCAGGTGGGCAGGAAAGCGATCGTCGGGGTGAAGAAGGTGCCCTGCTCGGCCATGAGGTCCATGGTGCGCTCATCGATATCGAAGCCGTGAATCAGCTGCTCGCAGCCAAAGCGGACGGAGTCGTAGGCAGCGGCGTGGTTGTTGTAGCAGTGGCTCCACACGGGGATGCCGACCATCTTTGCCTCTTCGACCACGGCCTGGATCTCCTCGGAGCAGTAGTGCTGGTCGCGACCGGAATCCCAGCGCCAGATGCCGCCACCGGTAGCCCAGATCTTGATGGCATCGGGGTTCTCGCGCAGGCGACGACGGACGGCCTTGCGCAGATCCCAAGGACCGTCGACCTGATCGCCCCAGGGGTGCGATTCCTTGTTGAGCTCCTGGCTGCAGTGGTGGGAGTCGCCGTGACCGGCAACACGGCAGAAGCCGAGGCCGGTGGCCAGAACGCGCGGGCCCTTGAAGACGCCCTTGTCGATGCAGTCGCGAATCTGGATACCAAAGCGGCCGATCTCGCAGACGGTGGTGAGGCCGTGGGTGAGGCAGTCGTAGGCCTGCTTGACGGCGACGGCCTGCTTCTCGAGGAGCGGCTGCATGACCCAATCGGTATCATCGTCGGTCAGGTTGCCCGAGAAGTGCAGGTGGGTGTCGATCAGGCCGGGAAGGACAGTCTTGCCGGCGGCGTCGATAACCTCAACGCCCTCGGGAAGGTCCTGCATAGCACCGGCGTACTCGATCTTGCCGTTGTCGTCGACGAGAACGAGGGAGTTCTCGACCGGCTCGGCACCGGTACCGTCGATGAGCTTACCGCCAACGATTGCATACTTAGTGGACATGGTTCCTCCTTATGGATCCATATAGTGGGCGAGGCCGTGTTGGGTTAAGGCCTCACAAAGCTACCCAAGTGGCGCCGGGTTCGGTGCGCGGAAGAGAGGGGCCCGCGCACCTGATCCGCCCCGGCTCGGCGTTACTTTTTGCGGGAATTGGTGAAAGCCATGAGGGCCAGGCCAATAGCCAACCAGCCGATCACGATGCTCCACTCCACCATGTTGAGGGAGGCGGGAGAGAACGGAATCACAAGCAGGCCGATGATGATGGCGCAGGCAGCGATAGCGAGGCCGATGCCAAACTTGCCACCGAGCACCTCGTAGGGACGAGGCAGGTCGGGCTCGGTGAAGCGCATGCGCAGGCAAGCGAGGGCGACCATGCCGCAGGAGAAGATGAAGGCGAGAGCCGACACGTTGGTCAGAGGGATGAGCATGTTCTTGCCCAGGAACGGACCGACGACGGTGATGACGCCCAGAACGACACAGGCAAGCTTGGGAGCGCCGGACTTGGGGTCGACCTCGGCGAACTGCTCGGGCAGCTGGCCCTTGCGGCCCATGGCGAGCATGATGCGGCTCGTGGCGCCGTAGAAGGAGTTCATCGGGCCCATGGGTCCAAGCGTGGCGATGACGAGCATGGCCAGGTACAGGAGCATGTTGATGCCCTTGAGGCAGGCAAGCGCGGGAACCGGGCTCTTAACAAACTCATGCCAGTCGAGGATGGTGCCAAACGAGTAGATACAGACCATGTAGAAGCCGCCTGCGGCCAGCAGGGCCAGGGAGATGATCTTGCCGAACTTGTTCCAGTTGAGGCCCTCGGCTGCTTCCTCAGCCTGCTGAGGAATGGTGTCGAAGCCGGCGTAGAAGAACGGAGTCAGAACCAGGACTGACACGATGCCGGCGAACAGGCTGGTGCTCTCGGTAGCGGCCTTGCCGCCGCCAGCGCCGGTGACCTGGGAGAACACGGGCATGGCGTTGTCCGGCGAGCCGGTGAACAGCGAGACGCCCATGGCGAGCAGCATGCCGCAGAGCAGGGCCTTGGTCAGGAAGGCCTGGAGCTTGGCGGCCGAGCTGGCACCGCGGAAATTGAGGAAGATGACGTAGACTGCAAAGCCGAGCGCGATCAGCGTCGGGAACAGGTAAACGTCGGCGCCCAGGATGGTGTAGAGCTTGACGGCGCGCAGCCACTCAAGGCCGGGCAGGCTGCCGAACATCTCGGACACGAGGGTCGAAATGGCGATGGCCTCCCACGGGCACAGGATGCCGTTGCCCAGGGCCAAAAGCCATCCGGTGATGTAGCTCAGCGTACGGCCAAAGCTACGATCGACATACTCGACAATGCCGCCCGAGATGGGGATAGCAGCCGTGAGCTCACCGAAAACAGCTCCGACGGGCACGAGGAAGATTGCACCCAAGAGGAATGCGATCATAGCGGGAACGGGACCGCCGCCCACGACCATCCAGTCGCCGACCTGCAGAACCCAACCGGTACCGATGATGGCACCGAAGCCGATGGTGAAGAAGTTCCAGAGCGAAAGCGTTTTCTTCATGCCGCCGTTATCCTCGACTGCAACTTCTGCGTTCTTGTCCGCCATTATTCCCCTCCTTTCCTATTTGACGCCCTTGGCGTCACCCCTTGCGCGGTCCGTTTTGCCGCGCGCTTTTATTCCATGGCTTTAAGATACGGCCTTGGCGCAGCAGCGCCGCTCGCAGCTCGACCGAAGGCAGAACTGCAAAACGAGCGGTACCGTTTTTGGGACGAACGGCGGGAGACGTCATTCGTCTTGGACGCTTTCATCTTGTCTGCTTTTGAATACCTGTTGCCGTGACGCTTGGCGCGCGGCGCGGCAACGTTCATACCATTTGTCAGGCTTTTGGCGCACATACCCATGTGTCGTGCATCTTTTTATGTAGGATAAACAAGTTACACATGAGGCAAGGTGATTCGAATGGCATACGGATACAATGACGGCGACCAACGGCCACAAAGCGTGCGCCTTGCCGGCCGCGCCACGCCAACGCCCAGAATCACCTCCGACAACGACAACCCGCAGCGCCCCCAAGAGCAGCTCGGGGCTTCTTCGCGGCAACAAAGCCGTACCGTGCAGCAGTCAGACCGCGTGAGTACGAGCACACGCCAACGCCAGACCGACACATCGCAGCCACGCCGCTACGATCGACATAAGACCGACTACTACGTCAAGCGCTCCTTTTCGCGACCTCAACGCGATCGCGGCAATTCCGTCCCTCACCCCGCGTCACATACCACAAGCCACGCGCTTCCGGCCCGCCGCCTACGCCTTGCGCTCTGCTCCATCGCCGCCTGCCTCGTCTTTGTGTTTTTGGGATCCTGTATCTCCCACGGATCAGCCGGTCTTGAGCCCACTGCCGAGGACAAGCTGCTTAAAGCTCCCGTCGCGCCCGGTTACTCCTTTGCGTTCTCGACCCCACGCTCGCAATGGCAGGCCGGCGCCATGCCCCACATCTACCAAATTGACCCCGCATGGTCGGAGCTGCCCTATGCCGGTGGCACTATTCGCGAAAACGCTTGCGGTCCCACTTGCCTCACCATGGTCTATATCTTTAAGACCGGCCATACCGATAAGACGCCGGTCGATATATGCGCACTGGCCGAAGCCGGCAACTACGCCCCCACCGGTGCCACCGAGTGGTCGTTTATGACAGGCGGTGCGTGGCAGCTGGGGCTCAACGGAACACAGCTCTATAACGATCGCGAATCGATTACCCAAGCACTTCGCTCGGGTGCGCCCGTCATCGCCGCAGTGCGACCCGGTACGTTTACCAACGTAGGCCACTACATCGTGCTCTACGGCATCGACGACGCCAACCAGATTGGCGTCTACGACCCCAACTCGGCCAGCCGCAGCGCCCGCCGCTGGGGCGTCGTAGAGGTCCTCAACGAAGTCGAAGCCATGTGGGCCTACTACTAGTCATTTAAGAACGTCCCCAACGACTAGGTGAATAGCAAAAGCCCCACAGCCGGAGCGGACTGCGGGGCTCATGAAGAGAGGCTAGTTTATGGGCGCTTTGCCTGGCGCCCACGAGAGAGGCAGCAGAGTAGAGACTACTCGTGGATGCGGGTACCGGAGAGGCCAGCCATGGTCTCGGCGGCCTTGTCCAGAGCGCCGATGATGCAGGTGCGGCCCTTGCGGGAACGAGCGAACTTGATGGCAGCGCGGACCTTGGGCTCCATGGAACCCTTGCCGAACTGGCCCTCGTCGGCCAGGTGCTCGGCCTCGTCGGCGGTGAGGTCCTCGAGCTCCTCCTGGTTGGGCTTACCAAAGTTGATGGCGACATGCTCAACGGCGGTCAGCAGGAACAGAACGTCGGCGTCGCAGTCCTCGGCCAGCAGCTCGCCGCCCAGGTCCTTGTCGATGACGGCGGGAACGCCCTTGTAGCAGCCCTTGTTCTCGTAGTCGCGGACGACGGGGATGCCGCCGCCACCGCAGGCGATGACGATAAACTCGTTGTCGAGCAGGTTGAGGATGGAATCAGCCTCGACGATCTTCTTGGGATCGGGGGAAGCGACGACGCGACGCCAGCCGCGGCCGGAATCCTCGACGAAGACCTTGGAGGGATCCTCGGCCATGAACTCCTTGGCCTGCTCCTCGGTATAGAAGGGACCGATCGGCTTGGTCGGGTTCTTAAACGCGGGGTCGTCGGGATCGCACTCGATCTGGGTGACGACGGTGGCGGCGTGCCAACGCTTATAGCGCTTGTGCATCTCGCGGCCGATGCCCTGCTGCAGGTGATAACCAATGTAGCCCTGGGACATGGCGCCGCACTCGGGCAGCGGCATCTCGGGGGTACCGATGGCATCGTGGGCAGCGGCGAAGGCGTTCTGGATCATGCCGACCTGCGGGCCGTTGCCGTGGGTGATGATGATCTCGTTGCCCTGCTCGATGAGGCCGAGGAGGGCATGGGCGGTGTTGCTCACGGCCTCGATCTGCTCGACGGGGTTGTTGCCGAGGGCGTTGCCGCCAAGGGCGACGACAATACGATCGGGCTTGCCAAGAGGCTTAGACATTGCTGGAATCCTTTCTGTAAAAGGCCTACAACCCATTAATAACCCGCGTCCGTGCGATACGCGAGTTTATTAAGGTTTATATTCTCTTTATCGCTCATTTTATTCATTTTGAAAATAGCGGAACGGTGAACGGTCGTTTTTATCCGCTCAGCGTACAGAACCCCAGCTCAAGCATATCTACGCCATTTACGTGCAACTTTATTTTAATAGAGCAGGGATTAGACCAGATTATGCAAACTATATCTTTGCTAAACACAAAACAGACAGCGCAATATCTTACTCGCACTATACGAGATTCTATGCACATATAAGTCGAGTATGCACCCCTGCAAAAACAAGGGGCTTTTCATCCAACAAAAGGAATAAAGAAGAGCTCCGAAAAAGCGGCAACGGCCTAGTCCCCCATCCATCCCCAAAGTGACGCGAGGTTTCGCGGCAAAGCCGCGAAACAGCGAAGGGGACGGAATACCCGACCAACTACGTCCTTCATCCGCCCACACAATCCAAGGATGTAGTCGTAGCAGGATCTGAGGGCTGACCTTCGTGGACATTCCGCAGGACGAAAGAACCCCCGCCGCACGTAGTGCGCAGCGGGGGTTCTTTCATGTCCGAGGACGTCCGCGAAGGTCAGCCCTCAGATCCTGCGGTGGGAGACCTAGGCCTCGTTGTACACCGTCTTGAGCTTCAGCAGGTGCTGATAGCGATCCATAGCGGCCTGCTCGTTCTCCTTGAAGAGCTCCTCGGCGCGCTCGGGGAAGGAACGCGTCAGCGAAGCGTAACGGGCCTCGTTCATCAGGAACTCCTGATAGCCGCCCGCGGGCTCCTTGGAATCGAGCGAGAACTTCTTGCCGGCAGCAGCCTCGGGGTTGAAGCGGAAGAGGTTCCAGTAACCGCACTCGACAGCCTTCTTCATCTCGGCCTGGCAGTTCTGCATGCCACCCTTCTTGATGGAGTGCATCTCGCAGGGGCTGTAGCCGATGATGAGGGACGGGCCGTCGTAGGCCTCGGCCTCGTGAATGGCCTTGAGGGTCTGAGCCGGGTTGGCGCCCATGGCGACCTGCGCCACGTAGACGTAGCCGTAGCTCATGGCGATCTCGGCCAGGGACTTCTTCTTGGTCACCTTACCGGCAGCTGCGAACTGAGCGACCTGGCCCAGGTTCGAGGCCTTGGAGGCCTGACCGCCGGTGTTGGAGTAGACCTCGGTGTCGAAGACGAAGACGTTGACGTTGTGGCCGGAAGCCAGGACGTGGTCCAGGCCACCGAAGCCGATGTCGTAGGCCCAGCCGTCGCCGCCGAAGATCCAGAAGGACTTCTTGGTGAGGTAAGCCTTGTCGGCGAGGATCGCCTTGGAAGCGTCGCAGCCGCACTTCTCGAGCTCGGCAACGTAGGCAGCGGCAGCGGTCTTGGAGGCCTCGGCGTCGTTGACGGAGTCGATCCAAGCCTGGCCGGCGGCCTTGAGCTCATCGGACGGACCATCGGCAGCGATGATGTCCTGGGTAGCGGCGATCAGCTTGTGCTGAACGGCCTCATAGCCAACGGCCATGCCCAGACCGTGCTCGGCATTGTCCTCGAACAGGGAGTTGTTCCACGCCGGGCCGTGACCGTCCTTGTCCTTGCAGTAAGGAGCGGTGGCAGCGGGGTTGCCCCAAATGGAGGAGCAGCCGGTGGCGTTGGAGATGAACATGCGGTCGCCGGCAACCTGGGTCACCAGACGTGCATAGGCGGTCTCGGCACAGCCGGCGCAGGAGCCGGAGAACTCCAGGTAGGGCTGCTTAAACTGGCTGCCCTTGACGTTGGCCGCGATGAGCTCCTTCTTCTCGGAGACGTTCTCGACCATGTAGTCCCAAACGGGCTGCTGGTCCATCTCCTGCTCGGTGGGAACCATCTCGAGGGCGCCCTTGGGGCAAACCTTGACGCAGTTGGTGCAGCCCATGCAGTCGAGCGGGGACACGGCCATGGTGAACTTCATGCCCTTGGCCTTGGGGCCCATGGCGTCGAGCGTGCGGGTAGCCTCGGGCGCGGCGGCAGCCTCGTCCTCGGTCATCGCGAACGGACGGATGGTGGCATGCGGGCACACGTAGGCGCACTGGTTGCACTGGATGCACTTGGTCTCGTCCCAGTGGGGAACGACCACGGCGACGCCGCGCTTCTCGTATGCGGAGGCGCCCAGCTCAAACTGGCCGTCGGCGCAATCGACGAAGGCGGAAACAGGCAGGCTGTCGCCGTCCATGCGATCGATGGGCTCGAGCAGGTTCTTGACCTGCTGGGCGATAGCGGACTTGGTCTCCTCGGAGAGCTCGACGGGAGCGGCATCCTCGGCGGTAGCCCAGTCGGCCGGAACCTCGAACTTACGGAAGGCGGTAGCGCCGGCATCGATGGCCTTGTGGTTGGCGTCGACGATAGCCTGGCCCTTCTTCATGTAGGACTTGGTAGCCGCGTCCTTCATGTACTGCAGGGCGTCCTCGGCGGGCAGGACCTTGGCCAGCGCGAAGAAGGCGGACTGGAGCACCGTGTTGGTGCGCTTGCCCATGCCGACCTTAGCGGCCAGGTCGATAGCGTCGATCAGGTAGACGTTGACGTTGTTGTTCGCGATGTAGCGCTTGGCCACGGCGGGCATGTGCTCGGCGAACTCCTCGTCGCTCCACTGGCAGTTGACCAGGAAGGTGCCGCCCGGCTTGACGTCGCGGACCATCTTGAAGCCCTTAACGATGTAGCTGGGGTTGTGGCAAGCGACAAAGTCGGCCTTGGTCACGTAGTACGGCGAACGGATCGGAGAATCACCAAAGCGCAGGTGCGAGACGGTGACGCCGCCGGTCTTCTTGGAGTCGTACTGGAAGTAGGCCTGGACGTACTTGTCGGTGTGGTCGCCGATGATCTTGATCGAGTTCTTGTTGGCGCCGACGGTACCGTCGCCACCCAGACCCCAGAACTTGCACTCGATGGTGCCGGGGGCTGCGGTGTTGGGCGCATCCTCGGCCTCGGGCAGGCTCAGGTTGGTCACGTCATCGACAATGCCGATGGTGAACTCGCGCTTGGGCTCGTCCTTCTTGAGCTCCTCGAAGACAGCGAACGCGGACGCGGGAGGCGTGTCCTTGCTGCCCAGGCCATAACGGCCGCCGACGACCTTGATGCCCGTCTTGCCGGCCTCGTAGAGAGCGGAGACGACGTCCTGGTAGAGCGGCTCGCCGATGGAACCCGGCTCCTTGGTACGGTCCATGACGGCGATCTTCTGGACGGTCTCGGGGAGAACGTCGACGAAGTGCTTGATGGAGAACGGACGGAACAGACGAACCTTGACCAGGCCGACCTTCTCGCCGTGAGCGTTGAGGTAGTCGATGACTTCCTCGAGCACGTCGCAGAAGGAGCCCATGCACACGACGACGCGATCGGCATCGGGAGCGCCGTAGTAGTTGAACAGGCCGTAATCGGTGCCGAGCTTCTCGTTGATCTTCTTCATGTAGCCCTCGACGACGGCGGGAAGCTCGTCGTAGACCTTGTTGCAGGCCTCACGGTTCTGGAAGAAGATATCGCCGTTCTCGTGGCTACCGCGGGTGTGCGGGTGCTCAGGGTTGAGCGCGTGATCGCGGAAAGCCTGGACGGCGTCCATGTCGCACATCTCGGCCAGATCCTTGTAGTCCCACATGGCGACCTTCTGGATCTCGTGGCTGGTGCGGAAGCCGTCGAAGAAGTTAAGGAACGGGGTCTTACCCTCGATGGCGGCAAGGTGAGCCACCGGCGAGAGGTCCATGACCTCCTGGACGTTGCCCTCGGCGAGCATGGCGAAGCCGGTCTGACGACAAGCCATGACGTCGGAGTGATCGCCAAAAATGTTCAGGGCGTGGGAAGCGACGCAACGCGCGGAGACGTGGAAGACGCCCGGGAGCTGCTCGCCCGCGATCTTGTACATGTTCGGGATCATCAGGAGCAGACCCTGAGAAGCCGTGTAGGTGGTGGTCAGAGCACCGGCGCCCAGCGAACCGTGAACGGTACCGGCTGCACCTGCCTCGGACTCCATCTCGACGACCTTGACCGGGGTGCCGAAGATGTTCTTGCGACCCTGGGCCGCCCACTGGTCGACATGGTCGGCCATCGGGCTGGACGGCGTAATGGGATAGATTCCCGCTACCTCGGTGTACGCATACGAAACATATGCGGCCGCCTCGTTGCCGTCCATAGACTTAAACTTACGCGCCATATACCCCTCTCCTCTCATATAGGTATACAGGCCCCGGCGATCGCCGGGATGTTGGCGTGATGGGATTTACGCTGTTGCTTCCAATCATCTGGCAGGCAGGCTCAGCAGCAGGTACGTGGCGTGGAGAGAAGACATGCCGAGGCGAGGGACAGCTGATGCGCCCCACAGACCCGACCGCCCGTCTTGCACATGACCGAGCGCCGCAAAGGCCGCATGCCGGATGCTCCCGGGCACGCCCCGGCGATGGGAAGCGCCCGCAACGGAAATCCGCATGCGGGTTTATTGTACCCCGCCGTCAAGTGTAATTTCGGCAAATATAGGCGGGCGGTAAAGGTTTACCTCGGGTGACCGCCAAGGGCCAAAATGGCCCCTCCATCCCCGGGCGACCGACTCTGGAGCGCCAAGGAGTGTCCCCAGATGCCGGCAGAAAAAGAACGTCCCTATCTGCCGGCTAGAGGGCACCGAAGAGGATGGCGTAGGTAGTGGATTCGCCGAGCTTGAGCTCGTCGCCGGGATTGAGTTGGGCGGAACGGCCGGGCTCGACCTGAATGCAGACGCGCGTGGCCCCGTTTACCACCACGGTTCCGTT
>CABUSD010000023.1:0-23038 GCA_902494165.1 uncultured Collinsella sp. | reverse complement strand
CCTCCCTCTGAGAAGTTCGCGAAGCCCACTTCTCAGAGGGAGGAACCCGCCCGGAGGCGGCCCCAGCGCGAGACCGTCCCGGATGCTATTCGTTGTCGCCGGCAGTTAGCTGCGTTGCGGAGAGCGCGCCGTCGGCAGCAGTTGCGGCTGCGGCGTCGGGCCAGACCCAGTCGGTGAAGGCCGGGTGATCGAAGCCCTCGTCGCACGCGAACTCAAAGGCCTCGGTGCGGAAAGCCTCCCACTCATCAATCTGCTCGGCAAACTTATCGGCGTCGACCATACGCAGTACGTCGGCGGCCAGGGCCCAGCGGTCCATGTTGTTCAGGCGCAGCATGTCGAACGGCGTGGTCGTGGAGCCTTTCTCCTCGTAGCCGTGAACGCGGAAGGCATCGTGGCCGGGGCGGTTCCAGATCAGACGGCGGATCGTGCCGGCATAGGCGTGGAATGCGAAGAGCACGGGCTTCTCGCCACAACCGAACAGCTCAGCCCAGCGCTCATCGCTGATGGCTTGGTCGTTCTCGCAGACGTTCTGGATCTTGAGCAGATCGACCACGTTGACGAACCACACCTTAATGCCCAGTTTGCGCAGCATATCGGTTGCAGCCAGGGCCTCGAGCGTCGGCACGTCACCGCACGTGGCAACCACGACGTCGGCCTCGGCGAGCGAGCTGGCAGTCGATGCCCACTCCCAGGTCGCCACGCCCTCAGCGAGCTCGGACTTGGCCTCGTCGACCGTCTGGAAAGTGGGGGCGGGCTGCTTGCCACAGAAGATGGCGTTGACGCAGTCGGTGGACTGGTAGACGCGCTCCGCCACAGCAAGGGCCATGTTGGCGTCGGCCGGATAGTAAGCATTCACGATATGCGTGTCGTTTGCCTTGTTGAGCAGCAGGTCGATAAAGCCGGGGTCCTGATGCGAGAAGCCGTTGTGGTCCTGGCGCCAGACATGGCTCGACAGCAAAATGTTGAGACCGCTGATGGGAGCACGCCACGGAATCTCGCGCTTGGTGGCCTCGAGCCATTTGCAGTGCTGGTTGACCATGGAATCGACCACGTGGACAAAGCTCTCGTAGGAGCTCCACACACCCGAGCGGCCGGTGAGCACGTATGCCTCGAGGAAGCCCTCGCACTGGTGCTCGGACAGCTGCTCGACAACCTTACCGGAACCGGCCAGCAGCTCGTCGTTGGCATCGTCCTCGTAAAAGCCAGCATCCCACTGCTTCTTGGTCACCTTGTAGGCAGCCTGCAGGCGGTTGGACGCCGTCTCGTCGGGACCGAAGATGCGGAAATCGTCCATGTTCTTGGCCAGAACGTCGGCAGTGTACTCACCGAAGATGCGGGCGGCCTCGGTGGAGCCCCAGCCGTGGCCCTTGCTTGCGACGGGGATCTCGTGGGCATGAATATCGGGGAGCTCGAGCTCGCGGCGCACCTTGCCGCCGTTAGCATTGGGGTTGGCGCCGATGCGCAACTCACCGGTCGGCATAAAGGCCGTCACCTCGGGGCGCACCTGACCCTCGGGCGTAAAGAGCTCCTCGGGCTTGTAGGAGCGCAGCCACTCGCGCAGCACGCGGAAGTGCTCGTGGGTGTCCTTGGCACTCGCCAGCGGCACCTGATGGGCGCGCCAGGAGTCCTCGGTCTTCTTGCCATCAATCTGCTTGGGGCAGGTCCAACCCTTGGGCGTACGGAACACGATCATGGGATAGGCCGGACGAACCACGGTCTCGCCCGCGGCGGCCTGAGCCATAGCGGTGGCCTTGATGTCGCAGATCTCATCGAAGACCTGCTCGAACAGGGCGGCAAAACGCGCGTGAATACTTGCATGGCTCTCGTCGTCGAAACCGGCGACAAAGAAGTGCGGCTTATAGCCCATGCCTTCAAAGAACTTGGTGAGCTCTTCGTCGGACACGCGGGCAAGGATGGTGGGATTGGCGATCTTGTAGCCGTTGAGGTGCAGGATCGGCAGGACGATACCATCGGTTGCCGGGTTCACGAGCTTGTTGGACTGCCAGGAAGTCGCAAGCGGACCGGTCTCGGACTCGCCGTCGCCCACCACGGCCACGGCCAGCAGACTCGGGTTGTCCATGACAGCACCGTAGGCGTGGCTGAGCGTGTAGCCGAGCTCGCCGCCCTCGTGGATGGAGCCGGGCGTCTCGGGCGCAAAGTGGCTCGGGATGCCGCCGGGATAAGAGAACTGGCGGAAGAACTTCTGCAGGCCGGCCTCGTCATTGGTGATGTCGGGGCGAATCTCACGGTAGGTACCATCGAGCAGCGACTGAGCGGTGCCGGCAGGGCCACCGTGACCCGGGCCCATCAAGAAAATGGCGTTCTGGTTGTGATCGGCGATGAGGCGGTTGACATGACCGAACAGGAAGTTGATGCCGGGCGTGGTGCCCCAGTGACCGACCAGACGGTGCTTAACGTCCGGACGACCAAAGTCGCGCACCTCACCGGTTTTCTCATCAACAAAGTCGGTGCGCATCAGCGGGTTAGAGCGAAGGTAGATCTGACCGACGGACAGATAGTTCGATGCGCGCCAATACAGATCGACGCCCTCGAGCTCGGAAGCCGGCACCTCGTGTCCCAGCTTTTGCCACGGCGTCCCCAGTGTTTTAGCCATTGTTTATGTCCCTTCGCTGTGCGGTCACCCTCCGATACGGCAACCATTCGTTGGGACTAGTATATTTGCTAAAACGTTTTATCATGGTGAAAAAACGTTTTATCACCCTTATCAATCCCATCGATTGGCAAAACACGACATCCACCTGCGGCGTTGACTGTCACAGGTGCTCCACATTCGGTTTCTGCAAATTGATAAACGTGTTTAGTTGTGTTTAGTAAGCTCGAGCACGCTGTCCTTAACAATAAGCGCCGGCTCCAGAACGACCTCTTCGGCACGCCTACCGCCCCTACCGGCAAGACGCTTGGACATGCAGCCAAAAGCATGCTCCGCAAGGACACCAGGATCCTGCTCAATCGCAGTCAGCGCCGGCTCAAAGAGAACGTCGGCCGCCGAGTTGTCATAGCTTACGACCGAAATATCGCCCGGGATGCTCTTCTCCATCTCGTGCAGGCGCTTGAGCAGACCGAGGGCAATGTTATCCGAGCTTGCGAACACGGCGGTGGCGTCGGTTGCGAGCACCGCCTCCGAGGCCTCGTAGGCACTCGGAATATAGTACTCACTCTCAAACTCCAAACGTGCGTCGATCGGCAGGCCAACCTCGCGCAGCGCACGCTCGTAGCCGGCAAGACGTTTACGACCCGTATTGGAACGGCGAGCATTAACCAAGCAGGCAATGCGACGGTGCCCCTGCTCGATCAGATAGCGGGTAGCCATGTAGCCACCCATCTCGTGGTCGAACATCACCTTGTCGCACTCGAGCCCCTCAATGGCACGGTCGACCATCACCGCCGGGATGGGCAGATGTCTGACTTCTTCGCGCAGGGCGCGGTCGTCGGAGAACTCGTCGCCCACGACCAAGAACACACCATCGACGCCGCGCGTCACCAGCTGGCGCAGGAGCTCCAGATCGTCCTCGGCACTTCCACCCGAGCTGGTAATAAAGAGCGCGTAGCCGTCCTCGCGGCAGCGCTTTTCCAGGCTGCCAGCGAGCGAGGCAAAAAAGCGGCTCTCGATGTTGGGAACGATAAGGCCCAGCGTGCGCGACTCGCGCATGACCAGGCTGCGCGCGATCTGGTTAGGAACATAGTGGTTGCGCGCCGCGACCTCCTTGATAAGCTTGCGGTTTTCTTCCGAGATGCGACAGGGCCGATTATTGAGAACAAGCGAGACCGACGAGGGGGAAAGCCCCACCTCCTGGGCGATCTGCTTGAGGGTGACTTTGTTGGCCATCTCGCTCCTTCCGGGTTTACGCGCAATCTCTTGAAAGTATAGCGACTGCCCATCTACCTCGATGATAAACACTTTACCAATCCGGTGGACGGCTGTTTTATCGCCGCCAGCGCACCAAATCCGTCCAGGTGGGGTATATTGCAATCGATTGATGACAACGACCACCAAAAGGCGGATATTCGTATGCACGAGAACGACTTTTTTAACGAGGACCTGCTGTGCGCGCTTGCTGGCGTTGCCGGCGAGGACAACGTGTTGATGAGCGAGCCCATGCGCGAGCACACCACGTTTAAGATCGGCGGCCCGGCCGACGTCTTTGTCACGCCCGATACCGAGCAGGGCCTCGTCGCCACGCTCGATACCTGCTATCGCTGCGACCTGCCCCTCACCATCGTGGGCAACGGCTCCGACCTACTCGTCGGTGACAAAGGCATCCGCGGCGTCGTCGTGGCGCTGGGCGAGGGCCTCTCCGACATTACGGTCAACGGCATGCACGTCACGGCAGCAGCCGGCGCCCTACTTTCCGATGTCGCCGCGGCAGCAGCCGAGGCCGGTCTCACCGGCATGGAGCCCCTCTCGGGCATCCCCGGATCGGTCGGCGGCGCCTGTTATATGAACGCCGGCGCCTACGGTGCCTGCATGGCAGACGTGCTGGAGTCTGTGCGCGTCTACAAGCCCGCCCGCATGCTCGACGACGGCACCCGCGGTAGCGGCAATATCATCGAGTTCGATGTCGACGAGCTTAATCTGGGCTATCGCAAGAGCCGCATCGCTGACGACGGCTTTACCGTACTTTCGGCCACCTTCAATCTCGCCCCGGGCAACGCCGCGATGATCAAGGCCGACATGGACGACTACCGTCAGCGTCGCGAAGACAAGCAGCCGCTCGATATGCCGAGCGCCGGCTCCACTTTCAAACGCCCCGAGGGCTACTTTGCCGGCAAGCTCATCATGGATGCCGGCCTGCGCGGCCATGCTGTCGGCGGCGCGCAGGTGAGCGAGAAGCACTGCGGCTTTATCGTCAACGCCGACCACGCCACCGCCGCCGACGTCGACGAACTCATCCGCCACATCCAAACAACCGTCAGAGACCAATTCGGAGTAGACCTAGAACCCGAAGTCCACCGAGTAGGCGAATTCCTTTAACAAAGAAGGCCCCGAAAGGGGCCTTCGCTTTCTTTGATTCAGACAACCAGTCCGGTGTGTCGCGCTCAGGACCCGAGAGGGCCGCGTGCCCGCCCGCAATATATTTGATTGATCGCGAGTTCCGCACGCAAAGAAGGCCACTTAATGTGGCCTTCGTCTTGCGCAGGACTGCCCGAGCAGGCAATTAAATAATATTGCGGGCGGGCACGCGGCCCAGTCGGCTTTACGACAGCGCAATACCGCCAAGCCAGCCCCAGCGCACGCCAGAGCCAGTGCCGTAGAACCCAATGAACGAGTCAAGCGACCTCGATGTGATGGCGCCCTCGTTACTCATAACGATGCCGCCGCCAACATAGATGCCCACGTGACCGTAAATTAGGCCAGGCGCACCGGTGCCGCTATGCGAGGAGTCGGCCACAATCATGCCCACCTGCAGCGCCGAGCGGTCGGAGCTATAGCACCAGGCGTTAAACATATCGCACGCGTTACCGCCAAAGTAGCCAACGCCGGCGTTACGGAAAACATTGGTAACCCACGCCGCGCACCAGTTCTGGCCCGGCGAAGGCGTGGAGTAGCACGCGTTGACGACGGCCTGCTGCTTGCCCGAGCCGGCATTCTGCTGCGGAGTTCCGGGCGCATACGATCCACCGCCCGAGCTCGAACCACCTGAGTAGGAATTGTTCTTGTTCGCGGCGGCCGCGGCAGCGGCGGCCTTCTTGGCAGCCTCCTCGGCCTGGGCGGCAGCGAGAATCTCGGAATCGCGCTGAGCCATGAGCTCCTTGACGTCGTCGGAAAGACCGCTCAGCACGGTCTGGACCTCTTGCTGCTTGGCCTGCATATCCTGCATCTGGGCAGTCTGCTGGTCCTTGAGCTTCTCTAAGTCGGCCTTCTGCGACTCAAGCTCGGTCTTTTGCGCATCGAGCTCTTCCTGGATGGTCTGGATGTCCTCGATGGCGTCGCGGTCGCTCTTGTTGATCTTCTCAACATAGTGCGCATTGGCGACAAGCTCCTCAAACGAACCCGAGGCGAGCAGCAGCGACAGGATGTTGGTGCCGCCCGACTTATAGCTGGCGGAAACGCGATCGGAAAGATCGTCGCGCTTCTTTTTGAGCTCGGCCTTCTTTTCGTCAATCTGCGCCTGTGTGCTGTCAATCTGGCCCTGTACGCCCTCGATATCGTTGAGGGTCTGGGCGTTCTTTTTGGCCAGCGCCGCGTATTCATTTGCGATGCTGTCGAGCTGGGCCTGGACCTCGTCAAGCTGAGCCTGGGCCGCATTGAGCTTGTCGGTGGTTTCCTTAGTGGCCTCCGCAGCATGGGCGCGAGCGGGCAGACCAAAAAGAACGGCTGCAGAAGCTGCGCCGAACAGGGCCTTGAGGGCAGTGCGACGCGAAAGCTCCTGGGAAAGGATGGAATCGCTGTTTGGTGACATATCTACTCCGTTACATGTTTATTTATATGTCGCTCAACTCATACATATTAGCGTACATCCGGCGCATCCCAACGATTTCCACGAACGGCAGCAAACCGTATGGTCGGCGGCTCGTATGCAAACGTCAAAGTCGAGGGTATGCCCACGCAAGCAATTTTATGAGTACGTTAACATATTCCTCTGCTTTTCCTACCGCGCACGTTCTTGGCGCCCCTGCCTGCGCTATACTCCCCTAAAGAAGTGTTCCTGATTCGATAGGAGACTACATGTCCAAAGCACTCGACCCCAAAGACACCTGCGTCCTCGTAACCGGCGGCGCCGGCTTTATCGGCTCGCACACCGTCGTTCAGCTGCTCGAGGGCGGCTATCAGGTCGTCATCGTCGACGACCTCTCCAACTCCAGCGCCGTCGCCGTCGACCGCGTCAAGACCATCGTGGGCGACGAGGCCGCCAAGAACCTCACCTTCTACGAGGCCAACGTGCTCGACCGCGATGCGATGAACAAGATCTTCGATACCCATCAGATCGACCGCGTCATCCACTTTGCTGGCTTTAAGGCCGTCGGCGAGTCGGTGAGCAAGCCCGTCGAGTACTACCACAACAACATCGAGAACACCCTGGTGCTCATCGACGTCATGCGCAACCATGGCTGCAAGTCCATCATCTTCTCGAGCTCCTCGACCGTCTACGGCGACCCGGACAACCCGCCCGTCACCGAGGAGGATCCTAAGAAGCCCGCGACCAACCCCTATGGTTGGACCAAGTGGATGATCGAGCAGATCCTTATGGACGTCCACACCGCCGACCCCGAGTGGGACGTCGTGTTACTCCGTTATTTCAATCCCATCGGCGCCCATCCGTCGGGCCTGATCGGCGAGGACCCCAAGGGCATCCCCAACAACCTGGTGCCTTATGTCGCCCAGGTCGCCGTGGGCAAGCTCGAGGCCGTTCAGGTCTTTGGCAACGACTACCCCACCCCCGACGGCACCGGCGTGCGTGACTACATCCACGTGTGCGATCTGGCCTCTGGTCACGTTGCCGCCCTTAACTGGATGAACGGCAAAACCGGCGTCGAGATCTTTAACCTGGGCACCGGCACCGGCACCTCGGTACTCGAGGTCGTCGCCGCCTTCTCCAAGGCTTGTGGCAAGGAGCTGCCCTATGTGATCCGCGAGCGCCGCGCCGGCGACATCGCTGCCAACTGGTGCGATGCCTCCAAGGCCGAGCGCATGATGGGCTGGAAGGCCCAGTACGACATCGCGGACATGTGCCGCGATAGCTGGAACTGGCAGAGCCACAACCCCAACGGCTTCGCCGACGCCGAGTAGCAAAAACCTACATACCGCTCTTGCCCCGATCTCACGTTGTGAGGTCGGGGCTTTTTCATGGCATGTAACCATTCGCCGAAAATCGACCAACTTTTTTATCTTGCCTGTACATGTTTAAACAACATGTTTTACAATAGGCGTATCGAATCAGAACATCGGAGGCGGACTGCGCACCCATCGGCAGGCCGACCCCACAACAAGAAGGTTGGTGAGCGCATTCATGGAGCGTGCAAGCGGCGTCCTCATGCCCGTCTCATCTCTGCCCGGACCATACGGAATCGGCGGCTTTGGCTGGAATGCCTACGACTTCGTCGATTTTCTCGCCTCGTGCAAACAACATTACTGGCAGATTCTGCCCCTTACGACGACCAGCTATGGCGATTCGCCCTATCAGTCGTTCTCGGCCCGCGCAGGAAACCCCAACTTTATCGACTTTGCCGAGTTTATCGAGGCAGGGTATCTGGAGCAGCGCGATATCGATGGCGTGTATCTGGGATCCGACCCCAGTAACGTCGACTACGGTGCTATCTTTGACGGCCGTCGTCAGATTCTCGACCGCGCCGCTGAGCGCTTTGCTGCCGACAAGCCGGCCGATTTCGATGACTTTATCCAGGCCAACGAGGACTGGCTCATCCCCTACTGTGAGTTCATGACCGTCAAAGAGGAGTGCGGTCTCAAGGCGTTTTGGGAGTGGCCCGCGGAGCTCCGCACCCGCGGCGAGGCTTCCGCCAAGGTCTGCGCCGACCATCCGGAGCGTATGCTCTACCACCAGATGACGCAGTACTTCTTCGATCGCCAATGGAGCCGCCTCAAGGCCTATGCCAACGAGCGCGACATTCTCATCATCGGCGACCTGCCCATCTATGTCTCGCGTGACTCCGTCGAGATGTGGGCGACGCCTGAGCTCTTTAAGATCGACGCCGCCGGCAATCCGGTGAGCGTCGCCGGCACGCCGCCCGACCAGTTCTCGGCCACCGGCCAGTACTGGGGCAACCCCATCTACGACTGGGACGCCATGGAGTCCGACGGCTTCTCCTGGTGGGAGGGCCGCATTCGCGCCGCCCTCGACATGTACGACGTCATCCGCCTGGATCACTTCCGCGGCTTCGAGGCCTATTGGGAGGTGCCGTTCTCCTCGCCCGATTCGTCCTACGGTTCGTGGACGCAGGGTCCCGGCCTCAAGTTCTTCAAGACGCTCGAGAAAAAACTCGACACGCTGCCCATCATCGCCGAGGACCTGGGCTTCCTCACCCCCGGCGTCATCGATATGCGCGACACCTCGGGCTTCCCCGGCATGAAGATCTTGCAGTTTGCCTTTGAGGGCACCAACTCGTATTACCTGCCGCATAACTATATCGCCAATACCGTCGCCTATGTAGGCACGCACGACAACGAGACGGCGCGCGGTTGGTTCGAGGGTACGGCCACTCCGCGTCAGCGCGAGCAGGCAGCCCTGTACACCCACCAGCAGGCAGGCGAGTCCATAGCCGACGCGCTCAACCGAACCATCGCCGCCAGCGTGAGCGATACCTGCATTTACACCATGCAGGACCTGCTCAATCTGGGCAACGAGGCGCGTATCAACACCCCCGCCACCCTAGGCGGCAACTGGGCCTGGCGCATGCTCGATGGTGCCATCACCCGCGAGCTCGAGCACAAGCTTACCGACTGGACCGAGACCTACTTCCGTATCCCGTCGGAAGCCGAAATCGAGCTTCCCCAATAGGAGCCACCGCGCCCGAACCCACCACACCGTGCGGACGCGCTTGCTTACCCGCGCGAGGCCACCCCAATCCCCTCGCGCGGGATTCTTATGAATTGCAGACATGTAATCAACCCGTTACAGGAGGAAACATGCCCCGTATCAATCTCGCAGAACTCGCCGAGCAGTCTTTTGGCATCTCGCTCGAGCAGCTCGATGACCGTCGCATTTACAAACTGCTTGTTAAGCTCGTGCAGGAGCGCTCAGCCGCCTGCCCGCTCAACAATGGCAAGAAAAAGCTTTATTACATCTCCGCCGAATTCTTGATCGGCAAGCTGCTCATCAACAACATGATCGACCTCGGTATCTATAGCGAGGTTAAGGACCAGCTTACCGCCGCGGGCCACGACCTCAATAAGATTGAGGAGTTTGAGGTCGAACCGTCGCTCGGCAACGGCGGCCTGGGCCGCCTGGCCGCGTGCTTCCTGGATTCCATCGCCACGCTGGGCCTGACCGGCGACGGCGTGGGCCTCAACTACCACTACGGCCTGTTCCGCCAGCGCTTTGTCGACAATCAGCAGAAGGCCGTCCCCGACGAGTGGCTCGGCGAGCAGGATATCCTGATCGATGACGACCGCTCCTACACTGTTGAGTTCGGCGACTTTGCCGTCACCTCCAAGCTCGTCAACATCGACGTGCCTGGCTATGGCCAGCCCGCCAAGAATCGCCTGCGCCTGTTCGACCTGGCGAGTGTCGACGACGGCCTGGTACCCGGCAGCTCCATCGACTTCGACAAGACCGAGATCGCCAAGAACCTCACCTTGTTCCTCTACCCCGACGATTCTGACGAGCAGGGCCGCCTGCTTCGCATCTACCAGGAATACTTCATGGTGAGCAACGCCGCCCAGCTCCTGATCGACGAGGCCATCGAGCGCGGCAGCAACCTGCACGATCTGGCCGACTACGCCGTGGTCCAGATTAACGATACGCACCCCACCATGGTCATCCCCGAGCTCATTCGCTTGCTCACCACCAAGCACGACATCGAGTTTGACGAGGCCGTGACCATCGTACGCTCCATGGTCGCCTACACTAACCACACGATTCTTGCCGAGGCGCTCGAAAAGTGGCCGCTCACCAGCCTGCAGAAGGTCTCCCCTGCCATCGCCGACATTATCGTCAAGCTCGATGAGATCGCAAAGGCCGAGCACGACGACCTGCGCGTTGCCATCATCGACGAATACGACACCGTCCACATGGCCCACATGGACATCCACTTTGGCTTCTCCATCAACGGCGTCGCCGCACTCCACACCAAAATCCTGGAGGACACCGAGCTTCATCCGTTCTACGAAATCTACCCCGAGAAGTTCTCCAACAAGACCAACGGCATCACCTTCCGCCGCTGGATCCAGGGAGCCAACCCCGCGCTCGCCAGCCTGCTCGACGATGTGATCGGTACCGATTGGCGCAGCACCGGCGACTTGAGCAAGCTCGCCGACTTCGCCGACGATAAGAGTATTCTTGAGCGTCTGGCCGCCACCAAGGCCGAGGCAAAGACCATCATGCGCCAGTTCATGGCGCTCGAGCAGGGTGTGACGATCCCCTCCAACGCCATCATCGATGTTCAGGTCAAGCGTATCCACGAGTACAAGCGCCAGCAGATGCTCGCGCTCTACATCATCTGGAAGTACCTCGACATCAAGAACGGTAACAGACCTAAGCACCCCGTCACCATCATCTTTGGCGGCAAGGCAGCGCCTGCCTACACTATCGCCCAGGACATCATCCATCTGATCCTGACGCTTTCCCAGTGGATTGCCAACGACCCCGACGTGGCTCCCTACCTGCAGGTCGTCATGATCGAGAACTACAACGTCACCGCCGCCGAGCGCGTGATTCCCGCTGCCGACATCTCCGAACAGATCAGCCTGGCCTCCAAGGAGGCGAGCGGCACTTCCAACATGAAGTTCATGCTCAACGGCGCTTTGACCCTGTGCACGCTCGACGGTGCCAACGTGGAGATTGCCGAGCTCGTGGGCGACGAGAACATCTACACCTTTGGTGCCTCGTCCAAACAGGTCGAGCAACTCTACGCCGACGGCACCTATGACGCCGGCGCGCTCTACTGCAAGCCCGGCATTAAACTGCTGGTGGACTTCATCACCAACCCGGCCTTTATGGCGACCGGCAACGCGGAGCGCCTGCAGCGTCTGCACGACGACATCAAGGGTAAGGACTGGTTTATGGCCCTACTCGACATTGAGGAATACATCCAGACCAAGGAGCGCGTGCTAGCCGACTACGAGGACCAGGACGCCTGGATGCGCAAGGCGCTGATCAACATCGCCAACGCCGGCACCTTCTCGTCCGACCGCACAATCTCCCAGTACAACGACGAGATCTGGCACCTGAGCTAATTCGCTTCTCTTACCCATCCTCTTGAAAACGAAGTCGCGGCAACGCGGCTCCGCTTTTTGTGCCCCTGTGTTACCCGTGGCCTGCCTCGACCAAAAAATCTCGGCCTGTAACATCTAGCCGGCAAAATTGAGTCTACCTGTTACAGATCAAGACGGAAGGACAGGCAGCTCGACGTTGTCTCAATCTGTAACATCTAGACCCAATTTGGCCCTCCTCCTGTTACAGATTGAGACAAACTGACAGACGAACGGTCCCAACACAAAGAAAGGCTCCCCTCTCGCCCAGTGGACGGGAGGGGAGCCTTATATGTGACCGCGGCAAAAGGATGGCAATACCGCAGTCGCCCAAAGGGAGGGTCCGGATGCACCGGGCCTAGATAAGGTTCTTGCCAGACACCTTATCGAAGAGATGGGTCGCGTTCTTCTCGAACTTGAACCAGATGGGGTCGCCCGCCTTGAGCGCACCCTTGGCCTCAAGGTCGACAACGGGAATGATCAGGACGAACTGGCCATCAGGAGCGGTCACGTGGACATGCTCGGTCGAACCCATGAGCTCGGTCACCTCGACGGTACCCTGGAGCGCACCCTCCTCGTCCTTGTCGGCAAGCAGAATCTGCTCGGGGCGCACGCCGGCCGTGATCTCCTTCACTTCGCCGCCGTCCCAGTTGAGAGCAAGCTGAGCGCAGGTCTCGGGGGCGAGCGCCACGTTCATATCCTCGGTCTTGACGGTGAAGCCGTTGCCCGAGCGCACCAGCTGGGCATCGAAGAAGTTCATCTGCGGCACACCGATAAAGCCGGCGACGAAGATGTTCGCGGGGTGGTTGAAGACCTCCTGCGGGGTAGCAATCTGCTGGACGACGCCGTCCTTCATGACCACGATGCGATCGCCGAGGGTCATGGCCTCGGTCTGGTCGTGGGTGACGTAGATGAACGTGCCCTTGATCTCGTGGCGCAGCTTGATGAGCTCGGCACGCATCTGGTTACGCAGCTTGGCGTCCAGGTTGGACAGCGGCTCGTCCATCAGGAAGACCTTAGGATCACGCACGATGGCGCGGCCGATGGCGACACGCTGGCGCTGGCCGCCCGAAAGCGCCTTGGGCTTACGGTCGAGGTATTCGGTAATGCCCAGGATCTCGGCAGCAGAGCGAACCTTACGGTCGATCTCGTCCTTGGGGACCTTCTTGAGCTCAAGCGTAAACGCCATGTTCTCGTACACCGTCATATTGGGGTACAGAGCATAGCTCTGGAACACCATGGCAATGTCGCGGTCCTTGGGCGCCACGTCGTTGACGCGCTTGCCGTCGATGAGCACGTCGCCCGAAGTGATGTCCTCCAGGCCAGCGACCATGCGCATCGTCGTGGACTTGCCGCAGCCAGACGGGCCAACGAGAACGACAAACTCCTGGTCATGCACGGTGAGATTAAAGTCCTCCACCGCGAGCACGCCGTCCTCGGTAACCTTGAGGTTGTGCTTCTTCTCCTCGGTCTTCTTCTTTTTGCCAAAGAAGCCCTTCTTTTTGGACTCGTTGTTGGGATACACCTTCTGAACATGTTTGAGAACGATCTCGGCCATGTCTTTACCTTTCGATATGCGGCGCCGCGCTGAGGGGCGCCGCAGAAACTTGCAAAACAGTTACGGCATCAGCCCTTGACGGCACCCGCCACCACGCCGTCGATGATGTACTTCTGGCAGAGGATGTACATGATGACGATGGGGATAACGACCATCATGATGCAGGCCATCATGGGACCGAGTTCGACGTGGCCGTAGCCGCCGCGGAAGTACTGGATCAAGATAGGAATGGTCCTGTACTTAGTGGAGTCGAGGGTAAGGTAGGGCAGCAGATAGTCGTTCCAGACCCACATGGTCTCGAGAATGCCGACCGAAAGATAGGTGGGCTTCATGATGGGAAGGACGATCTTAAAGAACACCTGGACCGGGTTGCAGCCGTCGATCATGGCCGCCTCTTCGATCTCGAGCGGAATGTTCTTTACAAAGCCGGCGAACATAAAGACCGCCAGGCCCGCGCCAAAGCCAAGATAGATAAAGCAGATGTTGAACGGCGTGTTGAAGCCGATGCGGTCCGCCAAATTGGACAGCGTGAACATGAGCATCTGGAAGGGCACGACCATCGAGAAGACGAACAGGTAATAGAAGAAGTTCGAGATCTTGTTGTTGACACGAACCACATACCAAGCGCACATGGAGCAGCACACCAAAATCAGCACGACCGACGTGACCGTGATGATGAGCGAGTACATAAATGCCGAGGCAAAGCCCTGCTCGTTAAGAGCGTGCAAGTAGTTTGCAAGGCCGTTGAACGTCTCGGGCGTGAGCAGATCGAACGCTGTGGTGGTGCTGATTGCGGTCGCTTTCTTAAAGGAATTGAGCGCGATCATGAACACGGGGTAGATCCACGCGAGCGACAGAATCGTAAAGAAGATTGAGAGCGCGCGGTTGATAACCTTATCGCGTTTCATTACTGCTGCACCTCCTTGGACCTCGTGGCCTTAAGCTGAATCATGGAGATGGCTACGACCAGGATGCAGAAGATGACTGCCTTGGCCTGGCCAATGCCCTGCCATGCGATACCGGCACGCGAATAGAACGTGTTGTAGATGTTCAGAGCGAGCATCTCGGTGGAGTGCGCGGGGGCGCCGCCGGTAAGGGCGAGGTTCTGGTCGAACAGCTTAAAGCCGTTGGTGATGGACAGGAACAGGCAGATGGTGATGGTCGGCATCAGGTTAGGGATCTTAACCTTCCAAAACGTCTGCCATGCCGTGGCACCGTCGACCTTGGCGGCCTCGATGTAGTCGGACGGAATGGACTGCAGACCAGCGATGTAGATGATCATCATGTAGCCGACCTGCTGCCACAGGGTCAGGATGATAAGGCCCCAGAAGCCAGCAGCAGAGTTAAGGGCGATGAGCTGGGCACCCACGTTGGAGAGCAGGCAGTTGATCAGAATCTGCCAAATGTAGCCCAGCACGATGCCGCCGATCAGGTTAGGCATAAAGAAGATCGTACGGAAGATGTTGGTGCCCTTGAGCGCTTTGCGGGTGAGCGCCTGCGCGATGGCGAGGGCAATCACGTTGATGAGCACCGTCGACAGGAAGGCAAACGCCACGGTAAAGAAGAACGACGTGGCAAACTGCGGATCGGACAGTGCGCGCACGTAGTTCTCGATACCGACAAAGTGCGTGTTGTTGATGGTAATAAACTGGCAGAACGAGAGATAGAAACCCTGGATAAAGGGGATCACGAACCCGATCATAAACGCCAGACACGTGGGCAGCATAAAGAGCGGCCACCAGCGCTTGAGTGCTTTGCCCATAGAAGGGTCCTTTCAATATGCAGGGGGCGGGCAAACCAACGTCTGCCCGCCCCCTGTCGCTAATCAGATAGCTTGGGCAGCAACTACTTACTCGGAAGCAGCCTTCTCGGTCTTCCAACCATCGACGAAGGCGTTCTTGACGCCATCCCACTTGCTGTTGTCGGCAGCATAGGCGATCAGAGCCTGCTTGAGGTTCTTCTTCCACTCCTCAGAGGGGATGTAGACGAAGTCCCAAGCGACGGTCTTCTTGCCGTCCTTGGCCATGGCAACGGCCTGCTGCGAGAAGACGTTGGTGGTCTCCTTGGCGCTCTTGAACGGAGCGGTCAGACCCATCTTGTCGGCGATGATGCTGGTCGGGGTGTCAGCGGTGACGCACCAGTACATGAAGTCCTCGGTGGCCTTCTGGGCATCCTCGGAAGCCTGGGAGCTCACGCACCAGTAGTTCTCGCCGCCGGAGCACAGGCCCTGGTTCTCCTCGCCGTCGACGCCGATGTAGATCGGCAGCATGCCGAGCTGGTCATCGGTCATGCCAGCCTTGGTGAGGTCGGCGTAGGCCCAAGAACCGTTCTGATAGAAGACGGCCTTCCCGGTTGCGAACTCGTTGGTAGCGTCGTCGCCGGTCTTGGAGGCAAGCTGCGAAGGATCGCAGGTGGAGTCGGTGATGTACAGGTCGAAAATCTGCTTGAAGTTGTCGAGATACTCGCCCTTGATCTCGTCGTCCTCCTGGTTGTGCTCCTTCTCAAACTCGTAGTAGAGCGGGAGGTTGGCGAGGTGGGTGGTGTAGCGCCAGCTGGAGGAGTCGTCCATGCCGGCGGAAGTGAAGGCGCCCTCAACGCCAAGCTCGTCCTTGCGGGCCTGGATGTCGTCGGCACAAGCCTTCAGCTTGTCGAAGGAGTTGATGTCCTCGGCCTTGTAGCCAGCCTTCTCGAGCAGCTGCTTGTTGTAGATGATGCCGTAGCTCTCCTGGACCCAGTCGATACCCAGATCCTTGCCGTCGGACTGCAGAGCCAGGGAGTCGTCGATGAGCTCACCGCGGAGCTTGGTATCGGACAGGTCGGCGCAGTAATCCTTCCAGTTCTTAAGACCGGTGGGGCCGTTGACCTGGAACAGGGTCGGAGCGGAGCTCTTGGACATCTCGGACTTGAGCTTCTCCTCGTAGGTGTTGGAGGCGGCGGTCACGATCTTGACCTCGACGCCCTTCTCCTTCTTGTACGCCTTGGCGATCTCCTTCCACTCCTTGTCGACCTCGGGCTTGAATTGGAGGAAGTAGACCTCGGCAGCGTCACCAGAAGCAGAGGAGCCGGAGCCGGCGGAGCCACCGCAGCCCACGAGGCCCAGACCAAGAACCGCAGCCGCGGAACCAGCAAAGCCCAGGAACTGCCTTCTGCTCATTTCGTTCTTCATTACAATCCACCCTTTCACACCGTGGCGGCACCCTTTGCCGCCGCCTTCGGAGATTGGCTCGGGGACTTTGCCCCTTTTGCTGATTTGTACGATACGCTATTTGGCTACTTGTTTGAACAAGTATTACTAGAGCGCTAGAAAAACTTCGGTGAACGGTAATTTCAACTTGATACTTGACAAGTTTTGTATAAACAATTATTTGTTATCGAATGCGGAGAAAGCGCCCGATCAAACCGATGCATCGTCGGTTTGACCGGGCGCTTTCGCTTTGAGGGCATGAGTCTCGTCAGGCTGCGAGCTAGCCGGCTACCGCTTGGAGTTGACGCGGTAGTGGAAGATCTCGGGATGCGTGCGGGCATGCGTGACCTCGAACAAGATGCCGTCCGAGGTGTACGACTGGCTCTCCATGACGGCAACGCAGTTGTATTTGCCGAGGTCAAGATAGCTGCAGTCCTCATCGTTGGCAAGCTCGACGCTCACTGTACGGCGACTCGCCATCACCTTGACGCCGCGTTTGTGCTCCAGATAGTCGTAAATTGACTTTGCGGCGATCTCGGGCGTCAGGCCCTTGGCGATTGACTCCAAAAAGTAACCATGGTCTACTTGGCGCGCATTGCCGTTAAGGCTTCGGACACGCACCACGCGAATCAACTCCTCGCCCACCTTAAAGCCCAGACGACGAGAGAGCTGCTCGGTGCAAATCAAATGCTCAAAAGACTTAACGTCCGTCGATGCAACGGCATTGTTGCGCTTTGCAAATTCGCCAAACGACTCGACTTCCTCGAGTGCGCCCAGCATGTCGGTTTCGCCCTTGAGCCAAATAACGCGCACGCCCTTGCCGTGTATAGGCTGCACAAACATCTGGTCGGCCAGCATGCTCAAGGCGCGTCGAACGGTATTGCGCGTGCAGCCAAACTCCGCGGTCAGCTCGGCTTCGGTTGGCAGCATCTCCTGAAACGCATAGGTCCCATTAATGATGCGCGAACGTATTTCTCGGTAGATTCCTTCGTATATCGCTTTTGGCATTGTTTCACCTCTAATGAATATGCATGGCTAGGCACGATAGCATTTCTTTGGGTTGTTTAAACCGTCTATCGGCAAAGCACGGATTATTTACCGTCGACGGTTCCCCCGAAACCTAAATCGGACCGAATCAAAACCGTCAATGCGGCAAGCAGCCAGTCCTCTACAATGAGTTCATTGTTTAAACGTTCTTGCTCGCACAGCATGTTGCATCCGAAAGGCATATTATGCTGCAGAAAATCCAACATTTTGGCGGAGCCATGTTCGCGCCCGCCATGCTGTTTTCTATATCAGGCCTCATGGTCGGCATCTCCGCCCTCGCCACGACTGTAGACATTGTCGGTGACCTCGCCGTATACGGAACCCCTTGGTACGTTTTTTGGACCATCATCCAGCGCGGCTCGTGGACGGTCTTTAAGCGCCTTCCGCTCCTTTTTGCTGTAGCGCTGCCCATCGGCCTTGCCCAAAAACAACCGGCACGTTGCTGCCTCGAGGCACTCGTGGCCTATTTTGCCTATTGCTTCTTTTTGAGCGAAATCATTAAGCTGAGCGGAGACAATCTTGGACTTAAGTACCCGTCGTCTTTGACCTCCGCTAGCGGCATCACCATCATCGACGGCATCAAGACGCTCGACACCGGCATTATCGGCCCGCTGGCGGTGTCGGCAACCGTCGTCGCCATCCATGACCGCTTCTACGATGCCAAGGTTCCCGATTGGCTCGGTACCTTCTCGGGCTCCTCGCTGGTCTACCTCATCAGCTTTTTTGCCGTGTTCGCCCTTGCCGCCATCTCGGCCGCCATCGTGCCCTTCGTATACGCTGTGACCGAAACGCTGCGCCACGCACTTGCGGGCGTCGGCCCCTTCGGCGTGGGTATCTTTGTGTTTTTGGAGCGAGCACTCGAGCCCATGGGGCTGCACCACCTGCTCTACATGCCGATCTACTACGACAACCTGGTCATTAACGACGGCATCTACGCCACGTGGAGCAGCTTGCTCCCCATCCTCTCCCATAGCACGCGCCCCCTTAATGAGCTTGCGCCGTGGGCCGGTTTTACCGCCACTGGCTGGGTCAAGCTCTTTGGCCTTCCTGCCATCGCAGCCGCGTTCTACTCCACCGCAAAACCTGAGCGCCGCGCCGGCCTCAGGGTCATCCTTGTTCCCGCCATCATCGCCTCGGTGGTTTGCGGCGTTACCGAGCCACTCGAGTTTCTCTTTATGTTCACCCACCCCGGGCTCTTTTTGCTCTACGCCGTCCTATCGTCTTGCCTTGCCACAACCATGAATCTCTTTGGCATCGTCGGCATCTTCTCGGGCGGCCTCATGGAGATGGCAGCCTTCAACTTTATTCCGCTCATGCGCATGCATGCCGGTGCCTATCTTTTGGCGCTCGGTATCGGCCTTGCCTTTAGCCTCATCTTTTTTGTTAGTTTTCGAGCGCTCATCTTGATCTATGACCTTAAGACGCCGGGCCGCGAGGATCATGTCGCCAATCGCGCGGCAATCGATCGTTTAACGGAAAGCGGCTTTGCCAAAGAGCAATCTCCCAATGACGAGGTCGATAGTCAATCCGATCAAGATCACGTCCTCGCTGAGCGGGTAATTCAGCTTTTAGGTGGCGTTGGCAATATTGCGGGCGCAACCAACTGCGCCACGCGCCTGCGCGTCGAGGTCGCAGACCCTTCCATCGTTGCAGATAACGCGTCGTTTGTCGCGGCGGGCGCCAAAGGCCTCATCATTACGGGCAAGACCGCCCAGGTGGTCATCGGCATCTCCGTTCCCCGCGTTAAAGAGCATTTTGACCAGATCATGGGCCTCGAGCCGGGATTTGTGCCCACCGCCTCGGCCTCCCCTGTCGCCAGCCCAACCCACAAGCACGGCGATATCTGCTTCTTCGATATCGACGGAACGCTCGCCTGGCAAGACCCCAGGCTCGCCCAAGACCTTCCCGAAGACGAGCGGGACCTCTCCCCCTATCCCAACGAGGCGGTTTCGCAGGCAATCCGCGAGTTTGTCGCCAACGGCAACATGGCCTTTATCTGCACGGGACGCACCCTGAGCTGCATCCACCCCAAACTTCTTGAGCTGCCCTGGACCGGCATCGTCTGTCTTGCGGGCGGTTACGCCGAGATCAACGGACACGCAATTCGCGATCTGTCGATGACGCCCAGTATGCTGCAGCGTCTTGCCCCCTACCTTGAGCAATCGAGCGAGGTCATCCGCTTTGAGGGCCTCAACGGCGTCGTGCGCATGAGTGCCGATGCCCCCGATGCTCCCGGATACGCGCGCACCCTGGGCGACGCAGTCACGCAGCTGCAACATTACAGTGTCTACAAGATCTTGATGTCTACACCGCTCGCCAACCACATCGCTCAAGATAAGGCACTTGAGCCGCTGCTGTGCTTTAACGAGCTCGAACTCGAGGTAACCGAAATCTCGCCCCGCGAATGCACGAAGCGCGGGGGCATCCAGTCTGTACTCGACGCCCTCGATCCCCACCACGGAACCGTATACGGCATTGGCGACGCCAGCAATGACGTCTCGCTGATGAACGCCGTCGATGTCGGCATTGCGATGGGCAACGCACCGGACTATCTCAAGGATAAGGCCGATTACGTGACCGACACCGTCGATCACGACGGTGTCGTTGCGGCGCTCGAGCATTTTAGGCTGATTTAGGCGCGCTCCATCAAACGCACGCCCGTTGTCCTAAATCGCCAAAACTGCCGCGCCAAACGCCCTGATGTGGCAATATGTTGTCTGCATATTGCACCAATGCAACCTCAGAAAGAATGCGAGAACCCGTGTCCAGTCCGTTTACCAGCTTTTTAGCCCAGCACTTTGACCAGATTAACGACTATCTGGCCACGTTCTTTGACGGACAGGCGACCTCTGCCGATATCGAGCGCTACCTGTACGCGCCGCTCTCGGCTTTTACGGCCAACGCCGGCAAGCGCCACCGCCCGCTTATCTGCATGCTCGCCGCAACCGCAGTGGGCGGTAGCTTTGAGAGTGCCCGCAGCGCTGCGGCAGCCATCGAACATTTCCAGTCGGGCGCGCTGATCCACGACGACATCGCCGACAACGGACAGCTTCGTCGAGGCAAGCCCTGCATGCACCTTACCGAGGGCACGGGGCTTGCCATCAATTGTGGCGACCTGGCGCTCACCATGGTCACCAAGACCGTTCTCGACGACCCCACGCTGGAGTCCGACGTGAAGCTGCGCGTGCTCCACGAGCTAACCGAGATGATCGTCCGCACCATCGAGGGTCAAGCGCTCGACCTGGGTTGGGTCCGTGACGGGCGCTTTGATATCTCGGTTGATGACTACCTGGACATGGCGACGCACAAGACCGCGTTTTACAGCGGAGCCACGCCGCTTGCCGCCGGAGCCATTATCGGCGGCGGCAGCGATGAGCAAATCGAAGCGCTGCGCGCCTTTGGCCTGCACACGGGCCTTGCCTTTCAGATTCAGGACGACCTGCTCAACCTTGTCGGCACCAAGGAAGCCGCCAACAAGGACTTCCGCACCGACATCACCGAGGGCAAGCGCACACTTGTCGCCGTACACGCCCTCTCTGATGAGCGCCACCACGACGAGGTCGAGGCGATTCTTTCCTCGGGCACCGATGATCCCGCGCAGCTCGCACGCGCCGTGGAGATCTTCCAGGAGACCGGCTCCATCGATTACGCCCACACTTACGCGCTCGACCTGACCGCTAAGGCCAAAGCGGCCATCGAGAACGTTGAGCTTGATCCGCACGCACGCGAGCTGTTCCTCTCCATGGCAGATTTCTTTGTGGAGCGTCTTACCTAACGGGGGTTATAAAACCTGTCAGCAGCGTATTTAGGCACAACTTGCTACACTGTTGAGTGCATGTTTATGCATCCCTTTGCGTTGTCTATCCGACAGACGCTCAAATAGTACGAATGGTACGCCGAAAGGGGTTCGTTCATGGAACCTATTACAACGGGCATGCAAGGAGCAGCCGTCGAGGACGTGCAGTCTCGTCTCCTGCAGCTCGGCTACACGATTGATGCCGCCGAAGTCACCGACAAGTACTTTGGAGCCACCACTGAGCAGGCCGTCAGCACCTTCAGGCTCGACAGCGGCCTTGCTGCCGGTCATGCCGTCGATATCCCCTGTTGGAGCGCCCTTGTAGACGCTTCGTATAAGCTGGGCGACCGCACCCTCTATCTGCGCATGCCCAATTTCCATGGCGCCGATGTGCAGGCCCTGCAGCGCGCTCTCAACGTTTTGGGCTTTGCCTGTGGCGAAGACGACGGCTACTTTGGTCCGCATACCGAGGCCGCCCTGCAGCAGTTCCAGGAAAATGTCGGCCTGTTTGCCGACGGCATGGCCTTCCAGGATACCTACGCCTATATCAACCGCTTGCATCACGTGTGGGAGGGCAAGCCCTCGGTTACCGAGGCCGAGTCGCGCATCGGTTTTGCCCGCGCCGCCAACGTGCTCGAGCGCTTCCAGATTGCCGTCATCGGTGAGGACCCCATCGCACGCAGCGTTGCATCGCGCATGTGGAACATCGCCACGGCGACGACCGACAGCAGCGGCATGATGCTTTGCGATTCCGAGGTCCCGACCGACGTGGATTTGGTGCTCGAGATCGCAAGCGATGAGCTGCCCGCAGATGCAGCGCCGCGCGCCACGATCGCCCTTGCCGAGTGCCACAACCTGGCGCAGCGCATCCGCACCGCCAATGTCGCCGCGCAACAAAAACCTGCGCGCATCCGCATTGAGCTCACGGGCATGACGCGCTACAACGGAACCTTCACCGCAAGCGACGCCCAGACACTCGCCGTACGCCTGCTCGATGGCGTTTGCGATGCCCTCGCAGATTAGGTAAACTAGACGAGTTGCTTTTAGCAACACCACGACATTGGGACGTAGTTCAACGGTAGAACTCCGGTTTTTGGTGCCGGCTGTTGGGGGTTCGAATCCCTCCGTCCCAGCCATTAAAATTGAGCGCCCTGAGCCCATAACGGCCCAGGGCGCTTTTATGTGGGCAAGCGGAGGGATTCGAACCCGCAAGGGTGCGAAGCCGAGGAAACGCGAAGGCGCCCCAAGCCCATTAGGACCAAGAGCGCCTAACATCAAGAAAATATCAGCCCCGTTCCGAAAAGCGAGCCGTCATCTACAAAATGGCGTGTGGCCCCGACGGGCCGGGCATTAAGTTTGTCGCGAGTTCCGCACGAACAGGAGGCCACTTAACCTCGATGTTTTGGACGTGACAGCGAGAGGGGCCCTGGTATGGCAAGGTGACGTGAATCAGAACCACCCTTAAAAAGGGTGGTTTGCTCTTAGGGTATAACCCACGGGCCCCGGGCTCGCGTCTAAAGGCGCGGGCCCGGACTTCGTCCAGGCCTAGTGCATCTTGACCCGTGG
>CABUSD010000022.1:0-27604 GCA_902494165.1 uncultured Collinsella sp. | reverse complement strand
CTTCCATTCGTCACCTTCATTACTCCAACGACGAATTCTAGGCGGTGTCCCCTCCCTTTCAAGAAAGGGAAGAGGCGGGGTATGCCCCGCCTCTTACACCACATCTCTGCGCGCTACCGGCTGCTATGTCTAAAAGCCTCTAAAATGCCCCAAATCGCTGCTACTAAAAAGGTAACAGTACTCATATTTGATGTTTTTTGCCCACAGCTATTTGCAGACCCCTCTATAGGGCGACGCCAACGAGGGTTTCGTCGACTGTGTTACCCAAGAATGTCCCCAACAACTAGGTGTGGTTGCTGCCAAGGAGTGTCCCGGGGTGCCGGCACAACAGGAACGTCCCTAACTGCCGGGTTTAGGCTGTTAGGTCGAGTTCGTAGAGGAAGCTTTCGCGCGGCATGTCGTGACGGCGCTCTTCGCGGTTGGCGCGGTGCGTGGCCGTGCGCTTAAAGCCGTGCAGCTCGTAGAACTTCCACGAGCAGTTGGAGTCGGTGTACAGGTGCGCCCTCGTCGCTCCAAGCGAGGACAGGTGCGAGACCGCGGCATCGAGCAGAACCGTGCCAACGCCCAGGCCATGGACATCGCGATCCACGGCAAGCAGCGTGACCTCGTTGTCGTGCGGCAACGGGCTGCTCTCGAGCAGGCGGTTGTTGGTTCGGATGGTTGCGCGCACAAACGAGAGATACTCGGCGCAGGCATCGGGCTCCAGCTCACGCATCTGCGATAGCAGCGCGCGTTCGGTATCCATCCAATGCTCGTTGATAGTGGCGCCGGAGCTCTGTCCCGCACGCGCGAGCGAAATGCCACGCGCCTGACCGTCGATTACGGCAACCTGTGAAAACGTCGACGACGAAAGGCAGTAGGCGAGGTCGCACGCGGCCTCAAGGCGGTTGTACTCATCGTTATCCGAATTGTTATGCCAAAGCTGCTGCAGAATCAGCGCGATGGCGTCGAAGTCTTCGGTATCAAACGGTCGGTAGAGAACCCGCGAGACCATGGTGCCTCTTTCTTTTGCGGATGCATATCGAGCACAGTTCTACCACGCCATTGGCATCTAATTATGGTGCCCCTGTGTTCCATGAACT
Source organism: uncultured Collinsella sp. (assembly GCA_902494165.1). Classification (GTDB taxonomy): domain Bacteria; phylum Actinomycetota; class Coriobacteriia; order Coriobacteriales; family Coriobacteriaceae; genus Collinsella. Next base: position 26,522 of record CABUSD010000022.1, on the reverse strand, counting down.
CACCGTGCTCGGTGCCGTGCCTATCCCCTCCGCTCGCAAACTTTTTCTGCACATGCGCCCGTTGCGGGGTGCATCGATGCGCTCGATGCGCTACATTGAATCAGTATTTTCAATGCCGCTGCGCGAGCGCTGCAGATCGACGTATCACCGACTCACAGAGCACGGCGGCGTACCAGACAGGAGGACTGCATGGGATCTGATGTGAAGATCGCACGCGCGTTGATTTCGGTTACCGATAAGACGGGCGTCGTCGATTTCGCACGGACGCTGGTCGATGACTTTGGCGTCGAGATCATCTCTACGGGCGGCACGGCTCGTGCCATCGAGGACGCGGGCGTTCCCGTAACCCCCATCGAGGAGTTCACGGGCTATCCCGAGATGATGGACGGCCGCGTTAAGACCCTGCATCCCAAGGTTCACGGCGCGCTGCTTGCCCGTCGCGATTCCGAGCAGCACATGCAGGAGGCCGCTCAGCACGGCATTAAGCTGATCGACCTGGTCGTCGTCAACCTGTACGAGTTCGAGAAGACCGTCGCCAACCCCGAGGTCACCTTCGCGGACGCTATCGAGCACATCGATATCGGTGGCCCCTCCATGCTGCGCTCTGCCGCTAAGAACGCCGCGAGCGTTACCGTCATTTCCGACCCGGCCGACTATGATGCCGTCCTGGCCGAGATGCGCGAGACCGGTGGCTGCACCACGCTTTCCACCCGTCGCCGCCTGCAGGTGAAGGTCTACCAGACCACCGCCGCCTACGACACGGCCATCTCCCGTTGGCTTGCCGCCCAGGCAAGCGACGTGGCGGACACCTCTGCCAAGCTCGAGATCTCGCTGGAGAAGGTCGACGACCTGCGCTATGGCGAGAATCCTCAGCAGAAGGCCACGGTCTACCGCTTTGCCGAGGGCTGCGAGAACACCGCGAGCTCGCAGTTCCCGCTCGTGGGCTCCGAGCAGATCCAGGGCAAGCCGCTCAGCTACAACAACTATCTGGATGCCGACGCCGCCTGGAACCTGGTCCGCGAGTTCGACGAGCCGGCCTGCGTGATCCTCAAGCACCAGAATCCCTGCGGTTCTGCCGTTGCCGAGGACATCACGGCCGCCTACGACCGCGCCTTCGCCTGCGATCCCAAGAGCGCCTTCGGCGGCATCATCGCCTGCAACCGCGAGGTTCCCTTTGATCTGGTTGAGCACTTCGCCGATCAGAACAAGCAGTTCGTCGAGGTCATCATCGCCCCGAGCTACACCGATGAGGCGCTCGAGCGCATGGCTAAGCGCCCCAACCTGCGCGTGCTGGCTACCGGCGGCGTGGACCACGGCGCCCAGGTGGAGCTGCGCTCCGTCGACGGCGGCATGCTGGTGCAGGAAGTCGACCACGTGACCGAGGATCCCGCGACCTTTACGTTCCCCACCGACCGCAAGCCCACCGACGCCGAGATGGCCGAGCTCGAGTTTGCCTGGAAGGTCTGCAAGGGCGTTAAGTCCAACGCCATCCTGGTCTCCAAGGGCAAGGCCGGCATTGGCATGGGTCCGGGTCAGCCCAACCGCGTTGACTCCGCGCTGCTGGCCTGCGAGCGTGCCGAGGACTTCTGCGAGCGCGAGGGCGTGGAGAAGGGCGGCTTTGCCTGCGCAAGCGACGCATTCTTCCCGTTCCGCGACAACGTCGACGTGCTTGCCGCGCACGGCGTGACCTGCATCATCCAGCCCGGCGGCTCCAAGCGCGATGACGAGAGCATCCAGGCCTGCAACGAGCACGGCATCGCGATGGTTTTCACGGGGGCTAGGCATTTCCGTCACTAAGTTCCGCTTTGGGACAAAATAATCTCCGCAAAAGACGGTCGCTCCGTTTGGAGGGCCGTCTTTTTGGTATAAGAGGACGGAATGACTAACACGAAAGGTACAACCATGCCCCAGATTGATGATGCCGAGCTGTTTGGCAATGCCGAGGATCAGCGTGCGTACGAGGACTTTTGCGCCAATCAGGAGGCGGTCGAGAAGTTTACGCTCGACAAGCCCGCGCTTGTCTGCCGTTGGCGCATGTCCAATAAAAAGGTGCCCATGCTCAACCGCCACATTCGCGCACTGTCCGAGCGCTTGGTGCAGGGCGAGCCGCTTACCCATAACATGCTCAGCTGGGCCAAGCAGCACGTTGAGTGGTCGCTTGCCGAGGGCGATTACACCGCACGCGATGGCGTGCTCATGCTGGTGATCGACGTCAACGGCAACGCCGCCATGACGGTGGGGGAGTACGAGCCGCTAGCCGATACGTCGCCCAAGGCGCTACGTGCCCGCTCCGCCGAGGCCCGCTCCGAGGCCGACGAAACCGGCGTGGCGCCCGAGCTGCTCGCCGCCGTCGATAACGGCGAGCTTGCCTTTGTGGCGCCGGCGGACGAGTGCCTGTGCGGCACGGCGACGCTCATCGAGCAGCTGGCCCAGACCAAGGGCATCCCGGTCACGCGCGTAGATATTCCCGCACAGCTCAAGGGCGCGCTGTTCCTAGTGAGCGACGAGCACGGCGTGGTCCCCGCAACCGAGACGGACGCCGCCGAGGCCGACGCCGCCACGGTCGCCTTCTTTGCCGACGGCTACGAAAAGCTCCGTGCCCGCCGCTAAATGATTTTTCTGGGACGGGGATTTAATAATCATTTTGGTCCCCGTTCCCGTCGCGAGCGTAAGGCGGACAAAACGCCCCCGCTCGCGAACAGTTCTGTCACCTTGGCGACGTGCGTGGCGCGCACCTGCAGTTTCGCAGCCATAATGGTGGCAAGACAACCAAGAAGGGAACGGAATCCATGGCGCTGATCTATATCGTTGAGGACGACGAACCCATTCGTCGCGAGCTTGCCGACATCCTTGCCCGTGCCGGTTTTGAGGTCGAGGCCTGCGAATCGTTCGAGCATGTTTCGCGCGATATTCTCGCCGCCGCGCCCGACTTGGTGCTGCTCGACCTGACGCTTCCCGTCAAGGACGGCCAGCATATCTGCCATGAGGTTCGCCGCGAATCCGAGGTTCCCATCATCGTCCTCACTTCGCGCACGACCGAGATTGACGAGGTCATGGCCATGACGCTCGGCGCGGACGACTTTGTTCCCAAGCCCTACAGCGCGCGCGTGCTCGTGGCCCGCATCAATGCCTTGCTGCGTCGCTCCACGGCGGCGGGCGAGCGCAGCACGCTCGTCCACAAGGGGCTGGAGCTCGACCTCGCCCGCTCCATGGTCACCAACATGCAAACCGGCACCAGTACCGAGCTCACCAAAAACGAGCTGCGTATCCTCTCGCTGCTTCTGAGCCGCGCGGGCAAGATCGTCTCGCGCTCGGCCATCATGCAGGACCTGTGGGATTCCGACGCCTTCGTGGACGACAATACGCTCACCGTCAACATCAACCGCCTGCGCACCACGCTCGAAAAAATCGGCATCAAGGGGTATTTGACGACGCACCGCGGCCAGGGCTATTCGGTCTAGGGGCCGGCTATGTCGTTTGGCAAGTTCTTTAAAGATGCGCTGCTTCCCGTCGCCGTGTGGACGTGCGGTGTGCTGCTGAGCTGCTTTGTGCTGACGGTCGCCGGCGCACCCGTTTCTATCGTGGTCGTGGCGGTTGGTGTGTCCTTTATCTTTGGTATGCTCGGCATCGTGATCGAGTACGCGCGCCGTCGTCGTTTTCTGCGCCAGCTGGAGCGTGCGGCCGAGGAGCTCGAGAGTCCCGCATGGGTGCAGGAGATGGTGCAATGCCCGACCTATGCCGAGGGCGAGCTCGAGTACGAGGTCTTGCGCCGGGTGGGCAAGGCGGCATGCGATGAGGTGGCGGAAGGCCGGCGCCAGACCGATGACTACCGCGACTATATCGAGAGCTGGGTCCACGAGGCCAAGCTGCCCCTGGCAGCAGCCCATCTGATTTTGGAAAACCTGGACGGCAGCGAAGACGACCTGTCACGCGTGGATGACCTGGGCCGTGAGCTGGCTCGCGTGGAGCGCTATATCGACCAGGCGCTGTACTACGCGCGCTCGGAAGTCGTGGAGCGGGACTACCTGATTCGACGTTGGAACCTCAAGGCTCTGGTGACGGGCGCAATCAAGGCCAATGCGCGTGAGCTCATCGCGGCACACGTGGCGCCGGTGTGCGAGAACCTCGACTTTGAGGTCTTTACCGACGAAAAGTGGCTCGAGTTTATTCTGGGCCAGCTCATTCAGAACAGCATTAAATATGCGCGTGAGGATGGCGCGAAGATTGTGTTTTCGGGCGCGTTGCTGGACGAGGGCCTGGCAAGCGAGCGCATCGAGCTTACCGTTGCAGACAACGGCTGCGGCGTGAGCGCGGCCGACTTGCCGCGCGTGTTCGAGAAGGGCTTTACCGGCGACAACGGCCGCACCACCAAGCGCGCAACGGGCATCGGCCTCTACCTGGTGGCGCGCCTGTGCTCCAAGATGGGCATCGACGTCACCGCAGCATCCGAGCCCGGCGAAGGCTTCGTCGTCACGTTCGCCTTCTCGACGAACAAGTTCCAATACTTTGAGTAACGCACACGGCAAACGCCCGTCCAAACAAAACGTGCCGCCCCAAACGGGGCGGCACGCCATTTTTCTATCAGACAACTCGTTGAAGTAAGGCTGCGAAGGCCGCGGGGCCGGGAGGGGTTTCCTAAGGGCACATCCCGCAGCCGCAACGCGGCGAGGACGTGCCCGTGGAAACCCCGCAGGCCCCGCGGCCGGTGGGAGCAACGCTACTTCACGACCAAGATGTCGCAGTCCGTGTTGCGCAGCAGGAACGTCGAAATCGAACCCAGGAGCGCATACTTGATCGAGGACAGGCCGCGGGCGCCGCAGAGCACCAGGTCTGGCTTGACCACGTCGAGCATCTCGTCCTTGAGCGTCTCGCGAATGCGGCCGGCGCGAATCATGACCTCGACCTCGGGAATGTCAGGATTGGCCTTGGCCTCTTCGAGCTGCTTGGCAATGGAGTTCTTAAATGCCTCCTCTAGGCCGTTGACCAGATCAACCGGATAGGAACCGGCGCTCTCGAGCGCCGTGGAATCGATAACGTGGCCGATGATTAGCTTGGCGCCGTTGTTCGCGGCGACCTTGATGGCGCGTGCGAGCACAAAATCCTGCTGCTCAGTACCGTCGAGTGAAACAAATACCTTGGTGTAGCCCTCGTTCATGGTTTCCTCCTTGGTCTATCGCACGGGCGCGGGGCTCGTGCGTCGGGCGGGCGCGGGCGCGTTGGCCGCCGGACACTTTATCTTGTTGCAGTTATACCCAAGGATTTCGGTTTGACCGCTCGCAATTCTGTGAACGGACGAGTTTTTTGGTAAGGGTAGGCGCAGGCGCGCCCGAACGGTTGATAATGGGACATCGCCCGCACCGTCCGCAGAACAATATCGGCGGGTGTCTAACGAGGGGGTCCCTTTGGATATCATCGAGCTTCTAAAATCTGCCTTCATGGGCCTGGTCGAGGGCATCACCGAATGGCTGCCCGTCTCGTCGACCGGTCACATGATCTTGGTGGACGAGTTCGTCAAGATGAACGTGAGCGAGACGTTCTGGAACATGTTCCTGGTCGTGATTCAGCTTGGCGCCATTTTGGCCGTCTGCGTCCTGTTCTTCCATGAGCTCAACCCGTTCTCGTCCAGCAAGGGCAAGGAGGGCCGTCGCGACACGTGGGTGCTGTGGGGCAAGATCGTGCTCGGCTGCATTCCTGCGGCGGCGATCGGCCTGCCGCTCAACGACTGGATGGAGGAGCATTTCTACAACGCTCCCGTCGTGGCGCTGGCGCTCATTGTGTACGGCGTGCTGTTTATCGTGATCGAGAACTGGCGCGCGAGCAAGCGCGAGGAAACGGCCGTTGCCGGTTCGTTTGGTTCGCGTGCTGTGGTGTCGGGTGGACGCCCTGCCGGTGCGCACTTTGCGGCGCCCGCCGCGGCTACCGCTGAGGATGAGGACGATGACGAGGATCTGGACTTTGGTTCCATCACCACGCTCGAGGACCTGAGCTGGAAGACTGCGCTGGGTATCGGCTGCTTCCAGGTGCTTTCGCTGATTCCGGGCACGTCGCGTTCCGGCTCCACCATCATCGGTGGCCTACTTTTGGGCTGCACGCGTTCGGTGGCGTCCAAGTTTACGTTCTTCCTGGCCATCCCTGTCATGTTTGGCGCGAGCGCGCTCAAGCTGGTCAAGTATTTCATCAAGGGCGGCACGTTCGGCGCCAACGAGGTCGCTATCCTGGGCGTGGGCTGCGTTGTGGCCTTTGTGGTTTCGCTCATCGCCATCAAGTGGCTCATGGGCTTCGTCCGCCGTCACGACTTTAAGTGCTTCGGTGTTTACCGCATCATTCTGGGCATCGTAGTGCTCGCATACTTCTTCGTTCTGGAGCCTATGCTCGGCCTGTAACTTGGTTGACGCTGCGCGGCGGCCAGAACGACAACTTGTCATTCAAAGAGGGCGGCATGACCAAAAGGTCTATGCCGCCCTCTTTTCATGCCAATTTGTTCGCCCTGGCCGCCGCTCGCTGCTGCTGCCATGATATCGGTGGCTCCCTGGTTGGTGCATTGGGGTCAGGTTACTTTGCAGCAACATGGTGCAGACTAACCTGACCCCATTGCGCCAAATCCGCTGGGGCGGGCCTGACGGTGGCGCGCGGAGTCGTGGTGTGATTTGCGTCGGTGTCCGCGCGGCTCGGTATACTGGTACGGCTCAAACTATGGCGTCGCCCGCAGGCGCGCCGTCCGTCAGATGAGGAGTCGCCCATGACCCAGCCCTTGCCCTGGGAAAAGAACGCCGCGGTACCCGTGCCGCCCGCGCCGGAACCCGTGCCGCTCGATGCGTACACCGCCCCTGCTGCGCCGGAGCCCGAGCTCGTCCCGCTCGACATCTACGACGCTCCCGCGCCGGCACCCAAACCCGCCAAGCCGCTCGTCGACATCGACAGCCTTAATCCCGCCCAGCGCGAGGCGGTCCTGTCCACCGAGGGCCCGTTGCTGGTGCTCGCCGGCGCCGGCTCGGGCAAGACCCGCGTCTTGACCTTCCGCATCGCACACATGCTCGGCGACCTGGGTGTTAAGCCTTGGCAGGTTCTTGCCATCACGTTTACCAACAAGGCCGCGGCCGAGATGCGCGAGCGTCTGGCGGCACTCATTCCCAGCGGCACCCGTGGCATGTGGGTGTGCACCTTCCATGCCATGTGCGTGCGCATGCTGCGCGAGGACGCCGACCTGCTGGGCTACACCGGCCAGTTCACCATCTACGATGACGATGACTCAAAGCGCATGGTGCGTGACATTATGCAGGCGCTCGGCATCGAGCAAAAGCAGTTCCCCATCAACATGATCCGCAGCAAGATCAGCTCGGCCAAAAACGCCATGATCGGCCCCGAGGACATGCTCAAGAGCGCCGATAGCCCCAACGATAAAAAGGCCGCGCAGGTCTACTTGGAGCTGGAGCGCCGCCTGCGCGCCGCCAATGCGATGGACTTCGACGACCTGCTCGTGCGCACGCTTGAGCTGCTGCGCACCCGCCCCGAGGTGCTCGAAAAGTACCAGGAGCGCTTCCGCTACATTAGCGTCGACGAGTACCAGGACACCAACCACGTCCAGTACGAGATCGCTAACCTGCTGGCCGCCAAGTACCAAAACCTCATGGTCGTAGGCGACGATGACCAGTCCATTTACAGCTGGCGCGGCGCCGACATCACCAACATCCTGGACTTTGAGAAGGACTTTAAAAACTGCAAGACCGTCAAGCTGGAGCAGAACTATCGTTCCACGGGTCACATCCTGAGCGCCGCCAATGCCGTGGTGCGCCACAACTCGCAGCGCAAGGACAAGCGCCTGTTTACGGCCGAGGGCGATGGCGAGAAGATCCAGGCCTTCCAAGCGAGCGACGAGCGCGACGAGGGCCGCTGGATTGCCGGCGAGATCGAGAAACTGCATGCCAAAGGCACGAGCTATGACGATATCGCCGTGTTCTATCGCACCAACGCCCAGTCGCGTATCCTCGAAGATATGTTCCTGCGCGCGGGCGTGCCCTACAAGATCGTGGGAGGCACGCGATTCTTCGACCGTGCCGAGATCCGCGACGTCATGGCTTACCTCAAGATGATCGTGAACCCGGCCGACGAGATGAGCGTCAAGCGCATCATTAACACACCGCGCCGCGGCATCGGCTCAACCTCGATCCAAAAGATCGAGCAGCTGGCGCGCGACAACCGCTGTTCGTTCTTCCAGGCCTGCGAGATCGCGTGCGCCGAGACGGGCATGTTTAGCGCCAAGGTGCGCAATGGCCTGTCGAGCTTTGTGTCGCTGGTGCGCGAGGGTCGCCGCATGGACGGCGAGCTCAAGGACGTTGTCGAGATGATTGTCGATAAGACGGGCCTGCTGCAGGCGTTTCGCGCCGAGGGCACCATGGAGTCCGAGAGCCGTGCCGAGAATATCCAGGAATTTCTGGGCGTCGCTGCCGAATTTGAGGAAACGCACGAGGATATCGAGGGCACGCTCGAGAGCTTAGAAGAGCTGCGCGCAGCCGGTGTTGCCGACGTGCCTGCCGGCGCCGAGCCCGAGCCCGTCGTGGTGAGCGCGCCCGCGCCCAAACCGGGACCGTCCGCCCCGGCATCCTCGTTTGAGGCACTCGTCGGCGCGCGCGATGCTGCAGGTTCCAATCCGCTCGATAGCCTAGCCGCCCCGGCGCTCTCGCCGCAGGATGCCCTGGCCGCCGCCATCGCGGGCAACGCGTATGCCGCGCCGACGGAGATGCCGGCGGGTGTCGTACATGCCGACGAGATCGAGCGCACCTACGGCCCGCTCACCTGTAAAGCGCTGCCGGCACTCATGGAGTGGCTGGCCCTGCGCTCTGACTTGGATTCCCTGGCCGGCGAGACGCATGCCATCACCATGATGACCATCCACTCCGCCAAGGGCCTGGAGTTCCCGGCAGTGTTCGTGGCCGGCATGGAGGAGGGCATCTTCCCGCACGTGCACGACTTTGGCGGCAGCGATGACCCGGGCAAGCTCGAGGAGGAGCGTCGCCTGGCCTACGTTGCCATCACGCGCGCCCGTAAGCGCCTGTTCTTGACCTATGCGGCCACGCGTCGCACCTACGGCTCGACTTCTGCCAACCCGCGCTCGCGCTTCCTCAACGAGATTCCGTTTGAGGACATCGAGTTTAGCGGCATCGGTTCTGCCGGTTTTGAGGGCACGGGCTGGGAGAAGCGCGGCGACCGTCACGGCACGTTTGGCTCGGGTATGGGCTCGGACATGTATGGCGGCAAGGTGTTTGGCTCACATACGCGCTCGACCGGCGGTTCCGGTTCGCGCGGCGGATCGAGCTTTGATGACTTCTTTGGCGGCAGCAGCTATGGGACCGAGCGCCATCGTGGGGTCTCGCCCGACGCTGGCCGTGTTGCCTCGACCTTTGGCTCGGGCGCGCCGCGAGCCAAAAAGCCGTCGTCCAAGGTGTCCCCGACGGTGGAGCGCAAGGTCGATCGCGCCAGCGCATCGCAGGACTTTGCCGCGGGCGATACTGTGAGTCACAAGACCTTTGGCACGGGTACTGTCATCTCGGTTGTCGGAGACATGATCGAGGTTCAATTCGAAAAGACCGGCCAGACCAAAAAGCTGATGAAGGGCTTTGCACCGATCGTTAAACTGTCGTAATCCCGGCGGACCTGGGCGGGCGTATGGGGCAACATCGCCTGCTCGGACAGTCCTGCGCAAGACGGAGGCCACATTAAGTGGCCTCCTTTGCGTGCGGAACTCGCGATCGATGTTGCCCCATACGCCCGCCCAGGTCCTTAGATAACGTTGCTTGCGAACGTCGCTCTGCTCGTTCGCTTTTTGATCTGGAGAGCCGGGTGGGCTGATATGTAGATACGAGTAGGGGCTCCCCCGTTGGTGAACGGGGGAGCCCCTTGTTGCGTTTGGGTTGTTGGTGCGAACTAGAGGTGGCTGATGATCAGTTCCATCTTGCCTTCGAGGTCGATGGAGCTGACGGTGCTCGGGGCCAGCAGGTGGCTTCCCTTGTGGACGGGGTCGCCGCAGACGGTGCCTTCGCCGTCGATGACCGACAGACACATGAAGGGCCAGCGCTGGTCGAGGGTCTTGCTGCCGTCGACGCGCACGCGGTCGACGGTGTAGCAGGGGTTGGACTCGAGCTCGGTTACGCCATCTACCTCGGGCGTGGTTACGGTACCGTCGGTCGGTGCCTGCGCGTTAAAGTTGATGCAATCCAGGCTCTGCTCAATGTGCAGCGGGCGCAGCTTGCCGTCGGTGCCGGGGCGGTCGTAGTCGTACAGGCGATACGTCACGTCGCTCGACTGCTGCGTCTCCAAAATGAGCGTGCCGGTCTTGATGGCGTGCACGGTACCGGAATCAATCTGGAAAAAGTCGCCCTTGTGGATCGGCAGCACGTTGAGCATGTCGTCCCAACGGCCTTCCTCGATCATCTGTGCGGCCTCGACGCGGTCCTTGGCGCGCTGGCCGACGATGATCGTGGCACCGGGCTCGCAGTCCAGTACATACCAGCACTCGGTTTTGCCCAGGCTGCCGTTCTCGTGCTCGGCGGCGTACTCGTCGTTGGGATGAATCTGGATCGAAAGGTCGTCCTTGGCATCCAGAATCTTAATGAGCAGCGGGAACTCCTTGCCCTCGCAATTGCCAAAGAGCTCGCGGTGCTCGGCCCACAGCCATGAAAGCGTGTGGCCGGCATACGGGCCCTCCGCAATCTGGCAGTCACCGTTGGGATGGGCCGAGATGGCCCAGCACTCACCGATGGGACCCTCGGGAATGTCGTAGCCAAATACGGTTTCGAGTTGACGGCCGCCCCAGATTTTCTCGTGGAAGATCGGCGTCAGTTTAATCAAATCGGACATGTTCATACCCCCATTGTGCTGCGTGGGCGCCGCGTAAAACTGTTCAAAACGAGCGCCTGTATGACTACAAAAACCTATGCCAATGTTACGTTGTGCAACTCAAAGCGGTCGCCAACGTTGCGCGAGACCGAATACTCAAAGGCGGCGCCGCTGTCCAAAAAGCCAATCTGCTTGAGCTCGAGCAGGGGAGAGCCAGGTTTGGTGTCCAGGCGCTCAGCTTCTTCCTTGGTTGCTGCCACGGCGCGAATGGTACGGTGGAAGCTCGAAATTTTCAGCCCGCATTGCTCGCGGATGAAATGGTAGACCGATCCGTACAGGTCCTTCTTTTTAAGGCCCGGAATCAGCTCGAGCGGCATGTAGGTGTACTCGATAACGATGGGCTTCTCATCGGCCTGACGCACGCGCACGATGTGATAGGCAAAGTCATCCTCGGCAATTCCCAGCTGGGCTGCGATGTCCGCTGGTGGATTAACAATCGAGAAATCATAGACCACCGAGGTCACCTTCTCCCCGCGGTGCTCATACGAAAAACCCTGGGCACGGTCGTTTTTGCCCTGGAAAAACGCCTGGCCGGGAAGCCCCGCCGTGTCCTTAACGTAGGTACCCGATCCACGACGGCTGGTAATTAGACCTTCCTCGGTGATTTGCTCGATAGCTCGTTTGACAGTGATTTTGGAAACGCTATAGAGCTCACAGAACTCAACGACGGTGGGAAGCTTGTCGCCCGGTTTAAGAGCGCCATCCTCGATACTTCGACGAATATCTGCAGCTATCGCCTCGTATTTGGGAATCATGGAACCTCCTTTCCAACTTGATTGAGTATAAAAGAAAGTATAGTTAACACCTAAGCATCCCTATTATATATTGAAAAAGTTCGAGAAAGATATAATTAAAAGTCGCTTTGCATATAAACCAGAGCGCTCTAAATAGATAGACATATGAGTAATGTCGTGTTAAGCGGCCATTTGCGCTTCCCCAGATAAAACCTGCCAAAACAAACCTGTCCTTTTTGGTAGGATTTTACCTTGGGAGCGGTACCATACAGGCAATGTTTAAACGAGAAAGGCGGGCTCCCATGGAACCTAAGCAGTATTACATCGGCATCGACGTCGGCGGCACCTCGGTCAAGGAGGGTCTGTTCGATGAGGACGGAAACCTGCTTGCCAAGGCCAGCGTGCCCACGCCTCCCATCGTTGACGCTGCGGGCTTTGCCGCGGTGACCGAGGCTATCGACCAGGTGGTCGCCAAGGCCCAGATTCCGCGTGCCTTTGTGTCGGGCATTGGCCTGGCCGTTCCGTGCCCCATCCCGGCATCGGGCGATGCCAAGGTCAAGGCGAACATCGCCATCAACCTGCCCGAGCTCAAGATCGCCATCCAGGAGCACTGCCCCGACGCGGTCGTTAAGTACGAGAACGACGCCAACGCTGCTGCTATGGGCGAGGCCTGGCTCGGCTCTGCCAAGGGCGTACAGAACGTGGTGATGGTCACCATTGGTACCGGCGTGGGCGGCGGCGTTATCGTTAACGGCGACGTTGTATCGGGCGTTGTGGGTGCTGGCGGCGAGATTGGCCACATGTGCCTGAACCCGGCCGAGGAGCGCACCTGCGGCTGCGGCGGCCATGGCCACCTGGAGCAGTATTCCAGCGCCACCGGCGTGGTGAGCAACTACCTTGCCGAGTGTAAGAAGGCGGGCGTCGAGCCCATCGAGCTGACCGGCCCCTCCGATTCCAAGGACGTGTTCCAGGCTTGTCGCGAGGGCGACAAGCTCGCGCTGGCCGCGGCCGATACCATGGCCGACTATCTCGGCCGCGCACTGGCGCTTATTGCCAACGTGGTTGATCCCGAGATGTTCCTCATCGGCGGCGGCGCCTCCGCCTCGGCCGATGTCTACCTCGACAAGGTTCGCGAGCACTTTAAGCAGTACGCGCTTTCCGCCTCGCGCGAGACGCCTATTAAGGTCGCTTCGCTCGGAAACGACGCTGGTATCATCGGTGCCGCCTACGTAGCCCTGCGCGCCGCCGGTAAATAGCTGGTGCAAGGGGGACAGGTTACTTTGCACCAACATGGTGCAAAAGGGACAGCCTTGGCCCCCGTGCCTGCCCCAAAATATGCCGTGGCCCTTCCGTCTGCGAAGGCTCGGCATCGGCGTGCTACCATAGCTACGTCCAAGTACACATATCAAGTGGAGGATATCCATGGCAAACGTTCTTGTCTTTGGTCACCAGAACCCCGATAACGACGCCATCATGAGCGCCGTCGTTCTGTCCCAGCTGCTCAACCAGGTTGAGTATGCCGGCAACACCTACGAGGCCTGCGCCCTTGGTCAGCTTCCGGCCGAGTCCGCCAAGCTGCTCGCCGACGCCGGCATCGCCGAGCCCCGCGTGATCGAGTCCGTCGAGGCCGGCCAGCTCGTCGTTCTCACCGACCACAACGAGTCCGCCCAGTCCGTCGCCGGCCTTAAGGACGCCACGGTCTTTGGCGTTGTCGATCATCACCGCATCGGCGACTTTGAGACCGCCGGCCCGCTGCACTACATCTGCCTGCCCTGGGGCTCCAGCTGCACCATCGTCACCAAGCTCGCCGGCGTGCTCGGCGTTGAGCTTTCCGACGTCCAGGCCAAGCTGCTGCTCTCGGCCATGATGACCGACACGCTCATGCTCAAGAGCCCCACCACCACCGATGTCGACCGCGCCGTCGCCGCCAAGCTCGGCGAGCAGGTGGGCGTCGACCCGGTCAAGTTTGGCATGGAAGTCTTCCTCACCCGTCCGTCCGGCTCCTTCACCGCTGCCGAGATGGTCGGCAACGACATCAAGATGTTCGAGCCCGCCGGCAAGAAGCTGCTCATCGGCCAGTACGAGACTGTCGACAAGACCCGCGCACTCGGCATGATCGACGAGATTCGCGAGGCCATGCGCGCCTACGCCGCCGAGAAGGGTGCCGACGGCATCGTCCTGTGCATCACTGACATCATGGAGGAGGGCTCGCAGGTCCTGCTCGAGGGCGAGACCGAGGCTGCTCAGAAGGGCCTGGGCATTGCCGACGAGCACGACGGCGTCTGGATGCCGGGCGTCCTCTCCCGTAAGAAGCAGGTCGCTGCCCCCATCATGGCCGCCTGCTAGGTTTAGTTGACCAAACGCCACGACCGGATCGCGGACGCCCCGCGCTCCGGTCGTTTTTTGTGCACGGCGCCGCGTCGTCTCTTGGACAGGCGAGCCTGCGCCGTTGAACAAATAATGTTCAACCTGTGGTTCCGCTTTTCGGCCATGCCTGCGTGCTTGTCGTGCAGGGTAGGCTAGATGCAAGCGTAATACGTTAGAGCGCGGCGCCGCCACTTGGGCGGGCCGTGCTTTTTTAAGACGGGAGCTTTCCCGTGAAAGGAGCCGCCCATGGCAGCAACTGAGCAGCTGTTCAACGTTCGTGAGCGCAAGCGCTTTGAGCGTCACGACATCTGGGAGCGCATCGCCGAGAACGGCACGATTTCCGCCGCCGTCATGGTCTTCGCCGCCATCGCCGCCGTCATTTGCGCCAATACCGATGCCTATGAGGCCATCCATCACTTTTTGGAGACCCCGCTGTATGTGGGTCTGGGCAACCTTACGGCCGGTCTCACCGTTGAGCTATTCGTCAACGACTTCCTCATGGCGATTTTCTTTTTGTTGGTGGGCATTGAGCTCAAGTACGAGATGACAGTTGGCGAGCTCAAAAACCCGCGCCAGGCTATGCTTCCCATGCTGGCGGCCGTGGGCGGCGTCGTCGTTCCCGCCTGCATCTATCTGATCTTTAACCATGCCGGCGCGCACAACGGCTGGGCCATTCCCATGGCAACCGATATTGCCTTTGCGCTGGGCGTGCTGTCGCTTTTGGGCAATCGCGTGCCCAACGGCGTGCGCGTGTTCTTCTCGACGCTCGCCATCGCCGACGACCTCATTTCCATCGCCGCCATCGCCATCTTCTACGGCCAGAGCCCCAATCCGTTTTGGTTGGGCGCCGCCGCGCTTGTGACCTGCGCGCTCGTGTGGCTCAACAAGACGCAGCATTACCGCCTTGCCCCGTATTCGGTACTGGGCCTGCTGCTGTGGTTCTGCATGTTCAAGAGCGGCGTGCATGCCACGCTTGCTGGCGTCATCCTGGCCTTCACCATTCCGGCCAAGTGCGGCGTCAAGCTCGATAGTCTGACCGACTGGCTGGGCGAGTGCCTGCCGTTGCTCGACGACCGCTACGACGACGAGGCGCACATCCTGGGCCAGCATGACTTTACCGTCTCGACCACCAGGGTCGAGCGCGTCATGCACCGCGTGACCCCGCCGCTCATCCGCATGGAGCGTCTGATCTCCACGCCGGTCAACTTCGTGATTCTGCCGATCTTTGCGTTCGTGAACGCACAGGTTCGCCTAGTGGGCGTGGACATGAGCACGCTGCTCACCGACCCGGTGACGCTCGGCGTGTACTTTGGCATGCTACTGGGCAAGCCGATCGGCATCTTTGGCATGACGTTTGCCCTGGTTAAGTTTAGGGTCTGCGAGCTGCCGCACAATGTCAACTGGCACATGATTGCCGGTGTGGGCATTCTGGGCGGTATCGGCTTTACCATGTCGATCCTCATCAGTGGCCTTGCCTTCCCGACGGCTCAGTTTGAGGTCCTGGCCGCCAAGGCCGCCATCCTTGCCGGTTCGGTCACCGCTGCCGTGCTCGGCATGATCTACATGAGCGTGGTCTGCAAGCACCCCGCGCCCAAGGACAAGTAAAAGCACATACAAGTTTGAAAACGCCGCCTGTGAACACCATCACAAGCGGCGTTTTAGTCATTGGGGACGTTCTTAAATGACTAGGTTTATTCCACGGTGCCGTAGACGGCGCCCCAGCCGTGGGCGGCCAAGGCGGAGTTGAGCTGGTCGCAAAGCGATTGGCGGTCGTAGTAGCCGGGCGGCAAAAGGTTCACGATTTCCATGAGGTCGGGCGCCAGGTCCAAGATTTCTGCCTGTACGATGAGATCCAGGCGGTCGATGGCGTGGTGGTCGTAAAACAGCCCATCGACCAGGCGCTGTAGGTCGCCGAATTCCTCGGCTTGGAACGATCCGTACTCCATAGTGCCTCCTTGGGCGCCCCACGCCGGCATGCGCGGCGATTCGTAATTTATTGCGATGGACTTAATCTATCACGGCTTCATACCGTTGCGGCGGTGGCGGTCTATACTTAGACGAACTGCAACGTACCGCTTCGCGAAAGGTCGCACCCATGCAGACGATCTACCAGAAGATGGAAACCACCGAACTCGATGCCGCCATAGAGGCGCTCAAAGCCGAGGTCGCCGAGGTCAAGGCCAAGGGCCTGGCGCTCGACATGGCCCGCGGCAAGCCGTCGCCCTCCCAGGTGGACATCTCTCGACCCATGCTCGATATCCTCAATGCCGATGCCGATCTGCACGACGGCAACGTCGATTGTTCCAACTACGGCTGCTTTGAGGGTATTCCCTCGGCACGCAAGCTGGCAGGGGGGTTCTTGGGCTGCCCCGCCGAGCAGACGCTCGTGCTGGGTTCATCGAGCCTGCTGATTGAGCACGATATCGCCGGTATGTTCTGGCGCTGCGGCTCGTGCGGCAGCGAGCCTTGGGAGGCTTACGAGGCCGCGCATGACGGCAAGAAGGTCAAGTTCCTGTGCCCTGTTCCCGGCTACGACCGCCACTTTGGCATCACCGCCGACCTGGGTATCGAGAACGTCCCCGTCGCGATGACCGACAACGGCCCCGACATGGACGAGATCGAGCGCCTGGTTGCCGCCGACGATTCCATCAAGGGTATCTGGTGCGTGCCCAAGTATTCCAACCCCACGGGCATCACCTTTAGCGAGGACACTGTGCGCCGCCTGGTCGAGATGCCCACGGCCGCGCCCGATTTCCGCATCTTCTGGGATAACGCCTACTGCGTGCACGACCTGTACGACGAGACCGACGAGCTCGCAAACATCTTTGATCTTGCCCGCGCGGCGGGCACCGAGGACCGCGTGGTGGCATTCGCCTCGACGTCCAAGATCACCTTCCCGGGTGCCGGTATCGGCTTTATCGGTGCGAGCCCCGCGGTTATCGCGGAGTTCTCCAAGCGCCTGAAGGCCGGCCTCATCAGTGCCGACAAGCTCAACCAGCTGCGTCACGTGCGCTTCCTTCCCACCATCGAGGCGGTCAAGGAGCACATGAAAAGGCATGCCGAGTTCCTGCGCCCGCGCTTTGAGGCTGTCGAGCGCAAGCTCACCGAGGGCTTGGGCGACACGGGCTGCGCCACCTGGACGCACCCCCGCGGCGGCTACTTTGTAAGCTTCGATGGTCCCGAGGGCTCGGCTCAAAAGGTCGCCGCGCTTTGCGCAGACCTGGGCGTTAAGCTCACGCCGGCCGGTGCCACCTGGCCCTATGGCAAGGATCCGCGCGACACCAACATCCGCATCGCGCCGAGCTATCCCACGGTCGAGGACCTAGAGGCTGCGCTCGATGTGCTGGTGCTGGCCGTCAAGCTCGTCGCTGCCGAGCTTGCGCGTGCCGAGCGCGCCTAGCGCGCGGCTTCCCGTACTATCCGCACTTTCGATACGTAAAGGAGCGTATACATGGATTTGGGTATTTCCACCAACCCCACGCCAGAGCTCTACACCATTAAGGTAACCGGCGAGATCGATATCTCTAACGCCGATAGCTTGCGCAATGCCATCGACCTGGCGCTCGAGCAGCCCACTGAGGCCGTTGAGCTCGATTTTGCCCAGGTGAGCTACATCGATTCGACGGGCATTGGCGTGCTCGTGGGCGCCGCACACCACGCGGTCGACCACGGCAAGCGCTTTAGCTGCACCAATGTGCAGCCCCCGGTGATGCGCGTGGTTCAGCTGTTGGGTGTCGACCAAGAGATTTCGATCACCGCTGCATAATCTTTGCCCCCAAAAGGGCGTGCCGTTTGGCATATGTTTGTGATGCGCTCGGACGTTTTGGCGTCCGGGCGCTATACTTGACCGAATGAATAGACGAGTTCCGGCCGAATGGCGCGGTGCGGGCTCGACTCACATCGAGCCTTGGAGGTATGTGTGTTTGGTATTGGAGAGGGTGAGCTCGCGATCATCGTGGTCTTCGGCTTTTTGCTGTTTGGCCCGGATAAGCTCCCACAGATGGGCCGCACGATCGGCCGTGCCATCCGTCAGTTCCGCGAGACGCAGGAAAAGATGACGGCCGTTGTTCAGTCCGAGATTATCGATCCGGTGAGCGAGGCCGCTTCGGCCCCGGTCAAGCCCAAGAAGGCTGCTGCGACCGACGACGATTCCGATGCGGACGAGGATGCCGCCGAGACGGCAGCGCCCGCCAAGAAGGAGACCTTTGCCGAGCGTCGCGCCCGTCTTGCTGCCGAGAAGGCCGCGAGCGAGGCTGCCGCCGAGGGCGAGGGTGCTGCTGAGGAGTCCGAGGCCGAGGGTGCCGAGCCTGCCGCTGCCGCTGAGCCTGTCGTCGAGCCTGAGCCTGCTGCAGAACCGGAGCCCGAGCCCGAGCCGGCAGAGCCCACGACGGCCGACCTCTACGCCCGTCGTCCCCGCAAGCGCAAGGCCGTCGTCGACCAGCTTGCCCGCGAGCTCGAGGCCGAGGACGACGCCGCTGCCGCCGATGCACCGAAGGGAGGCGATGAGTAATGCCTATCGGACCTGCGCGCATGCCGCTCTTCGATCACCTGGGCGAGCTCCGTCGCCGCCTGACCATCGTGGTCGTGTCGGTGTTTGCCGCCGCCATCGTGCTGTATTTCGCCACGCCCGTGGTGCTCGACATCCTGGAAGACCCCATCCGCTCCTTTGTGCCGGACGGTAAGTTCTACATCACCACCACGCTCGGCGGCTTTGGCCTGCGCTTCTCGCTGGCCATCAAGATGGCCGTGGTCATGTGCACGCCCATGATCATCTGGCAGATTCTGGCATTTTTCCTGCCGGCACTGCGTCCCAACGAGCGCAAATGGGTCGTGCCCACGGTGCTCGCCTCGACGGTGCTGTTCTTCCTGGGCGCCATCTTCTGCTATTTCATCATCATCCCGGCGGGCTTTGAGTGGCTTATCGGCGAGACCTCGGCCGTCGCCACGGCGCTGCCCGACCTGGAGAACTACGTCAACATGGAGCTGCTCTTTATGATCGGCTTTGGCGTGGCGTTTGAGCTGCCGCTCATCATCTTCTACCTGTCCGTCTTCCACATCGTGTCCTACGCGGCCTTCCGCGGCGCCTGGCGCTACGTGTACGTGGGCCTGCTTGTGGGCTCGGCTGTGATTACGCCCGACGGCTCGCCCGTTACGCTGGGCCTCATGTATGGTGCCCTGCTCTCGCTCTACGAGATTTCGCTCGCCATTGCCCGCGTGGTCATTACCGCGCGCGAGGGCAAGGAGGGCTTGTTTGTGAGCCGTCTGGACCTGTTCTCGGACGATGAGGACGACGAGGAGTAAATCGGTATGCACGAGGTTGGCATTGTCAACGGCATACTCGATACAGTGATTCGCGCGGCGCGTGGGGCGGGGGCCTCGCGCGCCGTTTTGGTAACGCTGCGTATCGGGGATATGACCGAGGTCGTGCGCGAGGCGCTCGACTTTGCGTGGGAGACATTTCGCGATGAGGACCCGCTCACGCGAGGCTGCGAGCTTGCCGTGGAGGAAGTCCATCCACAAAGCGAGTGTCTGGACTGCGGGGAGGTCTTTGAGCACGACCGTTTCCATTGCCGCTGTCCCCAGTGTGGTGGTGCCAACGTGCGCCTGCTGCACGGCCGCGAACTCGACATCGCAAGTATCGAAATCGAAACCCCCGACGATTAGCCCATCAGCCACCTGGGGACGGGGTATAAAGGGGCAAAAGTAAGGAGCGCTGAGCATGGCTGAGAAAACGATTGATATCGCGTCGCCGATTCTGTCGCGCAATGAGCGCCTGGCAGATCGGCTGCGTCAGCGATTTAATGAGGCAGGCACCTATGTGATCAACGTCTTGTCGAGCCCTGGCTCGGGCAAGACCACCACGATCCTGGGCACCAACGAGCGCCTGCGTGACAAGGCGGGCCTGCGCTGCGCCGTCATCGAGGGCGACATCGCCTCGGACGTCGACGCCATCACCATGAAGGAAGCCGGCATGCCTGCCATCCAGATCAACACGGGGGGCCTGTGCCACCTCGAGGGCAACATGATCATGGAGGCCGTCGACGCGTTCGACCAGGCTGTGGGTCTGGAAAACATCGACGTCATCTTTATCGAAAATGTGGGCAACCTGGTCTGCCCGGTCGACTTTGACCTGGGCGAGAACCTGTCCATCATGATTCTCTCGGTGCCCGAGGGCGACGACAAGCCCATCAAGTACCCGGGCATCTTCCAACACGCCGGCGCGCAGCTGCTCAACAAGGTCGACGTGGCTCCGGCTTTCGATTTTGACATGGATAGGTATACTAAGACACTCGATGACCTCAATCCGCAGGCGCCGCGGTTTGCCGTGAGCGCGCGCAAGGGCGAGGGCATGGATGCCTGGTGCGATTGGCTCATCGGGCAGATTGAGCAAGCAAGGGCGTAAGTCGGCCGCCATACGGGCGGGCGTAGCCGCAGAGATACGAGATAGGAGCCTCTTTTGAAGCTCATCATCGCCGAGAAAAACGACGCCGCGCGTCAGATCGCCGAGCGTCTGTCCACGGGTAAGCCCAAAAAGGACAAGGTGTACAACACCGCCATCTACCGCTTTGAGTGGAAGGGCGAGGAGTGCGTGACGATCGGCCTTGCCGGTCACATCCTTGCGCCTGATTTTTGCGACAGCGTGCTGTTCGATAAAAAGCTGGGCTGGTATTCGGTCACCGAGGACGGCGAGATACTGCCGGCCGACATGCCCGATGGCCTGGCGCGTCCGCCTTACGACACCAAGCGTAAGCCGTTCCTTGCCGATGGCATCTCCATTAAGGGCTGGAAGCTCGAGAGTCTGCCTTACCTCACCTGGGCGCCCGTCATTAAGTTGCCGGCTGAGAAAGAGCTCATTCGCTCGCTTAAGAACCTCGCCAAAAAGTCCGACAGCGTCATCATTGCCACGGACTTCGATCGCGAGGGCGAGCTGATCGGTTCGGACGCCCTCAACAAGGTGCGCGAGGTGGCGCCCGACTTGCTGGTCGCCCGCGCCCAGTATTCTTCGTTTACCAAGGCCGAGATCACGCAGGCCTTCGATAATCTCGTCTCGCTCGACCAGAACCTGGCCGACGCCGGCGAGAGCCGTCAGCACATCGACCTCATTTGGGGTGCGGTGCTCACGCGCTACCTGACGCTCGCCAAGTTTGGCGGCTTTGGCAACGTGCGTTCCGCCGGCCGCGTGCAGACGCCGACGCTTGCCCTGGTGGTCGAGCGCGAACGCGAGCGCATGGCGTTTGTGCCCGAGGACTATTGGCAGATCCGTGGCATGGGCGCCGCGCAAGGCGCTGCCGAGGACGATCGCTTTAAGATCGCGCACAAGACGGCGCGCTTTACCGACAAGGATGCTGCTGAGACGGCGTACGGTCACGTTGACGGTGCCAAGACGGCAACCGTCGCCGCGGTGACCAAGCGCTCGCGCAAGCAGCAGCCGCCCACGCCGTTTGCGACCACCTCGCTGCAGGCTGCCGCCGCAGCCGAGGGTATCTCGCCTGCGCGTACCATGCGCATCGCCGAGTCCCTCTACATGGCGGGCCTCATCAGCTACCCGCGTGTCGACAACACCGTGTACCCCGCGACGCTCGATCTGGGCGCCGTGGTGAGCGACCTGGCAAAGATCAACCCGGCGCTGGCGCCCGTGTGCAAAAAGGTGCTCGCCGGCCCTATGAAGCCCACGCGCGGCAAAGTCGAGACCACCGACCACCCGCCTATCTATCCCACGGGCGAGGGCGATCCGTCCACGCTCGACGGCGGCCAACGCAAGCTCTACGACCTCATCGCCCGCCGCTTCCTAGCGACGCTTATGGGTCCCGCGACCATCGAAAACACTAAGCTCGAGCTCGACGTGAACGGTGAGCCGTTCGTGGCTTCGGGCGATGTGCTCGTGACCCCGGGTTTCCGCGAGGCGTACCCGTACGGACTCAAGCGCGACGAGCAGATGCCGCCGCTGGAGCAGGGCGATACGGTCGACGTGTTCGACATTAAACTCGAGGCCAAGCAGACCGAGCCGCCCGCGCGCTACAGCCAGGGCAAGCTCGTGCAGGAGATGGAAAAGCGCGGCCTGGGCACCAAGTCCACGCGCGCGAGCATCATCGAGCGCCTGTACGCCGTGCGCTATCTCAAAAACGATCCCGTGGAGCCGAGCCAGCTGGGCATCGCCATCATCGACGCACTGACGCAGTTTGCCCCGCGCATCACGAGCCCCGATATGACCAGCGAGCTCGATGGCGACATGACCCGTGTGGAGCGCGGCGAGGATACCGAAGAGCATGTCGTGACGCACTCGCGCGCGCTGCTGGCTGGCGTGCTCGACGAGCTGCTCAAGCATACGCAGGAGCTGGGCGACGCCATCAGCGACGCCGTCACGGCCGATGCGCGCGTGGGCGCCTGCCCCAAGTGCGGCAAGGACCTGGTTATGAAGACGAGCGCCAAGACCCGTGGCAGCTTCATCGGCTGCATGGGCTGGCCCGACTGCGATGTGACCTATCCGGTGCCGAGCGGCGTCAAGGTGAGCCCGCTCGAGGGCGAGGCAGCCGTGTGCCCCGAGTGCGGCGCGCCGCGCATTAAGTGCCAGCCGTTCCGCCAGAAGGCCTTCGAGATTTGCGTGAACCCCACGTGCCCCACCAACTACGAGCCCGACCTTAAGGTGGGCGAATGCAAGGTGTGCGCCGAGGCCGGACGCCATGGCGACCTGATCGCGCACAAGAGCGAGAAGAGCGGCAAGCGCTTTATCCGCTGCACCAACTACGATGACTGCGGCGTGAGCTATCCTCTGCCGGCGCGCGGTAAGCTCGAGGCGACGGGTGAGACCTGCCCCGAGTGCGGCGCCCCCATCGTGGTGGTCAACACGGCGCGCGGCCCGTGGCGCATCTGCGTGAACATGAACTGCCCGACCAAGGAGAAGAAGCCCGCCCGCGGCCGCAAGACCACGACCAAGGCGAGCACGGCCAAGAAGACGACGGCGGCCAAGAAGACTACTGCCAAGAAGACGACCGCCAAAAAGACGACGGCCAAGAAGTCGACTACCAAAAAGACCGCTGCCGACAAGTAGCCGCACGGTCGAAACATCATCTAAAACAAAAACGAGCGAGGACCCCACGATCCTCGCTCGTTTTTTTATCTGGCAGTTAGGGACGTTCCTTTTCTGCCGGCAGTTTAGGAACGTCCCTAACTGCCGGCTCGGGAACGACAAAGCGCTAGTTCACTTCGACGGGTTTGGCGCCGGGGTAGCGCTCCTCAAAGTCTAGGCGGTACTTATTGTCATTGGTGCCCGCCACGTTGTCGCGCGACAGCGGCGCCACGATCTCATTCTTGTGATCCGCAGGCTTGGTGTATTTCAGGCTGATCTCCCAGGCATCACAGATTGCGTCAATGCGGTGATCCAGGTCGTCATACAGGGCAACGATGTCTTTCCAGGAACTGTAGTTCTTAGAGCTCGTCGGGACGTCCAGGTCCTCGACGATGTCGTAATACTGCTCGATGGTGTCCTCTGTGCGCTCGGCGACGTCGGCGAGATTTTGACGGGTGGTGCGATCTTCTTCCAGATAGCTGCCGTTGAAGTTCTGCGCGCAGCCACGGACGTAGTTGTCGAGGTCTTCGAGCAAGTCGTAGTATTCGCTCAGTCGGCGGTAGAGGTTCTGCTCGGAGAGCGTTGCTTCGCCGCCATCCTCGTCGTCATCGTCGTCATCGTCGTACAGGCTGTTGGGATCGCCGAGAGGCTTTAGGTCATCGTCGTCGACGTCATGGTGCAGCTTAGCTACCTCGGCAGTCGTCTGCGTGGCGGCGTTGTCGAAAGGCTTGATCACAAAGAAAACGACCAGGGCGATGATGATTGCCACCAGCACAACGATAACGGCGATAAGCGGCCCGGTGCCGCTCTTTTTGGGGGCGGGGGTCTGTGGCGAAGCGGGCGCGTATGCGGGAGCCGGCTCCTGTTGGGACGAGCCGCTCGCGACGGGTATGCGCTGCGTGGTCTCGACGGCCGCGGGGCCTGCGGCGAGGTCGGGGCGATAGGCGAGGGGGTCGTCCGCCTTGGCTTGCGGCGTATCGAGGGAACCGGTCTGCTCGAAAGCGGGCTGGCTATCGCTCGCGGTTGTTTGCTCAACGGGTGCACCGCACGAGGTGCAGAACTTGGCATTATCTGCAAGAAGCTTGCCGCACGAGGCGCAATACCGAGACATTGCCACTCCTTTCGCCACATTTCAATGCAATACGACGATTATACCCAGCGTCCAAAATTCTCCATCATAAGTTGCGGTGAAATAGGGACTGTTTGGCGGTCTCAGAGCTTCAATCAGTCCCTATTTCACCGCAACTTTGGAAAGGCGCCTTTGGTCATTGGGGACGCACCGAGCACTGGGGTATCATGGCTTGGTTGATATATCTGCATTTACGCGCCTTGTAGGAAGGGGCTGCGCCCATGGCTTTTGAGCCCGCTCAACATAGCTTCATTACGCTCGAGGGTGTCGATGGCGCCGGTAAATCTACGCAGGCGCGCCTGCTTGCCCGTGCGCTCGACCTTGCCGGCTACCAGGTTGTGACCCTGCGCGAGCCGGGCGGTACCGCCATCAGCGAAAAGATCCGTGCTCTGCTGCTCGACCCCGCCAATACGGCGATGGGCGACACCTGCGAGTTGTTGCTCTACGAGGCCGCGCGCGCCCAGTTGGTGCACGAGGTCATCGCGCCTGCCCTTGCTGCCGGCAAGGTGGTCCTGTGCGACCGCTTCTACGATTCCACAACTTGCTATCAGGCGTTTGCCGATGGCCTCGATCGCCAGATAGTACGCGATGCCAACAACCTGGCCGTCGCGGGGACGCACCCGGCGCTCACGCTCGTCTATCACATCACGCCCGAGCAGGCGGCGCTGCGCATGGCAGCCCGTGGCGCGGCAGATCGCATGGAGGCTAAGGGCATGGCCTTCCAAGAGCGTGTCTACCAGGGATTTTGCGCCATCGCCGCCGAGGAACCAAACCGCGTAAAGCTCATCGACGCGACCGTGTCCATCGAGGACGTCTTCGCGCGGACGGTCGAGCAGGTTCGCGTCTACGGCCTCGACATTTCCCAGGACGCCGTCACCGCCGCGCTTGCCCAGGAGGCCGAGTAACATGGCCCCCGCTCAGACAAGCCTGCTGGCCAAGCTTGACACCCAAGAGCGCGTGCGCGACTTTTTGACCAATGCCGTCGCCAGCGGTCGCGCATCGCACGCCTACCTGTTTTTGGGCGCGCCCGGCGCGGGCAAGCTCGACGCCGCGTGGGCGCTCGCCCAAGCCTTCCTGTGCGAGCAGGATGGCTGCGGCTCATGCGATAGCTGCGTGCGCGTCGCCCGCCATACGCACCCCGACGTGCACTATTACACACCCGAGAGCGCCACGGGCTACCTCATCGCCCAGACGCGCGAGCTACTCGACGACGTACCCCTGGCGCCCATCCGCGCCAAGGCCAAGGTCTACATCATTGACCGTGCCGAGCAGCTGCGCGCCAACACCGCCAACGCACTGCTCAAAACACTCGAGGAGCCGCCCGAGGGCGTTATGTTTATCTTGCTGGGCACCTCGGCAGACGTGATGTTGCCCACCATCGTGAGCCGCTGCCAGTGCGTGCCGTTTCGGCTGGTGTCGCCCGCCGTCGCCGCTCAGGCCGTGAGCCGCGCCACCGGTCAGGACCCTGCGCGTTGCCGCATGGCCGTCGCCGTAGCGGGAAGCCCCACGCGTGGCATCGAGTTCCTCAAGAGCGCCGAGCGCCAGGACGCCCGCCGTCAGATGGTTCGTGCCATCGATTCGCTCATTGCCGCCGACGAGGCCGACGTGCTCAGCCGTGCCAAGTCACTCATCGTCGCCGTTAAGGCGCCGTTAGCCGAGGTCAAGTCCACGCAGGAAAAGGTGCTCGAGCAAAACGCCGACTACCTGTCGCGTGGAGCATTGAAGCAGCTTGAGGACCGCAACAAGCGCGAACTCAACGCGCGCGAGCGTTCGGGTATCATGGAAGCGCTGGCGAGCGCGCGGACGCTCATGCGCGACGTGCTGCTGACGCTTCAGGACGAGGTAGCCGACGTGGTGAACGAAGACGTGCGCGACACGATCGGTCGGCTTGCCGCCGCGACCAATGTTGCGGGTGCCACCCGGGCGCTCGAGGCAGTCGCGACCGCCGAGCGCAACATCGCCAGAAACGTTACTCCCCAGCTGGCCATCGAGGTCATGCTGTTCGATATCAGGAAGGCACTGAAATGCCGTTAGTCGTACCCGTTAAGTTTACCTACGCCTCGCGCGACCTGTGGTTCGATCCGCAGGATTTGGATATCCTCGAGGCCGATTATGCCATTTGCTCCACCGAGCGCGGAACCGAGATCGGCCTGGTCACGGCCGATCCCTTTGAGGTGCCGCAAGACGAGATCGGTCAGCCGCTCAAGCCCGTGCTGCGCGTGGCGAGCGACATCGACCTGCAGCTTGCCGATGACCTGGCCATCCAGGGCGACGAGGCCATGGTCGACTTCCGCCGCCTGGTCAAGGAGCTCGACCTCGAGATGAAGCCGGT
>CABUSD010000021.1:0-31123 GCA_902494165.1 uncultured Collinsella sp. | reverse complement strand
TCTACAGTCCTGCGCAAGACGGAAAGCACATTAAGTGCTTTCCTTTGCGTGCGGAACTCGCGACAAACTTAACCCGCCCCGGCCCCCGATGGCCCCAGACCTGCCAAGAAGGGACAGGTTTATTTTGGTCGGTTTTATCTAGGGAAATGCCGCTACCTCTATCTACGGATCTGAAATCAGACAACTGAATAGACTGTCTAACTCAATAGCGAGCGGAACTAACCAGCCCTTTTGCTATTCCCGGCGGGGGCCGCGGGTAAAGTTTATCGCGAGTTCCGCACGAGCCGGAGAGCACTTAATGTGCTCTCCGTGCGAGCAGGACTGTAGAGCAGGAAACTTTACCCGCGGCCCCCGCCGGGAATAGCAAAAGGGCGACCCCTCAGTGGGGTCGCCCTTGTTGAGCTGCTTATGTTTAGCTGTTACTCGGCGTCGTGGTGACGACGGGGCTTGCGGCCTCCGTTGTCGCCGGGACGGCGCGGACGGTCGCTGCGCTCGGAGCGCTCGCGACGCGGACGCTCACGACGCTGGAAGTGCTCGCCGTCGCCCTCGGAGGCACCCTCGGCGCGAGCCGGGGCCTCGGGCTTGTCAAGACGGTCGAGCGAGATCTTACCGCGATCGTCGACCTCGATGACGACGACCTTGACCTCGTCGCCCACGTTGAGGACGTCCTCGACCTTCTCCACGCGGCCCTTGGCGACGCGAGAGATGTGCAGCAGGCCGTCCTTACCGGGCAGCAGGTTGACGAAGGCGCCGAAGGGCTGGATGGAGACCACGCGACCGGTGTACTCCTCGCCCGGCTCGGGAACCTTGATGATGAGCTTGATGCGCTCGACAGCCTGGTCGACGGACTCGCCAGTGCCGCCGACAAAGACGGTGCCGTCCTCCTGGATGTCGACAGAAGCGCCGGTCTCGTCCTGGATACCGCGAATGACCTTGCCGCCGGAGCCGATGACGTCGCGAATCTTATCGGTCGGAACCTGGATGGAGACGATGCGCGGAGCAGTGCTGCGCGTGGTGTGGCGCGGCTCGGGGATCACATCGAGCATCTTCTGCAGGATGAAGGCGCGACCCTCCTTGGCCTGCTGCAGGGCGCGGGCCAGGATGTCGAAGGTAAGACCGGTGGCCTTGTTGTCCATCTGCAGGGCGGTGATGCCCTCGGTGGTGCCGGTGACCTTAAAGTCCATATCGCCCAGGAAGTCCTCGAGACCCTGGATGTCGGACAGGACCACAGTCTTGCCCTCCTCCTGGATCAGGCCCATGGCGATACCGGAGACCGGGCGCTTAATGGGAACGCCGCCGTCCATAAGGGCGAGCGTGGAACCGCAGGTCGAAGCCATCGAAGAGGAGCCGTTGGACTCCATGACCTCGGAGACGACGCGGATGGCGTAGGGGAACTCGTTCTCGTCGGGAAGCACCGGAAGCAGAGCGCGCTCGGCCAGGTTGCCATGGCCGATCTCGCGGCGCTTGGGGCTGCCCATGCGGCCAGTCTCGCCGGTGCAGAACGGCGGGAAGTTGTAGTGGTGCATGTAGCGCTTGCCCTCGGTGGGCTCGATGGTATCCAGACGCTGGCCCTCGTTGAGCATGCCGAGTGACAGGACGGAGAGCACCTGGGTCTGGCCACGCTGGAACAGGCCGGAGCCGTGAACGAGCGGTAGGTAGTTGTCCTTCACCATGATGGGACGGATCTCGTCGGCAGCACGGCCGTCGACGCGCTCGCCGGTCTCGACGACCATGGTGCGCATGGCCTTCTTCTCGAGCTTCTTGAGCGCCACGGGGATCTCGCGCTCCCAAACGGCCTGCTCCTCCTCGGTGAACTCGGCACGGATGGACTCCTTCAGAGCCTCGACCTTACCGATACGAGAGAGCTTGTCGGCGTCGCGCAGGGCAGCAGCCATCTCGTCGTAGTGGGCAAAGATGCGCTCCTGGACCTCCTCGACGGGTTGGTCGAGCGGGTACTCCTTCTTGACGATGGCGCCGTTGGCCTGCTCCCACTCGGCGACGAACTCGTCCTGGGCCTGGCAGAAGGCAGCGAGAGCCTCCTGGCCAAACTTCATGGCGGCGAGCATGTCGTCCTCGGAGATCTCCTCGGCGCCGGCCTCGACCATCGAGATGAAGTCGGCAGAGCCGCCCAGCTCCAGGTCCAGGTCGGAGTTCTCGCGCTCCTCATAGGTGGGGTTGACGATAAACTCGCCGGTCTCCACGTTGCGGCCGATGCGCACGCAGGCAAGCGGGCCCTCGAAGGGCACGCCGCCGAGCGTCATGGCCAGAGAAGCACCCATGACGTTGATGACGTCGAAGGGGTTGACCTGGTCGGCGACGAGCGAGGTAGCAACGATGTGCACCTCGTTGCGGAAGCCGTCCGGGAAGCTCGGGCGAATCGGGCGGTCGATCATACGGGCCGTAAGCGTGGCCTTCTCGCTGGGACGGCCCTCACGCTTGAGGTAGCCACCCGGGATGCGGCCGGCGGCGTACATCTTCTCGTTGAAGTCGACGGTCAGCGGGAAGAAGTCGTAGTTCTTGCGCTCCTTGGAGACGACCACGGTGTCGAGCATCGTGGTGTCGCCCTGCTTGACCAGACAGGCGCCGGTGGCCTGCTTGGCAAGCTCGCCGGACTCAAAGGTGTAGGTCTTGCCGTACAGCTCAAAGGTCTTGGATACGAGTGTCATTGTTCTCCTTTACCCCACAGGCCCCTTGCCTGCGGGCTTCTCATGTGACGCGGGCCCCCTGCCCCCGCCACGCTTCAGAGCGTGATTATTCACGCCCTTACACAAAAAGAGCGCCCCGCTGCGCAGGACGCTCTTAGCATGTACAAATCCTTACTGGATGTTGTCGCGGATGCCCAGAGCCTTGATGAGCTCACGGTACTCGACGATGTCGTTCTTCTTGATGTAGGAGAGAAGACGACGACGACGGCCGACGAGCATGAGCAGGCCACGACGGGTGTGGAAGTCCTTCTGGTGGGACTTCATGTGCTCGGTCAGCTCCTTGATGCGCTCGCTCAAGATGGCAACCTGAACCTTGGGGTTACCGGTGTCGACCGGGGTGTTACCGAACTGGGCAGTCAGCTCCGCCTTGCGCTCTTTGGAAACAGTCATTGTTTCACCTTTCGTTTTACGTCGCCCGCGGGCGACTCGATTCGCCTCGGACTGGGAAGCCGCCGGTGGAGCGAGCAACCAAGGTCGAGGTACCAACAAGTTGGCATGTTACCACAAGCAGCCTGTGCCTGCGCATCATCACCGACCCAACATGAATTCCATCGCACGGAGCCGCTGATCGGTGTGCGTCGCAGCCCAAACATGCGAAAGCCCAAGCAAGAATGCCGCCGTATGCGGGTCGATTCGCTCGGTCATAAGCGCATCGAAGGTCATGGATATGAGGGCGCGCAGCCATGCGACCTCGCCGGTCGACACGAGCTCGGCACCCGGAACGCTCGACGCGCACGATCCGCACATGAGCCCGCCCGCCTGTGGTGAAAAATACGACAGCATGGGGTCTCCGCACAGCACGCAGGCCGAA
Source organism: uncultured Collinsella sp. (assembly GCA_902494165.1). GTDB lineage: Bacteria > Actinomycetota > Coriobacteriia > Coriobacteriales > Coriobacteriaceae > Collinsella. The sequence goes on along the minus strand of CABUSD010000021.1, from coordinate 27,607 downwards.
AAATCGGGTCGATAGCCAACGTGCGACAGCAGCTTAAAGACATATGCCGCCACAAGTAGATCCATATGCGCCGTGTCGAGCCCGCTGCCCACCAGGGCAAGCGCTCGCTGCGTTATAGCAAAGGTAAACGGGTCCTCGGCGTCCTCGAACGAGCACACGCGCGCGACCTCGGCGATCGCGCTTGCGGCGCAGGTCGTCTCGTAATCGGGCGCAACGCCGAGCGGCGCCTCCATAAGCTCGGCCTGGGAAACCACGTCGAGTGACCGTCCATGTGCGAGCAGCATATCTACCGTACAGAACAGCTCGCAGCGCGCAGCCAGGCGTCCGCCGGGTTTGCGGGCGCCCTTTGCCACGGCACGAACCTGCCGCCCCCGCTCGTCAAGCATCGTCAAGATCAGGTCGGTCTCTTTGAGCTTCGTCTTGTCGAGGACGAGCACCTTGGTGCGATATGTCCGGGAGCCTGCCATGCGCGCCGCGCGTCCTTAGTCCTCGGCGTTGTAGCCAAAGCGGCGAATCTGGGCCTCGTCGTCGCGCCAGCCGGCCTTGACCTTCACGTCCAGCTCCAAAAAGACCTGCGTGCCAAAGATGCGCTCAAGATCGCGACGGGCGTCGATACCGATATGCTTGATCATCTCGCCGCCCTTACCGATGATGATGCCCTTTTGGCCCTCGCGCTCGACGTAAATGGTGGCGTGCACGCGCAGCACCTTCTTGGTCTGCTCAAGCGCATCACAGATCACGCCAACGGAGTGCGGGATCTCATCACGGGTGCGGCGCAAGACCTTCTCGCGCACAAACTCGGCAACGAGCGTCTCATCGGAAGCGTCGGTACCCATATCCTCGGGGAACCAACGCGGACCCTCGGGCAAAAAGTGCGCAACGGTCTCGATAAAGGCATCGACGTTGAAGTTCTTGACCGACGACGTCACGATCTCGTCGTCATATTCCATGAGCTCGTGGGCGGCCTTGAGCTGTTCCATAACCAGGGCGGGATCGGCCTCATCGGCCTTGGTGAGCACCAGGACCTTCTTGGAACGGGAGCATCTGACGCGCTCGGCAACCCAGGCGTCTCCCCTGCCGATCGGCTTGGTGGCATCAATCAAAAACGCGACGACATCGACATCGTTCAGCTCGAACAGCGCGCTCTTGTTGAGCTCGGACCCCAGGCCGTCCTTGGGTTTGTGGATACCCGGAGTATCGACAAAGACCAGCTGGTAGCCGGGACGGTTGACGACGGCGCGCATGCGGCGGCGAGTCGTCTGGGCCACCGGCGAGGTGATGGCGACCTTTTTGCCATAGCAGGCATTAAGCAGCGTGGACTTGCCGGCGTTGGGACGACCGACCAGGGCCACAAAACCGCTGCGGAAACCGGGCTCCACGTCACCAAAGCCCGCGAGGCTGTCGTCCTCGTCGCACAGGGCGTCGAGCTCCTCGTCGCTCATGCCCTCAAACGGGTCGAACTCCTCGACATCCTCGAGCTCCTCGGTATCCACCGCATCCAGGACCTCGTCATCCAAAACTTCATCGGTAGGCTGCATATTGTCGGACATGGGAATCCCTTTCTAAATAAAGCCGAGCGCGCGGGCAAATACCAGCACGCCCACAATCGCGGCGGTGATGGAAAGAACGTATACAGAGGCGGCGGCGATGTCCTTCGCACGCTTGGCCAGCGGATGGAGCTCCTGGGTCGCTAGGTCGACGATAGCCTCCATAGCGGTGTTGCACAGCTCGCCGTGAATCACCAGGCCACAACAGATGATAATCGTGACCCACTCGGCAATGTCGAGCCCCACGATACAGCCGGCGATGACGGTACACACGCCCGCCACGAGCATGACCTTAATGTTGCGCTCGGTCTTGACGGCGGTGACGAAGCCCTCCATGGCGTAGGAAAACGACTTTAAGAAGGACGGATGGTCCTTGTTCGATCCGGGAATCATAGACGGCTCCTAGTCGTGGGCGTGGTTGGTGATGGGGCCGACGTGGACTAGCTTAGGGTCCTCGCCGCGCTCGAGCGCCAGATCGCGCAGGATGGCGTCCTCGCGGGCCTCCATGACCTCGGCCTCGTCATCCTCGATGTGGTCATAGCCCAGCAGGTGCAGCATGCCGTGTACGAGCATCAGACGGCACTCGTCAGCGGGGCTTTTGCCAAAACCGGGGGCCTGACGGGCAATAACCTGCGGGGCCAAGATAATATCGCCGAGCTCGAGCGTCTCATCGGCGGGAATGTCATCGTCGAAGGCCGAATCGCACTCAAACGAAAGCACATCGGTGGTGCGGTCGATACCGCGCCACTCGTGGTTGAGCTCGTGCATCTCGTCCTCGTCGACATACGAAAGGGAAATCTCGACTCCACGTTCAACGCCCTCGGCGGCAAGCACAACCTCGCAGATGTGCTCCACCTCCTGCGCGTCGAGCAGCGTATCGAGCTCGGCATCGTTGCTGATCAATACACTCAACGGGACTCCTTTCGGTCGCGCGGGCGCTGCTCGCGCACGTCATCATAAGCTTCATATGCCTCGACGATACGACCCACCAGGGCATGGCGCACCACGTCGGCACGCTCGAGGTGAGAAAATGCGACATCGTCGACACGGCCCAAAATCTGCTCAACGTCAGCAAGACCGCCACGACGACCCACCAGGTCGCGCTGGCTCAGGTCGCCGGTAATCACGAACTTGGAGTTGAACCCAAGGCGTGTCAGGAACATCTTCATCTGCTCGGGCGTGGTATTTTGCGCCTCGTCGAGCACCACGAAGGCATCACTCAGTGTGCGGCCGCGCATGTAGGCAAGCGGGGCGATCTCGATCACGCCACGCTCCATAAGCTCATCGGTGCGCTCGCGATCCATCATGTCAAAAAGGGCGTCGTAGAGCGGACGCATGTAGGGGTCGATCTTTTCCTCAAGGGTACCGGGCAAAAAGCCCAGATTCTCCCCCGCCTCGACAACCGGACGCGTCAAGATCAAACGGCCCACCTCGTGACGCTTGAGCGCGGCAACGGCGAGCGCCATGGCCAGATAGGTCTTACCGGTACCGGCAGGACCCAAGCCAAAGGTGATGGTATGCGAGCGAATGGCATCCACGTAGCGCTTTTGCCCGAGCGTCTTGGGACGAATGACGCGGCCGCGATACGAAAGCAGCACGTCATCGCGAAGCGACGTAGCCTCGTGCTCACCGTCGCGCAGGACGGCCAGGCAGCGAGAGACATCGTCGGCAGACAGCGTGCGCCCGGCGGCCGCCTCGCGAAAAGCGTGCTCGAAAAAGCGCGCCACGAGTTCGACCTCGTCCGGGTCGCCGCTCACGGCGATGCTATCGCCACGGGCGACCACGTGAGCGCGAACCAAGCTCGCGAGCACGCGAAGGACGCCGTCGCCGGCGCCCAAAACGCACGAGGGATCAATTCCCTCGGGAACGGTAAGTCTAATCTTCGAGGCTTCCATGAACCTCCCTGCGTGCATGGACCAAGCCGGAATCATCGACTCCGATGATAGCAACATCGAGCAGGCACGGGGCTGTAAGTCCACAGGTATCGTCAAGACGGGCATGATGGAACGAGCCGAGCGTCAGGTTGTCACCATACTCGAGCACGGCACGCTCGACCGTGCCCACGCGACGACGAGCGTCGGCAATAGCGAGCTCCTGTGCGGCGGCCCGCATACGGCGGCTGCGCTCGGCCATAACCTCGGGTGGCACCTGGTCGGGCATGTCGGCAGCAAGGGTACCGGGACGCTTGCTGTAGCGAAACACGTGCATACGCGAGAAACCCACACGGCGGCACAGCGCCAGCGACTCCTCGAACTCCTCGTCCGTCTCACCAGGAAAACCGACGATGACATCGCACGAAAGGGACGCCTGGGGCAAGTTGGCGCGAATCATACGCACCGTGTCCTCAAAGGCTTCGGCGCTATAGGGACGGCCCATGCGATGCAGGGTCGCCGTGCAGCCGGACTGCACGGGCAGGTGCAAAAACGGGGCGATACGCTGCGGGTAGCGCGCCATAACCTTAAGAAGGCGCTCGGAGATATCCATGGGCTCGACCGAGGAAATGCGCACATGCGGAATAGACGTGCGCTCCATGATGGCCACGAGCAGCTCATCGATTTCGACGTGCTCGTCGGTCGCGCTCTTGCCATCGTAGGCACCCAGGTTCACACCGGTCAGCACCACCTCGGGCACGCCGGCCTCCTGGGCCTCGCGAACTTGCTCGAGCACGGACTCGACGGGCACGGAGCGCTCGGGGCCGCGCGCCTTCCACACAATGCAATAGGTGCAGCGATGGTTGCAGCCATCCTGAATCTTCACGCCCAGGCGAGAGCGACCGAGCGCATCGACCACCTCGCCATCGCTGCAGGCGGGAACGCTATCGGACTCAACACCCAGCACCTCGCATACACGTTCGGCGACATCGATCTTGGACGGCTCGGCAATCACGCGATCCGAAAGCTCCAGCAGCTCCTCGGGATGCAAATTGACCACGCATCCGGTCACGACCACATAGGGCTCGTTTGGATGGGCCAGCGCATGACGGACGGCCTTACGGGTCTTGGCCTCGGCCTCGCCCGTAACGGCACAAGTGTTAATGACGATCAGATCGGCATCCTGGGGCTCCACAATAGCAAAGCCCAGGCGCATAAGATCGGCAGTGATACGGTCAGACTCAACCCGGTTGACACGGCAGCCGAGGTTGACGACGGAAATATGGGGTGCGAGCACGCGGGCTCCTTAATCGAGGATATCGTCGAGGGCACTCTTGATACGGTCGGTCACCGACTTCTTACCGGAAGCGACGTCATCGCCCATCTCATCGGCAAAAGCACGGAGCAGCTCGCGTTGCTTATTGGAAAGATTGGTGGGAACGACCACGCGCAGTTGCACGATCAGGCGACCACGCGAACCGCCACCGCCAATGCGCGGCATGCCGTAATTATTGACGCTCACGGTGTCGCCGTACTGTGTACCAGCAGGGACCGTCACCTTGACGACCTCATCGGGCATAATGCCCTCGACCTCGACCTCGCAGCCGAGCGCTGCCTGCGCAATCGAAATATCGCTCACGAGGTACAGGTCGTCACCGTTGCGCTTAAAACGCTCGTGGTCGGCGACGCGCACGTTGACGATCAGGTCGCCCGAGGGCTCGCCGCGAAGGCCAGCCTCGCCAAAGCCGCTCACGCGCAGCTGGCGACCGGTCGAAACGCCGGCGGGGATATCGATGTCGATCTTTTCATGCGAAGGCGTGCGGCCCTGACCGTCGCAGGTCTCGCAGGGATGATCGATGACCGTGCCCTCGCCGTGGCAGTCGGGACAAGGCGAAGAGGACTGAACCTGGCCCAGGAACGAACGCTGGACCGTCGTGACATAGCCCGTGCCGTGGCAGCGGCTGCACTGCTTTTCCTGCGCGCCCTCGGCCCTACCGGTGCCATTGCAATCCTCACAGGGAGCAAGGCGGTCATAGCTGATCGTCTTTTTGCACCCGAGTGCCGCCTCCTCGAGCGTCACCGAAAGGGAGATGGCCATGTCGCGGCCGCGACGACGCTCACGGCGATTTCGGGCGCCACCGCCGGCACCGCCGCCAAAGAACGACGAGAAGAGGTCGTCCATGCCCATGCCGCCAAAGATATCGTTAATGTCGACGTAGCCCGAACCACCAGGGCCGTCGGCAGTGCCGTAACGGTCGTAGTTAGCACGCTTCTGCTCATCGGAAAGAACGGAATATGCCTCGTTGAGCTCCTTGAACTTGGCCTCGGCCTCAGGGTCGTCCGAAACATCCGGATGTACGGTACGGGCCTTCTTTAAAAACGCACGCTTAATCGTCCGCGCGTCGGCATCCCTGTCGACGCCAAGCACCTCGTAGTAATCCCTATTTTCCGACACGACCGAATCCTTCCGACTTTCATTATTGTCACAGTGCGTCCTATACCCAAGCTGGGGCGGCCGCAAACAGAGGGTTTGATGTTATTGCATTTGGTACGGCGAAAGCATGGCCCGTTGCGAGCAGCTCGCAAACCAAACCGACACGAGCGCGAACATGAAGCCGTTGGCAAAACCGTTGGCAAACTGCATCGCACCGCGCTTCCACCACAGCAGACTGCGATGAAGCACGCCGTCCGAAAGCACCATGAACAGGCCCATGGTAAACGGAATAAAGCACATCACGGCAAAGGCCGAGAACACGCCCGAGATGGCCGAGAGTACCAAAAACGGCGCCACGATGCCCATCAGGTAAAAACCGGTACGAGCTTTGCCTTCCAAGCGCTCGGCTTCAACATGGGCGCGACCGACCAGGTCGCCGCCCGCGGCACCGTTGGTGCCAGCATGACCCATGCCGCTAATACGGACCTCGTCGCCATCATGCGTGCCGGCAGGAAACTCAATCGTCTGCTCGGAGGTTACGCGAGCACGACCGCTGCCACCGCAATCAGGGCAGGGGTCGGCCACGACTTTACCGGAACCGCCGCACTCGGGGCAGACCGACTGGAACGTGCCCGCACCAAACAGGAAGGACAGGTCGACGTCGATGTGGCCGCGGCCACCGCAGCTCGGGCAGGTATGGGCATGCTCGGAGGAGACAGAACCCGAACCGCCGCAGTTGCTACAGGTATCGAAGCGCGTGTAGCGGACGGTCTTGCGGGCACCGCCCTTGGCCTCCTTGGCGTCGAGTTTGATATCGACGACCACATTGGCGCCGTTCTCGGGATTGTAGGCAGCCTGCCCGCGACGCTGCTGGCCCCAGGCGCCACCAAAGGGAAAGCCGCCCTCAAAAGGATTGCCATAACCCGTGCTGCCGGCGTAGCCGCCACCATAAGGCGAAGCCGTAGGAGCACCGGCAAAGGGATTGCCAGAACGCATGGCGTCGTAGCGCGCACGTTTTTGCTCATCCGAAAGCACGGCGTAGGCCTCGGAAACCTCTTTAAACTTTTCCTCGGCATCCGGCTCTTTGTTGACGTCCGGATGGAGCTTGCGGGCCTTTTGCTGGAAGGCCTTCTGTATATCACGCGAGGTAGCGTCCTTGGAGACACCCAGAATCTCGTAATAATCTTTTTCGTTCATCGTCGCCATGCGCGGCAACCTCCTGCTCACAGCAGCGTATATATTCCGGTAATTCTACCCGAGCGTCCTAAGCTAGATCCCAAAACAGCTCGAACAGCATATTTCCATCGAGCCAGCCCAGGTGTGTCGGTGCTAAACGAGCTCGAACATGGCCCGCGACGACATCTGCCGAGGTAAAGGGTCCCTCATGGACCCCGAGCGTTTCGGGCACCCAAGTGGCAAGACCCAATTCGAGCGCGCGATCGCAAGCGGCTGTCAGCCCATCGGCCGGGATGACACGAGCCACGCGAACCAACAGGTCGGACGCGACACCGCGCGTCATACGACAAGCAAGAATCAGGTCTTCGGCCGCAGCCTCGCGCTGCGAGAGATATTCGGCCTCGAACACCGTCGCGTCATCGTCACGTTGCACCAGACGCACGCGGTACGCATCACCTCGAGAAGACACGCCGGGGAACAAACCTGCAAGACGGTCGAAATCCTCGGCATCGAGCATGCCCGCGGCAGAACGCCCCAGGCCCAGGTAGCCCCGTCCGGTCCAGTAGGCAATGTTATGGGCGCACTCATGGCCGTCGAGCGCGTAGCTCGCCACCTCATACGGGTGATAGCCGGCGGCACCCAGGAGCTCGCGTGCCACGTCCATGCATGCGGCCTGAAAATCCTCATCAGGCTCGAGCGACTCGTCACGGCACGCCATGCGATAAAGGGGCGTCCCCTCCTCGAGCGTGAGCGGGTAGACCGACACATGATGCGGAGCCGCCGCCAGCACGCCATCGAGCGTGCGCTGCCAGCTTACGGCGGTCTGCCCGGGAAGGCCACACATCAGGTCACACGACACATCGAGCCCAGCGTCCTTAACCGTCGTGATGGCAGCGAGCGCCCGATCGGCATCGTGAATGCGGCCGATGGCGGTAAGTTCGGCGTTATCGAGCGTTTGCACGCCCAGAGAGATGCGTGTGACACCAACCTTGGCAAGCGCAGCGGCAAGCTCGGCGGTCAGCGATTCGGGATTGGCCTCGCAGGTAAACTCAACGGGGGCACACGACGCACGAATACGCCGCGCCAGCTCCACCAGGCGCTCCCCCGCCAGCGACGGCGTACCGCCGCCAACATAGACGGTGCGGATCTGGTCAAAGGCCCCAGCTTTGCCAAAAGCATCGAGGCGCGCGAACAACTGCTCAAAATAGGCATCGAGCGCAGCGCTCAGATCGCACGGAGCAAAACTGCGCGAGTCAAAGTCGCAGTACCGGCACTTTTGGGCGCAAAACGGCACGTGCACGTACAGCGCGGTAACGGCCACTATTAGGCCTCCAGCGGATGAGCAGGCACCGACTTGCCAGCGGCAAGGGCGGCCTCGCAGGCCACCACATCACGCTCGATCTCATCGACCAGCGCCATAAACTCCTCGTAAGTGGAACAGCGCACCACATGGGCACGCCAAGCGGCGGCATGGGGCATGCCTTTTAAGTACCAGCTTGCGTACGTGCGGGCACGCGACATGAGCGGCAGGAGCTCATGCGTCAGCGTTAGGTGCTCACGCAGGGCGTCTAGGCGCTCAACGGAGCTGCGCGCCGGCACCGGCATGCCATCGAGCGCAAGGGCGCGAGCATCACCGAACACCCACGGATTGCCGTAGATGCCGCGCGCGATAAACACCGCGCTGGCACCAGAACTGCGCAGATGCTCCGCGGCATCCTCGGCCGAGAATACATCGCCCGAACCAATCACGGGAATCTCGACAGCATCGGCAACCTCATCGACGACCGACCAATCGGCCTGGCCCGTATAGAGCTGCGTGGCGCAGCGGCCATGCACCGCCACCGCGGCGGCACCGGCGCCTTCGAGCATCTGGGCAAATGTCGCGGCATTGCGGTCCTCGGCATAAAAGCCTTTGCGAATCTTGACGGTCACGGGCACGTGCGCCGCGCCCACCGTGGCCTCGACGATCTTCTCCGCCAGGTCGGGCGTGCGCATGAGCGCCGAGCCCTCGCCCTTGGTAACAACCTTGCGGGCGGGGCATGCCATATTGATATCGATGAGCGACAGGCGATCGCCAACGCGCTCCTCGACGGCAACGACGGCGCTCGCAAACTGATCGGGCTTGGAGCCAAAGAGTTGCACGCAAATCTGCTGCTCCTCGTCGGCCGGTAGCACCAGGCGCCAGGTCTTGTTGCTGGCATAGGCAAGGCCCGCCACGCTCACCATCTCGCTGTAGGCAAGGTTGGCACCGCGACGGCGGCACATGATGCGGTAGGCAGGGTCGGTCACGCCCGCCATGGGAGCCATAAGGAACGGCTGCTCGGCATAGGCGCCCAGCAGCCGCTTGCTGTATTCAGAAAGCGCCATAGACCTACTCGTCCACCTTGAGGATCGCCATAAAGGCCTCCTGCGGGACCTCGACCGATCCGATGGCCTTCATGCGCTTCTTGCCCTCTTTCTGCTTCTCGAGCAGCTTGCGCTTACGCGAGATATCGCCGCCGTAGCACTTGGCAAGCACGTCCTTGCGACGCGCCTTGACGGTGGAGCGGGCAATGATCTTGTTGCCGATAGCACCCTGGATGGGCACCTCAAACAGCTGACGCGGGATGATCTCCTTGAGCTTGTCGCACAGACCGCGGGCCAGGCCATAGGCCTTGTCCTTGTGCACGATAAACGACAGCGCGTCCACCTCATCGCCCGAAAGCAAGATATCGAGCTTCACAAGCTCGGAGGGACGGTACTCGTTGAACTCGTAGTCGAGCGAGGCATAGCCCTTGGTACGACTCTTGAGCTGGTCAAAGAAGTCCAGGATGAGCTCGGCGAGCGGCATGTCAAAGCGCATCTCGACCGATTTGCTCGTGAGATGAATCATGTCAGTCGTGACGCCACGGTGCTCGATGGCGAGCTGCATGACGGCGCCCGTGTACTCAGGCGGACAGATGATCTTTGCCTTGAGGTACGGCTCCTCAATGCGCTCGATACGCGTGGCCTCGGGAAGGTCCTGCGGGCTGCGGACATCGATCATCTCGCCGTCGGTCTTGTAGACGTGATAGTCGACCGAGGGACTCGTGGCAATGAGGTCCAAGTTGAACTCGCGCTCCAGGCGTTCCTTAACGACTTCCATGTGCAGCAGGCCCAGGAAGCCCACGCGGAAGCCAAAGCCAAGCGCCACCGAGGTCTCGGGCTCCCACACCAACGACGGGTCGTTGACGTGCAGCTTATCAAGCGCGTCACGCAGGTTCTCGTAGTCCTTGTTATCGATCGGGAACAGGCCCGTATAGACCATAGGCTTGGCCTCGCGGTAGCCGGGAAGCGGCTCGGGGCAGGGATTCGACGCCCACGTGAGGGTATCGCCCACGCGCACGGCCTCGGGGTCCTTCAGGCCCGTGACCACGTAGCCCACCTCGCCGACCGTCAGCGCATCGACCGGAGTCTCGGCGGGACGCTTGACGCCCACGCCATCGACCAAAAAGTCGCCCTTTGCCTGCATCATGCGCAGGGTATCGCCCTTTTTGATGGAACCGTCAAAGATGCGCACCGTGGCGACGACACCACGATACTCGTCGAAGTACGAATCCAGGATGAGTGCCTTGAGCGGCGCGTTCGCATCGCCCTTGGGCGGAGAGATCAAAAAGACAATGGACTCCAGCAGATCGTGGATGCCCTCGCCGGTCTTGCCCGAGACACACACGGCATCATCGGCAGGAATCGCCAAGTCATCCTCGATCTCGGTCTTGACCTCATCGGGATGGGCCGAGGGCAGGTCGATCTTGTTGATGGCCGGCACAATGTCCAGATTGGCGTTCATGGCGAGCGTCGCATTGGAGACGGTCTGCGCCTCGACACCCTGGGTGGCATCGACGACGAGCACCGCGCCCTCGCAGGCGGCCAGCGAACGCGAGACCTCATAGGTAAAGTCCACGTGGCCCGGCGTATCGATGAGGTTGAACTGATACGTCTCGCCGTCGTCGGCGTCATAGGACACGCGGACGGCGTTGGACTTGATCGTGATGCCGCGTTCGCGCTCGATATCCATAGTGTCGAGCAGCTGCGACTCCATGTCGCGCTCGTCAACGGTATGGGTGAGCTCGAGGATACGGTCACTGATCGTGGACTTGCCATGGTCGATGTGCGCAACAATTGAGAAGTTGCGGATGTGGGAAATGTCAATTGAAGTATTCATGCGGACTATCTTACCCGAGCGATACAAAAAATGGAGCCTGTTCCATAAAACAGGCTCCATTTATGCGCGTAATCTGTGTGGTGTGAAATTTACAACTTAGGCGTTGATGCTGTTCACGAGCTTGGCAAGACCGGACTTGCGGTTGGAAGCCTGGTTCTTGTGGATAACATGCTTGGCGGCAGCCATGTCGAGACGCTTGGTGACGGTCTTGAGGGCAGCCTGGGCCTTCTCGGCGTCGCCCTCGGCGACGGCGGACTGGACGTGCTTGGTCAGCGTCTTGAGCTCGGACTTGACAGCCTTGTTACGCATGCGAGCTGCCTCATTGGTGCGGATACGCTTCTTCTGAGACTTGATGTTTGCCACTTCTGGAGTTCCTTTCGAGTTCCTTGCAAAAAATGTATGACACCTCTGAGACACGGTGAGGTCATGCAAGCGCCTACTATAGCACGCTCCCCCTCAAAGGGATAGAACGAATTTGTCAAATAGGCAGGTATCATCACGATTTTCTCAAGATGTTCGTAATCCAGAGCAAAAGCGCGGTCTGAGAATCGGCCGAACCCTTCAGCGCGAGCTCCACATCGACCGCGCCCTCGAGCGCGGCAACGAGCTCTGCCATCGAAAAGCGACGTGCCCAGGTCAGGTGATTCTTGACCTGCCAGGACTGGAGCTTAAGTGTTGCGGCCAACTCACGACCCTGTCCGCGCGCATCGAGCGCCTTGGCAACGATAAGCTCGCGGATGCGGCCGCACAGCAATGTGTAAGTCCACACGTAGCTCTTGGCGGGCAGTAGATTGAAGAGCTCGAGAGAGCGTCGCATGTCACGGGCCGAGACCGCATTGAGAAAGTCCCAGGGTTGAACCTCGGCCGTACGTACAATCCAGCGCTCAACGTCGGCAAGCTCAATCTGCGGCGCCTCGACCATCTGGGCAAGCTTAGCCAAGTCGTTATCGAGCATGCGAGTGTTTTCACCCGAACGCGAGACGAGTTCCTCGGCGGCCGCCGTCGAGATCGACTTGCTGTGCTGCGTCGCCATCTGTTGCACGCGGCGCGGTAACTCCCAGCGCTTGGTGCCGGAGCAATCGATCACGGCCTTCTTGTCGATTTTGGCGATCGCCTTATACAGGCGCGTGTTCTTGGCAAGCGAGTCGGCGATGATGAGGCAGACCGTTGTGGGGTTAGGACTTGCCAGATACTCAACGAGCGGCTCCGAGACCGCCTTGGCGAGCTTTGAACAGCCGTCAAGGATTACCAGGCGAAACTCACTACCCATCGGAAAGGTGTTAAGCGATCCGATAATGGACTCGATATCGGGGTCCTTGGTCATGTCGCGCTCGTCGAGGTTGAACTCGACCATACCCGACTTTTCCAGACGCGCTTTCATACGCGAGACGGCGTGATCGCGCTTGACTCCGTCGGTACCGACGATCAGATATGCCGGCAGCAAACCGGTTTCGGACATTGCGCTCCCCTCCCGCGGGCCTTCGTATTCGTTCCGTGCCATTCTAGCCCAGGGGCCCACCACACGCCAACGACGTCGTCACGGTTGCTGGCATCGCATCGCAAAGCCATTCGCAGTCGGCGTGACGGTAATGTCACCGTGTTCGATAGTGCACGCGAAAACGCCGCCCGTTTCCTTAACGGCACCGATGCAGGCATCGGACGGATGGCCGTATCGATTCCCCTCGCCCGCGCTCGCGAGGGAAAGCTCGGGCTTCAGGACGTCCAGCAACTCACCATCAACTGAAACCTTAGAGCCGTGATGCCCAAGTTTAAGGACATCGATATCCCCCACCTCCTGCACGAATTCCCGTTCTTGGTCGAGCTCGGCATCACCGGTGAGGAGCATACGCAGGCCCTTGCCTTCCTGAACATAAGAGAGCAGCAGGACAAGCGAATCCTCATTTCCCTCGCCATCCACGGACTCGAATGGCCACATCACGCGGGCGCAAAATGTGCCGATGTCGACCGTATCCCCACGGCGCACCTGCCGATACTCCACGCCAGGTCGGTTCAATACCTCGGCAGGAGCATCCTCCAGCGCATCCGCCGCCACGGCAATCGTTCCGACCGAAAACTGTTCGAGCACGGCAGGCAGACCACCCCAGTGGTCCTCATCCCAATGCGTCACAAAGACGGCATCGATATGGTGCACGTTATTGCGAACCAACGCCGCCACCACGCGCTCGTCGAGCCCGCAGTCGACGAGCGCCACTGCGCCGCCCTGGCGAATAAGAATCGCATCGGCCTGGCCCACATCGAGCACCGTCACCGAAGGCGGAGCGAATCGATCCCAGTAGACGTACGGAATCGCAGCCAAGAGCACCAGGCATGCAAGCCCCACCGCCATAGGACGTGCACGGGGACGCGGCCACCAGACAAGCAGAACCGCCAGCAAACACGGCACTAGGTAAATCCACATGCTATCGGGCGGCACGCTCACGGATGCACCCGGCACGGCGGCAAACAGCTGCTCAAAGAACAGCGCGCAACGGGCGGCAATCATGGGCACAACGAGCGCCCAAGTCCGCAACGGTGCCACGAGCGAAAAGGGAACCAGCACGATCGACACGGCGAGCAGTGCGCTCACCACCGGACCGAGGACCGCATTTGCCAGCGGAGCAATGAGCGAGAACGTACCGAAGGCAGGAATGGTAATGGGAAGTGTCGCCAGTTGCGAGCACAGCGTGACGGAAAGCATGCTGGCAACGCCCGACGGAACACTCAGCTCACCCAAAGCGTAGGTCGCATAGGGGCAAAAGCACAGAATGGCTAAGACGCTGGCACATGAAAGCTGAAAGCCCATCTCGAACAGAACCGTCGGCCGCAGCAACACAAAGATGGACATGGTAACGAAGAGTGCCGATGCGCCGTGCCGGCGCCGCCCCGCGCCGTTTACGACAAGCGTCGCGAACACCATGCAGCACGCGCGCACGGCCGAGGGAGACGCGCCCGTAAAAGCAGCGTAGCCCACAAGCGTTATCGCCAATATCGCCCGTTGAAGACCGCGTGAGCACCGAGTCTTTTGCAATACACCCTCGATTACAAACCCCACGATTGCCAAATGGCTGCCCGAGACGGCGATAAGATGCGCCGTTCCCGTCACCGAAAACCAGTCGCCCGCCGGCTGGGCGCGCAGCTCGGCCGAACGACCGCAGACGACACCGGCTATGAGTGCACGCGCCGGGTCGGTCGCAGGCGCGATGGACGCAAGCAGCCCATTTCGCATCCGAAGAAGCGGCCCCGGAGAGTCTTCATCGACCGACAAAATCCGAACGACTTTAACCTTGCGCACCTCGCCTCGGAGAACGCGCGATCGTCCATACGCATCGTTCTCAAAACGTGAAACGCGACCGATAACACGCACGTGCGCCCCGACCTTGAGCTCGAGGTCGCACGATAGGCGAACCATTGCCAAGTTCTTACCGTCCGTGCGTGCCTCGCAGGTATAGGAATACACGTCGTCGTTTATGGATGGGTCACCCTGCACGACAAACTCAAGGCTGCTTGCCGCTCGACCGTCGAGCGCCTTCGAGGCGCTTAGCACGCCCACAGCCCACCACGCCGAGACGACCGCTCCCGCCACGAGACCGACGGACGCGGCATACAGCCACCGCTTCCAAGGGGCAAGACGCGCACAAGATTGAGCCAGCACAACGAATACCGCCGCCGTAACGGGAATGGCCCATAGCGGCCCGACCGCCGAAGCCCGCTCCCGCAGCAGCGCATCGGCGGCCACGTTGAGCACCAAGGCGCAGCTCATGCACATGCCGGCACACAGGGCCATCGTCCACGTCATCAGAGGCCGCGGAGGCATCACATGCTCGCACTCGGTCGCACTCATACGCAGATGGAATCTTTGATTTTGGCAAGCTTCTTCTCGCCGATTCCCGACACACGCATCAGATCGTCAACCGAGGCAAAAGCACCGTTCTTTGTCCGCTCATCGATAATCGACTGGGCCATGGAGGGACCGATGCCCGAGAGCGTCTGCAGCTCTGCCGCGCTTGCCGTATTAATGTTTACTAGGCCTGTTGCGCCACTCACGCCCGATGATGCGGAAGCCCCACCATCAACACCAGCTTCCGCAATGGACGCCTGCTGCTCCCCCACCGTTGGAACGTGGATTTTTTGTCCATCAGTGACCTTGGATGCCCGATTGAGCCCCGTAACGTCTGCCTCGGGCGCCAGCCCGCCGGCGGCATCAATCGCCTGAGCCACCCGCGCGCCGTCCTTGAGACGATATACACCGGGCGACACAACGGCGCCATCAACATCGACATAAACCTCTGCCGCGGCAGACGCCTTAGGCGAAGAGCCTTCGGATGTCTTTCCGCTCGAGGCATCGCCGGATCCCGGCTCCACTAACGAACCCGAACCATCAGTGCGCTCAAACGACACACTGCCGGCACCGCCGCCAAGGTTCGCCATCGCCAGTCCACTCGCCATCGCAATGACGACCAGTATCGCCATCACCACTGCCTTATGACCGAGCAGCTTGTCCGCCAAGCGGTCCATCCGTTTGACCCGTTCGTGTTGTTCGCGCTGCGCCATAGCAAAACCTCCCAACAACATCGTGTCAGGAAAAGAGTCCTGCAACAGCCATTCTCCAAAACCGGTTTTCGCGGTCAAACCAAAAGCCGACCAAAACCTTGCGAAATACTGTCCATTTATTCAGGCACACGTCAGCAAATGAACACTTAGCCGCAAAATGCCCAGATAGCAAAAGACCGACGATGCAGACGCATCGTCGGTCTATGCACAAAATTACTCGTGATCTTGGTAAATCTCACGCGGAGCAAGCTCCGAATGTTTGCGTTTTAAGGTCTTAGGGGCCTTATACGTGTTGCTCTCGAAGTCGATGTACTCGGTCTGCTTGAGCAGGCGCTCGATCATCTCCTCGTGATCGAACAACTCCCAGGCCTCATGTACGGCATCGAGTTTAGCGTGCGTCTCGGGACGGCGCGGCATAAACAGCGTGCAGCAGTCGGGAGCGGCCTCAGTCGAGATATCGAACGTACCGATCTCCTCGGCGCGCGCGATGATCTCCTGCTTGTCCGAACCGATGAGAGGACGGAACACGGGGATCTTCACGGCCTCGTTGACAGCCATGATGTTCTCAAGCGTTTGAGAGGCAACCTGCCCAAGCGATTCGCCCGTAACGATGGCCTTAGCGCCCTCGATATGCGCGATGCGCTCGGCAACCGAATACATAATGCGGCGATACATGATCACGCGCAGATTGCTGGGACAGGTGACCGAAATCTCACGCTGGCAGTCGCCAAACGGCACCACGTACAGGCGGCCGATCTGGACACCCGGCTCAAGCGCACGGATGATATCCTGCACCAAATACTCGCTCGTATCGGGCGTCTGCGGACGACCAGAGAAATGTACCGGCACGCACACCGCGCCGCGACGCGCGAGCATCCAGGTCGCCACCGGAGAATCGATACCTGACGACAGCAGCGTCACGACCTTGCCGGCAGAACCCACCGGCAGACCGCCCACGCCGCGCTCGGAGCGCGCGTACACATAAACGCTACCCTGGACCACCAGTACGTGCACCATCGCATCGGGGTCGTGCATTTGAACCTTTTTATCGGGGAAGGCCTCACACAACACCTCGCCCACCTGACGATTGATGTCAATCGAGGTGAGCTCATAGTCGGTATTGGAGCGCTTAGCGTGCACCTTAAACGAATCGAAGGAACCAAACTCGCGCAGCGCCTTGACGGCGGCGGCGCAGTACTCCTGCGGGTCGCGGTTGGTGTGATACGCCAAAGACACACGAGCAACGCCGGGAACGGTGCGAATGACACGCGCCGCATCATCGGCCTGATGCTCGTTAAAGGTCACGAGGATATAACCGGAAATTCGAGACACGGCGTTCACGGAAAAGGCGGCCAAAGCCGCCTTAATGTTATCCATGAGGATATGCTCAAAATGTGCGCGGTTCTTACCCTTCAGTCCAACCTCGTGATAGTGGACCAGGCAGACGCGAGCCGCCATTTAGGCTTCAGCAACCTTGTGGCCGAGCGCCTTCTCGTAACGAGCCTCGTCGTAAGAGATGTCGCCGTCGACAATCTCGTCCATAGCCATCGAGATGGTATCGGCACCGGAAAGCCCGATGGTGATGTCATCGACATCCTGGACGGCAAGCACGCGGTTGTGCTGGCCACGCAGCATGCTATTGATGTCGCAGGCGCGCTTGGAGGCAAGCGAAGCGAGCAGGAAGCGGTTGTGATCGGTCTTCTCCAGAAGATCGTCAATGCAAGGCTTTACAACGGACACGGACCTCAGATCCTTTCATGCATATCGAGAACGCGAACGAGCTCATCGGTCGCGCGGTCGAGATCGTCATTCACCACGACGTCGTCGTAGCGGTCGGCAAGGGCAAGCTCATCGGCGGCGTTTGCCATACGCAGCTCGATCGTCTCGGGCGTCTCGGTACCGCGACCGACCAGACGCTCGCGGAGTACCTCAAGCGAAGGCGGCTTGATAAAGATCAGCACGGCCTCGGGGAAACGCTCCTTCACCTGCAGGGCACCCTGGACATCGATCTCCAAAATCAGAGATGCGCCAGAGGCGAGCTTGGATGTGACCTCGCTCACCAACGTGCCGTAGCAGTTACCGTGGACCTCGGCCCACTCAACAAACTCACCGTTTGCCACGCGGCGGTCGAACTCCTCGCGCGTCAGAAAAAAGTAATTGACGCCGTCGACCTCACCTTTGCGTGGTGCTCGCGTGGTAGCCGAAACCGTCAGGCCCAGGTTCGAGCGGAGCTCGCGCACACGAGTGACGAGCGTGCCCTTGCCTGCGCCTGACGGTCCAGAAATCACAAAGAGCTTGGAATCCTGAGCGCCCACTTATTTGGTCAGCTGCTCGAGGAGCTGCTCGCGCTGACGGACGCCGAGGCCCTGGACGCGACGGGTAGCGGAGATACCGAGCTCCTCCATGATCTTGGCGGCCTTGGCCTTGCCATAACCAGGAAGAGACTCGATGAGGGTGGAAACCTTCATGCGGGAAGCGATGGGGTCATCGGAGTTGAGCACAGACTCGAGGGACTTTTCGCCCTTCTTGATCTGCTCGCGAAGCTCAGCGCGGGCGTGACGTGCGGCAGCAGCCTTCTCAAGAGCCTGCTTGCGCTGCTCATCGGTAAGCTGAGGGAGTGCCATTCGTACCTCCAAAAAGTTGGGTTATATCTGATTCAATAATTGGCATTTTAGCACGTAGAACGTACAAAATGCCCAATCGCGGCTCCATAGGTTAGACGATACCCGCAAAAAGTGCAATATACTGCGCCCAAAGTTAAGCCCCTGACCTGCGATTCCACACAAAGGATGGGAAAGTTTACGCAGGCACAGGGGCTATTTTGTGCTAATGAGACCCAAAAGTGGTGACTTAGGGGAATCTTTTAGGCGACGTTTTCGACCAGCTCAGCGACAATAGCGTCAAAGGCGGCAACCGGATCGTCGGCGCCGGTGATGGGACGGCCCACCACAATGTGGCTTGCGCCACGCTCGATAGCCTGGGAAGGCGTCGCCACGCGGGACTGGTCACCAAGGGCGGCACCCACCGGACGCACACCCGGAGTCACGATGAGGGCATCGGGGCCCAGCAGCTCACGCATGTCGTGAGCCTCCATCGGCGAGCACACGATACCGTCGATGCCGTTGGCCTGAGCGAGCTTTGCCAGGCGGGCGGCCTCCTCGGCCACGGGCGACTCGACGCCGATCTCGCTCAAGGCATCCTGGTTCATGCTCGTGAGCACGGTGATGGCGACGAGCTTGGCGCGGTCCTCGCGCGCCTCCTCGGCGCCCTCGCGGCAGGCAGCGAGCATGGCGCCCGAACCCAAGCCGTGGACCGAAAGCAGATCGGCACCGGCAAGCGAGGCCGAGCGGGCGGCACCGCGAACCTGATGCGGAATATCATGGAACTTAAGGTCAAGGAAGACCTTAAAGCCCAGGTCCTTAAAGGTCTTGACGATCTCGGGGCCCTCAGCGTAATAGAGCGTCATGCCAACTTTGAGCCAAGCGGCATGACCAGAAAGCTCGTGGGCGAGCTCGAGTGCGCGCTCACGGTCGCAGTCGAGGGCGACGATCACACGGTCGCGGGCATCGGTCTCTAGCATTCGAAAGCACCTACCAGCTCGTTGATGTCCTTTACGCCCTGGGACTCCGCCCAGGCCTCGAGCTCGTGCGCGATCTTGAGCGAAGCGCACGGATCGACGAAGTTGGCCATACCGACCGACACGCAGGTGGCGCCAGCCAGGATAAACTCGGCCGCATCCTCGCCCGTCATGACACCGCCGACACCGTTGATGGGGATATCGACGGCCTGGGCAACCTCCCAGACCATGCGCACGGCGATGTGGTGGCACAGCGGGCCCGAAAGGCCGCCCTTGGGCTTGGCCACGCGGGACTTGCGGGTATGGACGTCGATGGCCATGCCCTGGATGGAGTTGATGACTGAAAGACCGTCGGCACCGGCAGCCTCGAGGGCCTTGGCAATCTCGGCAACGTTGACCGGAGCCATCTTCACGAACAGCGGCTTATCGGTCACCTTGCGGCAGGCAGCCATAACGGAAGAGGCGCCCTCGGGCGTGGAGCCCATGGCGGCACCGCCGGCGGCGATGTTGGGGCAGCTCACGTTGATCTCGTAGCCGGCAGCCCAGGGGCACAGCTCGACATACATCTCGAGCGCGCGGACAAACTCGTCAACGGAGTGGCCGGCAACCTGACAGATGACCTGGCAGCCGTCCTTGGACAGTTGCTCGAGCCACGGGCCGGACTCGCGGGCAAAGGCAGCCACGCCGGGGTTCTGAAGGCCCACGGAGTTGATCATACCGCCGGGGATCTCGGCCATGCGGGGCGCGGGATTGCCGGGCCAGGGCTCAGCTGCGCAACCCTTGGTGGTGATGGCGCCCAGCTGGGAAACATCAAAGAAGTTCTGGAACTGCCAACCGTAGCCAAAGGTACCGGCTGCGGTGTTGATGGGGTTCTGCATCTTGACGCCGCCGAAATCGACGGCCATGTTCACGGTACCCACTAGAAGACCACCACCTTGGAAGCATCGAACACGGGGCCGCACATGCAGGCGCCCTTCATACCGTCGACCGTCTCGACATTGCAGGTGTTGCAGGCGCCAAAGCCGCAGCTCATCATGCGCTCGAGCGACACCTCGCAGTACGCGCCGGCCTCGGCAGCAGCGGCGGCGACCTTCTTCATCATGACGGCGGGGCCGCAGCTGGCGACGTAGTCGTAGCCGCCCTCGCCGAGCAGCTCGGCTGCCGGGTCGGTGCAAAAACCGTGCGTGCCCAGCGTGCCATCGTCGGTGCACACGTTAACCGTGGCGCCCAGCGCGCGGAACTCATCGACACCCACGGCCTTGGAAGCGGTGCCAAAGCCCAGGCACACGTCGACATCCACGCCCTGCTCGGCAAGCTTGCCGGCGAGGCAGAGCACAGGCGGAACGCCGATGCCGCCCGCCACGAGCAGCGCCTTCCTGGTGCCCTCGGGAACAAGCCAGCCGCGGCCGCCAGGGCCCAACAGGCTGGACTTGGAGCCGGGGACCATCTGCGACAGACGACGGGTGTCGTCACCCACGACGGCGTACCACAGCTCGACGGTACCGGCCTGGGCGTCGGCGCGATAGAAGCTCAGGGGCACGCGAAGCAGCGAGGACGCATCGCCGGGCACGGCAATGTTCACAAACTGACCGGGCTTGAGCGCACTTGCAAGCTTGGGGGCCGAGATGACGAGCGAGAAGATGCCGTCGGCGATCTCCTGGTTCGAGACGACCTCGAAGTCGTGCATGCGTGCAGTGGAAGGTGTGGGCATAGACGCTCCAATCCCCCATGCGATTGCATGGTCAAAACGAACAGAAAGCGCGGCACCGCAAGGGCACCGCGCACAAAAGCGATAAGGCTATGCTAGCAGATGCAGCCGTCGGCGAGCGTCTGCTTACCGCCGACAAACACATCGGTGGCACGACCGGTAAGCGTGCGGCCGGCAAAACCGGAGTTCTCGGCGCGCGACTCGTAACCGTCCTCGCCGACCGTCCAGGTGGCAGAGGGGTCGAACACGGTCAGGTCGGCAACGGAGCCCGCCTTGACCTGAACCTGGTCGAGGCCCAGAATCTCACGCGGCTTGATGGCCATGAGCTCGACCATGCGGCCCACGCTCATCTTGCCCGTGTTGACCAGCTCGGTGAGTACGAGCGACAGCGAGGTCTCGAGGCCGATCATGCCAAAGGGCGCAAGCTCGAACTCGCGGGCCTTCTCCCACGGGGTGTGGGGAGCGTGATCGGTGACGATAGCGTCGACGGTACCGTCGATGACGCCCTGACGGATGGCCTCGGCGTCCTCCTCGGTACGCAGCGGCGGATTGACCTTGAGCGAGGTGTTGTAGGTCTCGTCCAGGTCGTTCTCGGTCAGGAACATGTGGTGCGGGGTGGCCTCGCAGGTAACCTGAACGCCAGCGGCCTTACCGGCACGCACGATCTCCAGACCATGGGCGGTGGAGATGTGCTGGATGTGCAGCTTGGCGCCGGTCAGCTTGGCGATCTCGATGTCGCGGGCGATCTGGAGCTCCTCGCCGGCAGCCGGCCATCCCTCGAGGGCCAGACGGGTCGAGACCTTGCCCTCGTTGATCTGGCCATGGCCGACCAGGTCCTCGTCCTGGCAGTGGCTCATGAAGACCTTGCCGAACATCTTGCCGTAGTCCATGCAGCGACGGAGCATGCCCGCGCCCTGCACGCCGCGACCGTCATCGGTGAAGGCGACGGCGCCGTGGGCGACCATATCGCCCATCTCGGACATGGCCTCGCCCTTAAGACCGCGGGTCATGGCGCCCGACGGATAGACGCGGCAGTGGCCGACCTCGGCAGCGCGGGACTTGACGAACTCCACGACAGTGCCGTTATCGGTGACGGGATCGGTGTTGGGCATGGCGCACACGCCGGTAAAGCCGCCCTTGGCAGCTGCGCGGGTGCCGCTCTCGATGTCCTCTTTGACCTCGTAGCCGGGCTCGCGAAGGTGAACGTGCATGTCCACCAGGCCGGGGACGAGGTACTTGCCGGAAAGGTCGCGGACCTCGGCCCCCTCGACGGCGAGATTCTCGCCGACCTCGGCGATCTTGTCGCCGTCAATCAGGACGTCAACGACACCGTCAAGCTCGACGGACGGGTCGACGACGTGGGCATTCTTAAGAAGCAAGGCCATTATCGGCACCTCCAAGCAGCAGATACAGGATAGCCATACGCACGCAGATACCGGCGTAGACCTGCTCCAGGATGACGGAGCGTTGCGGGTGGTCGGCCATATAGGAGTCGAACTCGACGCCGCGGTTGATGGGGCCCGGGTGGCAGATGATCGCGTCGGGCTTCATGAGCTTCTCGCGGTCCTTGGTCAGGCCGAAGAGCTTGTGGTACTCGCGAATGGTCGGGAACGGGGCACCCTCGAGGCGCTCCTGTTGCACGCGCAGCATGTAGACGACGTCCAGCTCGGGCAGGACGGAATCGAGGTCGCTCGTCACGTGGTCGCAGCCCAGGACCTCGGGCGACGGCGGCAGCAGCGTGCCGGGGGCGACGGCGTAGGTCTCGCAGCCCATGATCTTAAGGGCGGGGATAAGCGAGCCGCAAACGCGGGAGTGCGCGATATCGCCGACGACGGCGACCTTCAGACCGTGGAAGTCACCCTTGTGCTCCCAGATGGTGTACAGGTCGAGCAGGGCCTGCGTGGGGTGGTTGTGCTTGCCGTCGCCGGCGCAGATGACGCTCGCGGGCGAGTTCTGCGTGACGATGTAGGGAGCACCGGCGTGCTTATCGCGCACGACGATGCAGTCGATCTTATAGGCGTTGAGGGTCTCGACGGTGTCGACGAGGCTCTCACCCTTGACCGTAGAGGTCGAGGAGCCGCCAAAGTTGAGGCTGTCGGCCGAAAGACGCTTCTCGGCGAGCTCGAAGGAGCTGCGGGTGCGCGTCGAGGGCTCGTTGAACATGTTGACGATGGTCTTGCCCTTGAGCGTGGGGACCTTCTTGATGGCACGCTCGTTGACCTCGGAGAACGCCTTGGCGGTCTCGAGGATGAGCTTGATGTCCTCTTCGGAGTACTCGGTAATGTCGATCAGGTGCTTATGGTTGAACGCCACGGTACTACTCACCTCCCAGCGGCGCGGAGCCCACGTGGGAACCCGGCGCGACGTCGTTAATCTCGACGGCGGTGTGGCCGTCGACTTCCTTCATATATAGGTGCACGTTCTCCTCATGCGACGAGGGAACGTTCTTGCCGACAAAGTCCGGCGAGATGGGGAGCTCACGGTGACCGCGGTCAACGAGGACTGCCAGCTCAATGCGGCTCGGACGGCCCAGGTCCATAACGGCGTCGAGAGCGGCGCGGATGGTACGGCCCGTATACAGGATGTCGTCCACCAGCACGACGCGCTTGCCGTCGACGCTGAAGGGAATGTTGGTAGCGTGGATCGCGGGAGCGAAATTGGTCGCATAGTCATCGCGGTAGAAGCTGATGTCCAGGCTGCCGAGCGGAACGTCGACGCCCTCGATCTCCTTGATCTCCTCGGCGAGCTTCTTTGCCAGAAGGTCGCCGCGCGTGACGATGCCGACCAGAGCGAGGTCTTCACAGCCCTCGTTGCGCTCGAGAATCTCGTGCGCGATGCGGGTCATCGCTCGGTTGACGGCGGTCTCGTCCATGATGACCGCCTTGGGGGAAGTCGTGCCCATCGATCTCCTTCCTCACATGTCTTGACTGCTGACACAGTCAAAAAAATAGATGCCCGACCGCTCAAAGCGGACCAGACACCCACAGGAAGGGCTGCTCTTTGGCAGCAATGTAATTCCATGTGGGTATCTCGTACCCCTTTAATGGTCAAGGGATAGTGTAGCCAACCTCGAGCTTAATTGCGAGCATAAATACAGAGCAATCCGTAAACGGAGCCCAATGCTCAATAAACCTATATATATTTGTGGGACGAGCTTGAAAACGTACGCACGAGCTGGCATAATCCCCTCTGCTGCACGCAAATCGGATCTACGTCCAGGGCCGTGGCGTGAGCACTATCGCCAAAAGAGAAATATCTCTGTGTAGATTACGCACAGGGATCTGCTTCTGTGCTATAGTTCAGGCTTGTTTGTTAACGCGACATGTTCGTTTGTCGCCCAAGGAGGGTCAGTTATGTCCAAAGTTTGCGAAGTTTGCGGTAAGCACCCCGTTGCCGGTCGCTCCATCAGCCACTCTCACCGCGTCACCAACCGTAAGTTCCGCCCCAACATCCAGCGCGTCTACGTCGTCGTCGACGGTCACCGTCGCAAGATGAACGTTTGCTCCACCTGCCTCAAGTCCGGCAAGGTTGCGCGCTCCTAAATAAGGTCTTACCAACAAGTACCTCGGACTCTCCGGGTCAAAGACCTCGCGTTCATATAGAACTTACCAAAGGCGCCCTCCCCTACGGAGGGCGCCTTTTTGTACTCATTGGGGACAGACTTACATGAGTGAAAGCACTCATGTAAGTCTGTCCCCAATGAGCGGGGCGATGCGCAGGGCAGATAGATTTAGTTGAAACGGTTCATTTGATTAAAGCGTTTTAGTTTGTCTTTTACGGGAATCTGCCCGTTCACCGAATTATTTCTTGCTATCATGCATCTTGTAGGGTAAATCTCCGATCGCAAGGAGACACAAATGGTGAAAAAGTCACCGGAAAACACTACTCCCGCCATCGTGGACAACGTGGAGGCGCTTGAGGCCAAACTCAAATCTATGCGTGAGGCCCAGGCTAAATTCGCTGAGTACACTCAGGAGCAGGTAGACAAGATCTTCTACGAGGCTGCTATGGCCGCCAACAAGGCTCGTATTCCTTTGGCCAAGCTCGCCATCGAGGAGACCGGCCGTGGCGTTCTCGAGGACAAGGTCATCAAGAACCACTACGCCGCTGAGTACATCTACAACGCTTACAAGAACACCAAGACCTGCGGTGTCATCGAGCGCGACGACGCTTACGGCATCACCAAGGTCGCCGAGCCGATCGGTATCGTTGGCGCTGTCATCCCGACCACCAACCCGACCTCCACGGCCATCTTCAAGACGCTCATCTGCCTGAAGACCCGTAACGCCATCATCATCTCCCCGCACCCGGCAGCCGCCAAGTGCACCATCGCCGCCGCCAAGCTCGTTCTCGACGCAGCTGTCAAGGCCGGTGCTCCTGAGGGCATCATCGGCTGGGTCGATGTCCCCTCCATCGAGCTGACCAACATGGTCATGCGCGACGTCGACATCATTCTCGCAACCGGTGGCCCGGGCATGGTCAAGGCTGCTTACTCCTCCGGTAAGCCCGCACTCGGCGTCGGCGCCGGCAACACCCCGGTCATCATCGACGATACCGCGGACATCAAGCTCGCCGTCAACTCCATCATCCACTCCAAGACCTTCGACAACGGCATGATCTGCGCTTCCGAGCAGTCCGTGACCGTCATCGACACCATCTATGACCAGGTCAAGGCCGAGTTCCAGAAGCGCGGCTGCTACTTCGTCAAGCAGGGTGCCGAGATGGAGGCCCTGCGTGCCGCCATGTTCAAGAACGGCGCTCTCGATCACCGCATCCCCGGCATGGCTGCCGCCAAGATCGCCGAGCTCGCCGGCATCGAGGTTCCCGCCAAGACCAAGATCCTGATCGCCGAGGTCACCTCCACCGATCCCGAGAAGGAAGAGTTCTCCCACGAGAAGCTCTCCCCGGTCCTCGCTATGTATCACGCCAAGGACTTCCAGGAGGCCGTCGACAAGGCCGAGCACCTGGTGCTCGCCGGTGGCCCGGGCCACACCGCCTCTCTGTACGTGCACCCCGCCCAGGCCGAGAAGATCAGCCTGTTCGAGCACGTCATGAAGGCCTGCCGTATCGTCATCAACACCCCGTCTTCGCACGGCGGCATCGGTGACCTGTACAACTTTGGCATGAAGCCGTCTCTGACCCTGGGCTGCGGCTCCTGGGGCGGCAACTCCGTCTCCGAGAACGTTGGGGTGAAGCACTTGATCAACGTTAAGACTGTGGCCGAGCGCCGTGAGAACATGCTGTGGTTCCGCGCTCCCGAGAAGGTCTACTTCAAGAAGGGTTCCACGCCCGTCGCCCTCGACGAGCTCGGTACCGTCATGGGCAAGAAGCGCGCCTTCATCGTCACCGACCAGTTCCTCTTCAAGAATGGCAACACCCGCGCCATCGAGGCCAAGCTTGACGAGATGGGCATCGCCCACGACTGCTTCTACGACGTCGAGCCCGATCCGTCGCTGCAGTGCGCACGTCGCGGCGCCAAGCAGATGGCTCTCTTTGAGCCGGACGTCATCATCGCCGTCGGCGGTGGTTCCGCTATGGACGCCGGCAAGATCATGTGGATGATGTACGAGCACCCCGAGTGCAAGTTCGAGGACATGGCCATGGACTTCATGGACATCCGCAAGCGTATCTTCACCTTCCCCGAGATGGGCAAGAAGGCCTACTTCGTCGCCGTCCCGACCTCTTCGGGTACCGGCTCCGAGTGCACGCCGTTCGCCATCATCACCGACAAGGAGACCGGCATCAAGTGGCCGCTCGCCGACTACGCGCTGCTCCCCAACATGGCTATCGTCGACGCCGACAACTGCATGACCGCTCCGCGCGGCCTGACCGCTGCCTCCGGCATCGACGTCATGACCCACGCCATCGAGTCCTACGTCTCCATCATGGCTTCCGACTACACCAAGGGCCTCTCCGAGCGCGCTGCCAAGCTCGTCTTCGAGAACCTGCCCTCCAGCTTCACGAACGGCGCCAAGGACCCGCATGCCCGCGAGGAGATGCACAACGCCTCCTGCATGGCCGGTATGGCCTTCGCCAACGCCTTCCTGGGCCTCAACCACTCCATGGCCCACAAGCTCGGCGCTTTCCATCACCTGCCCCACGGCCTCGCAAACGCCGTCATCCTGACCCGCGTTATGCGCTACAACGCCGCCGAGGCTCCCGTCAAGATGGGTACCTTCTCCCAGTATCCTTACCCCAACGCGCTGCACAACTACGCCGAGATGGCCAAGTACTGCGGCATCGAGGGCAAGGACGACAAGGAGGTCTTCGAGAACTTCATCACGAAGCTCGAGGAGCTCAAGGACTTCATCGGTGTCAAGAAGACCATCGCCGACTACGGTGTTGACGAGAAGTACTTCCTCGACACCCTCGACGAGATGACCGAGCAGGCATTCAACGACCAGTGCACCGGCGCTAACCCGCGCTACCCGCTCATGAGCGAGATCAAGGAGCTCTACCTGGACGCCTACTACGGCCGCGAGCCCCAGGACTACGCCGTCTGCTAGTTTTTAGCACGGTTATTTGCGGCGGGGGTGCACGGGTGTACGCACGCCCCCGCC
>CABUSD010000020.1:0-33258 GCA_902494165.1 uncultured Collinsella sp. | reverse complement strand
CTTCCATTCGTCACCTTCATTACTCCAACGACGAATTCTAGGCGGTGTCCCCTCCCTTTCAAGAAAGGGAAGAGGCGGGGTATGCCCCGCCTCTTACACCACATCTCTGCGCGCTACCGCATTGGGGTCCAGGACCAGGGCATTCAGCGCGGTTTTGTGCACCCGTTCCCGCGCCCGCGGACCCCGGGACGCTGAATACTCCGGAATTTGCACGGCGCCCCCTGGGGTACCTGTGGGCAAAAAGCAACCGCCCCGTCAAAGTATGCATTTGGCGGGGCGGTTTATGCAAAAATGCTGCTGCGGGCGCGTCGGCAGCTCGCTAGAACTTGAATCCCAGGACAGGTTACTCGGCGCTCTTGAGGGCGCCGACCATGTCGATCTTGTTGAGCGTTCGGTTGGTGGCGAGGTTGACGATAAACGTAAAGCCGAAGGAAAGCACTACGGCGAGCACGTAGCTTAGCGGCTCGACCTCAACGTCAAAGTACAGCGACGGCATCTGCAGGATGTACGTAAAGCTCTCGGCAAGCAGGCCACCCAGCGGCACGCCCAGTGCGGTGCCAATCGCCGTGAGGATCAACGTCTCCTTGTTGACGTAGTGGTGCACCTCGCCACGGCGGAAGCCCAGCACCTTGATGGTCGCCAGCTCGCGTTCGCGCTCGGAGATGTTGGTGTTGGACAGCGTAAACACCACCACAAACGACAGGCACGCCGCCATAAAGGTCACAAGCACCACGACCGAATTGATAATCGTAAAGTTCGCCTCATAGTTTTCCCAATGCTCGGCCGTACTCGAAATCGAAAGCCAGCCGTCACTCTTAAGATTCTTGCTAAACGCAATCTGGTCGGCCGACGAGCCCTTAAGCAGCACAAAGATCCCGTTAAGGCGTGCACTTCGACCAAACGCGCGCTCATAGGTGCCCTGCGTCATGTAAAGCGTGTTGCCCAGATAGTTGAGCGAAATGTCACTGACTTTGACCTTGGCAACATTGAGCGACGAATCCTGGACGTGCGCCGTATCGCCCGGCTGAATCCCCAGTACCAGCTGTGAACTTTTGCTCAGATACACGTCTCCGTCACGCAAAGACAGCGGTTCTTTGGACTCATCCTCCAGGCGCACGTAATCGCCCAAGTCACCCGTGCGGTCGTCGGGAATCACGATGAGCTGCACAGTCTCGCTCTTGCCACCAAACGTAAAGGTGACGTTGTCGGTCATAATCGGCAGGGTTGAGGTCACGGTCACGTTGGAATCATTGGCCGCGCTGCGCTCATCCAATGCCGCGCACGTCTGCGAAAAATCGTCGGGATTGGCGACCGCCAGCAGGTCGTAGCGCGTGATATGCCCGTACTGTTTGGGCGAAAGCGCCACCGATGTGTCACGGATGCCCATACCGCAGATCACGAGCGCTGTGCAGCCGGCGATACCGAAGATGGTCATAAAGGCGCGCTTTTTGTAGCGGAACAGGTTACGCGCCGCCACCTTGTTTAAGAAGCCCATGCGGCGCCAGATAAATCCGATACGCTCGAGCAGAATGCGTGAGCCGGCACGCGGCGCCTTGGGACGCATGAGCGAAGCCGGCGTCTCGGCCATCTCGTGGCGGCAGGCGATAATCGTGGCGCCCACCACGCCCACGGCAAACAGCGCTACCGACACGAGCGACGACACGATATCGTACGAAAGCAGCATCTGGGGCAGCGAGTACATGTCGTCGAACACCGTAAACAGGAACAGCGGCAGGCCCACAAATCCGATGATGTTGCCAAGCACGCCGCCGATCAGACACGCCCACAGCGAGTAGTCCACGTATTTGGACAGGATACGCCCACGTGAATAGCCGAGCGCCTTGTACAGGCCAATAAGTGTACGCTCCTCCTCAACCATGCGCGTGGCGGTGGTGAGGCTGATGAGCACAGCGACGACAAAGAAGATAAATGGGAACACCGTGGCGATGGCCTCGATCGAAGAACTGTCGCTCTCGACGCTCGAGTAGCTTGCGATGTTACCGCGGTCCTGGATGTACCAGGAGCATTCGCCCAGATCGGAAAGCTCGGCGCGGGCATCGGCAAAATGCTGGTCAGCGGCGGCGCGGCGCTGGTCCAACTCGGCCTGAGCCTGGACGCGCTCCTCGCTGCCCTCGGCCATGCGATTGATGTTGCCCTGTTCAATCCCAAAGAGCATATTCGCCTCGCGCTCGGCCGTATCCAAGCTTGCCGGCGTGTCGACCGTCAGCTCCTGAGCACGCGCCTTCTCACGCTCCTCACGGATTTTCTCGATATTGCCCTTGACCTCATTGATCTTTGCCGCGTAGGCATCCGAATAGGAGTTGAGACTCTTGGCTCCCTCGACGATCACGTGGACCGCGGAGTAGGAAGAAGATGTCGCGGCGTCCTCGCTCACATAGAACTTATAGTCCGCCGCCGAAGCAGCGCGAAAGGCGTTGACTGTCGAGTCGGAGCTCACATCAGTGGGATCGAGGACCTCGGCCGTAATGGTGTAATCGCCCGCGGCAAACTGATCCTTGGCGCTTTGGTTCGATGAACTTGCGTCATTGGCGGCAAAACTCACCGTATCGCCGAGCTTTTTGCCCGAAGCCTTCAGGAACTTCGAAGTCACCGCAACCTCATCGGCGCTCTCGGGCAAATCGCCGCTCACCAGCACCGGCTGATCGATGTTCTCCTTGGAGAGACTCTGCACGACCACGCGCTCGCGCGTTGTGCCCACGGCGGTGTAGGCGGTCTCGGTGTAGATACCCTCGGCCGTCTCGACGCCGTCGACCTCTTGGATGGCCGCGAGATCGTCGCGCGTAAGGCCATAGGTCGACTGCACGTTAATGTCATAGACATTCTGCTGGTCAAAATAGGCGTCGACCGAATCGCGCAGGTCCTCGCAGCCCGCCTTAAGGCCGCACATCACGCTCACGCCGAGCGCGGTGATGACCACGATGGACAAAAAGCGCTTAAGACTGCCTCGGATTGTGCGGTAGATGCCGCGGCGAAAAACCGTCGGCACCATATCGTTTGAGCTTTGAGCGGTACGGTAGGTCGTAAAATCCTGCTCGCGCTCCGTATTCTGCGCGTCGTGGCGTAGGCTGTTTTGGCGATCTTGGTCCATGGGCGCTACCACTCGATCGTCTCGATAGGCACGGGATTTTGCTGGACCGTCTCGCTCTCCACGCGGCCGCTCCTAAAGCGGATCAGACGATCGGCCATGGGCGCCAGCGCGGAGTTGTGGGTGATGATGATGACCGTAATGCCCTGCTTGCGGCAAGTGTCCTGCAGCAGCTGCAAGATCTGCTTGCCGGTTTTATAGTCAAGTGCGCCCGTGGGCTCGTCGCACAAAAGCAGCTTGGGGTTCTTTGCCAGCGCGCGGGCAATGGACACGCGCTGCTGCTCGCCGCCCGAAAGCTGCGCGGGGAAGTTGGCGAGGCGCTCACCCAAGCCAACCTGGCAAAGCGTTTGCTCGGCATCGAGCGAATCGGGGCAGATTTGCGCCGCAAGCTCAACATTTTCGAGCGCCGTCAGGTTGGGGACCAGATTGTAGAACTGGAAGACAAAGCCGACATCGGCGCGGCGGTATTCCACGAGCTGAGCCTCGTTGGCGGAGCTCACGTCGCGCCCGTCCACCGTCACGGTGCCGGAGGTCGCCGTATCCATGCCGCCCAGAATGTTGAGCGCCGTGGTCTTGCCGGCACCCGAAGCACCCAGAATGATGGCGAGCTCGCCGCGCTCGACCGTAAAGCTCGCGCCGTCGAGTGCGTGAATGCGGGCGTCGCCCTCGCCGTATGCCTTGATGACGTCTTTGAATTCGATATAAGCCATCGATCGGTTCCCATCTGGTCGGATAACTCTTTAGTATTACCCATTTCGCACCGACTAAAAAGGGACGGGTTTATTTTGGCAGGTTCTATATGGGGAAACGGCAGCTATAGATGAGGCGCCGGGGAGGCAGAGAAATCATCGATGGGGTCAGGCCGACCGCCAAACACAACGCGCGCATCTCAATCTGTCAGCCAAATCATTCGAACAACTGTTCGTTTCTATGATATGATTCCGCTATCTAAGCAGGCCAATACGCAGAAAGGCGGCCAACATGGCGTTCGACTTTAAGAAGGAATGCAAGGAGCTCTACAGACCTGCAAGCAAGCCGAGTATCATAACTGTCCCGCCTATGAGCTACGTTGCCGTTCGCGGAAAGGGCGACCCAAATACCGAAGGTGGCGAGTATCAAAATGCCCTGCCGCTGCTTTACGGCATCGCCTATACCGTCAAGATGTCAAAGAAAGGCTCAAGGAGTATCGAGGGCTATTTCGACTTTGTGGTACCGCCGCTCGAGGGCTTCTGGTGGCAAGACTCCCCGAGCGGCGACATCGATTATGTACGCAAGGACGATTTCAACTTTATCTCGTGCATCCGCCTGCCCGATTTCGTCACTCAGGATGACTTTGACTGGGCGGTCGCGGAAGCCACGGCCAAAAAGAAACTGGACTTTTCTGCCGTCGAGCTGCTTAAAGTTGACGAGGGTCTCTGCGTTCAATGCATGCATACCGGACCCTACGACAGCGAGCCGGCAACCGTAGACGCCATGCATGAATATGCGACCGAGCAGGGCTATGTCCCCGACTTCTCAGATACCCGTTTACATCACGAAATCTATCTCTCCGATCCACGCAAGTGTGCGCCGGAGAAACTTAAGACCGTGGTTCGTCATCCTATCAAGCGCGCTGAATAGCGTGGAGCGTCATTTCACGCGCTAGGTTTTAAGCCAGCCAACCAGCCGCCTCCTAGGCTGTCAAGCAATTATCTTGACGCGGCCCGTCGCATCTTATAAGTTTGTTTTGCTAAAGCTGGAAAGCCTCTCAACGATGCGCAACTCCAGCTCTTTTTCTATCAAGAGGCTTAAATGAAATACCGGAAGTCGCGGATATCCATCAACGAACAAATAGCACTATTGACAGAATACAGGGGTCTTAAGTGCTCTGATCAAAGCGAACTCGAGCGAGCTTTGGTCGAAGTCGGCCACTACAAACTGTCGGCCTACTGGTTTCCCTACAAAACCAAATGCAAGTCCGGGATTACCATCTTTCGCGAAGGCACAACATTCGAAACCATCATCTACACGTATGAATTTGACCGAGCCCTCCGGCAGTTAATGTTTGATGCGGTCGGCAGAATTGAGATCTACCTCAAAAGCAGAATTGCCTATCTTGCCTCTGAGGAACGCGGGCCTTTCTGTTACCCAGATGTCGCCATAACGAGGCTCAACTCGGCATGTCCATCGCGCTTTGCGCCGCGCTGGGCTACGCAGCCGTCTTTGGCAGCGCCACCAATACGCTGCTCGCACCCATCCTGATTGGCTGCGAAGTCTTCGGTTTCGGTAATCTGCCGGCATTCTTCATCGTCTGCGTCGCGGCTTACCTGTTCAACATGGATAAGTCGATCTATGCCCTGCAGAAGCGGGCGTAGAAAGATGTCCAAGCAAGTGGTCTCAACCGGAAACGGCGTCCCACTCTGAGGCTGTATTCCGGGACACCGTTTCCGCTTGAAACGCCATTCGGAAAGCGCGTCCCGTTCTTTCACGGCGTCTTGGCTATGCAAAGTGCCCTGGCGTTATTCCTCGTACGCGCCCTCAAGCCGAAGCAGCCACTCCTTGCGGTCAAGCCCGCCGGCATATCCGTTGAGCGAACCATCGGCGGCAACTACGCGATGGCATGGCACGATAATCGAAATGGGATTACGCGCGACCGCAGCCCCCACGGCACGGGGAGACACAACGGGCGCCTCATTTCCCGGCACCCGATGTCGAGCGGCAACACGCTGGGCGATCTCGCCATACGTGGCGACCTCGCCACGCGGAATAGAAAGCAGCTCATACCAAACTTCACGCTGAAACGCCGTACCGATCATATGCAACGGCGGCGTAAACCGAGGTTCCTGCCCTGCAAAATAAGCATTCAGCCAAGCCCAGGAACGCTCAAGCACCGAAGAGGCCGCGCCATTTGCCGGACTCACCGGCGACATGCCACCGGTACCGGAAACCGCATCGGCGCCTTCAACGTGCTCCGCATCTTCTTTGAGAAGCGTGGAGCCAAAGTGCTCCTGCCCCTCAAACCAAAGTCCCGTCAGACCGCGGCCATCAGCGGCAAGCAAGATTTCGCCCAAAGGCGAAGCAAACGTCGTCGTGACCACCAGCGGCTCCTTTCAAAACTCCGCAACATAATACCGCGAATTGTGCAGACAACCCCGCAGATACGTCTGGGCGGGCTCGCAATTGCTTAAGCGAGGCTGTTTTCCCCAATCAAGCGAAGAAGACGCGGGGCATCGACGCCAGAGCGGTACCTCTATCAGCTGAGCTCTAATACTTTCCCGAGAAGTGAACGAGTAAAAACGAAGCCCCGGAGCATCCACACCTTTAGACCACAAAACCGCAGGATTCGCGCAGCAAAACCTCAGGAAATAGCGGTCAAAATATGCCAATGCTTCGGGGGTCAAAATAAGGTCGTTCACTTCTCGGGAAAGTATTAGACCCCGATTCACCCCAACCCCAAAGTCACCCCAGGCAGCAGGCGCGACAACGCCGCGGCTGCCGTCACGGCCCGCAGTCACCTCAGGCAGCAGGCGCAGCGCGCCGCAGCTGCCGGCCGCGCTCCGCAGTCCCCCAAGGCGGCAGGCGCGAAGCGCCGAGGCCGCCGCCGGGGCCAGGGCCCGCAACGGCCACGTGCCCTCACATCAGCCCAGCGGCCCCAACCAACAACGGCCCCATCGCAAGCCGCTTACAGCAGCGTCGCCGCAGGCGGGGGCCGGGCTTAGTTTTCAGAACACTCCGCAAACCAGTGTGGCGCCTTGTCCGCAGCTCCGAAGGAGCAGGACAAGGCGCCACACATGATCGAGGACGTTCTGAAAACTAAGCCCGGCCCCCGCCGGACAGGTCACACTACTCGCAGAGCAGCTTAGCGATCTGGACGGCGTTGGTTGCCGCGCCCTTACGGATTTGGTCGCCGCAGCACCAGAAGGTGATGCCGCGCGCAGCCTCGGGGTTCGAGATGTCGCGACGCACGCGGCCGACCCAGATCAGGTCCTGGTCGGACGTATCCATCGGCATGGGGAAACGGTCGTGCGCATCCTCGGCAGCCATATCGTCAACCAGCTTGACGCCGGGAGCGGCAGCCAGCGCAGCACGAGCCTCGTCAACCGTAATGTCGCGCTCAAACTCAAGCGTAATGCTCTCGGAGTGCGAGCGCAGCACAGGCACGCGCACGCAGGTGCAGTTCACGCGCAGCTCGGGCAGGTGCATGATCTTGCGGCCCTCGTTCTGCAGCTTCATCTCCTCGGAGGTAAAGCCCTCCTCCTTGACGCCGCCAATCTGCGGAATCAGGTTGCTCGCGAGCTGGGCGGCAAATGCGCGCGGCTCGGGAATCTCCTCGCCACGGCCCAGGGCGACCAGCTGAGCCTCGAGCTCGGCCATACCGGGAGCGCCGGCGCCCGAAGCCGCCTGATACGTCGAAACAATCATGCGCTTCACGCCGGCGAGCTGATGCAGCGGCCACGTGGGAACCAGGCCGATGATGGTCGCGCAGTTGGGATTGGCGATAAGGCCGTGATGCCACTTGATATCGTCGGCATTGATCTCGGGCACGACCAGCGGTACCTCGGGATCCATACGGAAGGCATGGCTGTTGTCGACCACGACGGCGCCGCGTTTGACGGCCTCGGGCAGCAGCTCCTTCGCGATATCGTCGCCGGCGGCTCCAAGCACAATGTCACAGCCCTCAAAGGCCTCGGGGCAAGCCTCTTCGATCACGATCTGCTCGCCGCGGAACTCGACGGTCTTGCCCGCAGAACGCGCGCTCGCCAGCAGCTTGAGCTTACCGACCGGAAACTCCTGCTCGTTGAGGCACTCGAGCATCTGGGTGCCCACGGCTCCCGTCGCGCCCAAAATAGCAACCGTGTACTGTTTCATGCTTCCCCCTTTAAAGGTTGTGACTTTTGCCCGCACGCCGAGCAGGCCGATTATTGTTGCCAGTGTATACAAGAACGGGGCGGACACGAAACCCGCCCCGTCGAAACGAAACCGAAACGAAACGCCCCGCGCTAGATTTTTGGCACTTGTCCCAAAAATCTAACGCGATAGCAGCTACTTGTGGAGCGCAGCCAGAGCGGGATCGACCGGCGCGGAAGCCTCCAGATCGGAGACCTTCACAATGCCGTTCTCATCGGAGAAGGCACGGTAAATGGTCCGAATCGCCAGGTCGAAGTCCTTCTCCTCGACACCGATAATGATGTTGATCTCGTCGCAGCTCTGCGAAATCATACGCACGCTCACGCCCGCCTGGCCAAGCATGCCAAACAGGTGGCCAGAGATGCCGGCACGACCGCGCAGGTTACGGCCGACGGTCGCGATGAGCGCCAAGCCCTCGACAACCTCGATCTCGAGCGGCTCGACCTCCTGCTGAATGTCGCCCACGAGCGAGTACAGCGAGTCGTGCACATCCTGCTCCTGCACCACGGCGCCAAACCGGTCGACACCGGTGGGCATGTGCTCGACGGAAACGTCATAGCGCTCGAAGACTGAAAGTGCGCGGCGCATAAAGCCAACACGGGGCTTGGTGCGGTCGCGGGCGACGTTGATGGCGACAAAACCGCGCTTGCCGGTCACGCCGGTAATGATGGGCTCCGCCTCGCCCTCATCAGCCGTCTCGCTAATGATGGTGCCGGGGTCCTGCGGCGCATTGGTGTTCTTGATGACCAGCGGAATACCCGCCTCGCGCACGGGGAACACGGCCTCCTCGTGCAGGACGCTCGCACCCATGTACGAAAGCTCGCGCAGCTCCTCGTAGGTAACGCGGGCGATGGGCTGAGCCTCGGGAACAATACGCGGATCGGCAGAATAGAAGCCCGAGACATCGGTCCAGTTCTCGTACAGGTCGGCGCCCAGGCACTTGGCCAGGATCGAGCCCGAGATATCGCCGCCACCACGGTCGAGCAGCTTGATCTGGCCCTCACGCGTCGCGCCGTAGAAACCAGGCATAACAAAGCCGCCCTGTTGACCGTACTCCTGCACCAGCTCGGAGGTGCGATTCATGCTGAGCGTACCGTCGTGATGGAACGCCACAACCGTCGCGGCGTCCAAGAACGGCAGACCCAGGTACTCGGCCATCAGACGAGCGGTGAAGTACTCGCCGCGGCTCACGAGCTCCTCGGTAGAGTAACCGCCCGAGCGGGCGCGCTCGGCAAAAGCCGCGAACTCCTCACGGATGGGATAGGTGAGCTCCAGCTCGTCAGCGATATCAAAATAGCGCTGGCCAATGTCCTCGAGTAGCTCCTCACACGATACATGATACTTAACGTGTGCGTTAACCAGGTAGAGCAGGTCGGTCACCTTGGTGTCGCCCTTAAAGCGGCGGCCGCAGGCAGAAACCACCACAAAACGGCGTGCCGGGTCGGCATCGACGATGGCCTTGATCTTCTTAAAGTGTTCGGCGTCGGCGACCGACGAGCCGCCAAACTTGGCAATCTTAATCATGGGCTTGAGGTTACCTTTCTAAAAGCCTCTGCAAACCTGTTTTGCGCGCTCTGATACCATGGTTTCACCGATTGGGACCAAGGCATCCGAGGAGCAGTGTTATATGGGAACTTATCATAGTACACGAGGACGCACTTTATCGTGCTCAAGTAAGGTGGCAATCCGCACCGGCATCGCTCCCGACGGGGGTTTGTTTGTCTCGGACGAGCTCGGCACCCAGCAGGTCGATATCAGCTCGCTTGCAGATAAATCGTACTTTGAAATCGCTCAAGATGTGTTGGGAATGTTACTGAATGATTACACGGCCGAAGAAATTTCGGCGTGTGTCGACGAGGCATACCGCGGCACGTTCGCGAGTGAAGAGGTTACGCCGCTCGTCAAACTCGACGATGCGCCGGGCGCTGATGCCCCTCAGACCTATGTTATGGAGCTCTTTGGCGGCCCCACGAGTGCCTTTAAGGACGTCGCCCTGCAGATGCTCCCCCGCCTCATGGCCCGCACTTCCGCCAAGGACGGCGGCGCCGAGCGCATCATGATCGTCACCGCCACGTCAGGCGACACCGGCAAGGCCGCACTCGCCGGTTTTGCCGACGCTCCGGGCACGGGTATTACCGTCTTTTATCCCGAGGGCAAGGTCAGCCGCGTCCAGAACCTGCAGATGTCCACGCAGGAGGGCGACAACGTTGCCGTCTGCGGCATCCGCGGCAACTTCGACGACGCCCAGAGCGCCGTCAAGCGCATCTTTGCCGATAAGGAGCTGGCCGAGCGCCTGGAGGCCGCCGGCACCGTGCTTTCGAGCGCCAACTCCATCAACGTCGGGCGCCTGGTGCCGCAGGTCGTCTACTACTTTGCCGCCTATGCGCAGTTGCTGCGCGCCGGCGCCATCGAGGCCGGCGACGCCGTGGAGTTCTGCGTGCCGACCGGCAACTTTGGCGATATCCTGGCCGGCTACTACGCCAAGCGCATGGGTCTGCCCGTCGCCAAGCTCATCGTCGCGAGCGACAAGAACAACGTGCTCGCTGACTTCCTGACCACCGGCGTCTACGACCGCAACCGTCCGTTCTTTACGACTATCTCGCCGTCGATGGACATCCTTATTAGCTCTAACCTGGAGCGCATGCTGTACTTCCTGTCCGATGGCGACTGCGAGCTCGTTGCCGGCCTTATGGAGCAGCTGGCACAGACTGGTCGCTACGAGGTTCCCGCCGACCTGCTGGCAAAGATTCAGAGCGTCTTTGGCTGCGGTTGGGCCAGCGAGGACGAGGTCCGCGCTGCTATCAAGAGCTGCTGGGACGCGAACGGCTACGTGATCGACCCGCACACCGCTTGCGGCTATCACGTCTTTGAAAAGGTCGCTCCCGCCGAGGGTGCCAAGGCCCGCGTGCTGCTTTCGACCGCCAGCCCCTACAAGTTCCCACGCGCCTGCTGCGACGCCCTGGGGCTCGACGTTCCCGAGGATGATTTTGAGGCTATGCGCGTACTCGAGCAGGCAACCAACACGGTTGCCCCGGTCCAACTCGCCGAGCTCGAGTCCAAGCCCGTCCGCTTCGAAGACGTCTGCGACGTCGATGAGATGACCAGCTACGTCGAGTCCGCAGCAAAACGAATGAGCACCAACTAAACCCCTTATTAAGCGCCGGCGAAAGCCGGCGCACTTTCTTCCATCAGATACCCACCGGGATGATGACGAACGCGCACAACGTGCCTGGCTGTTTAGTTCGTCGCGAGTTCCGCACGCAAAGGAAAGCACTTAATGTGCTTTCCGTCTTGCGCAGGACTGTCCGAGCAGCGAACTAAACAGCCAGGCACGCCAGGAGGACTCACATGATCAAAATCACCGTCCCAGCCACGAGCGCAAACCTAGGCATCGGCTACGACACCCTCGGCATGGCCGTCAGCCTCTACTCGCACTTCACCTTCGAGCGCGCCGACAAACTCACCATCACCGGATGCCCCGAAGAGTTCCAAAACGAGAACAACCTAGTCTACGTGAGCTTTGTGGATGCACTGGCCGCATGGGGCGAGCCGGCCTTCCCCGTCGCCATCGACATTCAGACTGACGTTCCCGTCGCTCGTGGCCTGGGTTCCAGCTCCACCTGCGTTGTCGCTGGTATCATGGCCGCCGCCGCGTTGACGGGCCACACCGTCGACCGCGCCGAGCTCGTCCGCATTGCCACCGAGGTCGAGGGCCATCCCGATAACGTCGCCCCCGCTATCCTGGGCGGCGCCGTCTGCTCCTTTACGCCGACCGATTCGCTCCCCCAGTGCCTGCGCTACGAGGTGAGCGATCGCTTGCGTTTTATTACCGTGATTCCGCCCTACGAGGTACACACGAGTGAGGCGCGCAAGGTCGTGCCGCAGGAGATTCCGCTCTCCACCGCCGTATGGCAGATGGGCCGCATCGCCGGCATGACGCGCGGTTTGGAGACTGGTGACCTGGACCTGATTGCCGCCGCTAATGACGACCGCATCCAGGAGCCCTATCGTCGCCGCCTGATTCCCGACTACAACGCCGTGCGCGACACCTGCCTTAACGGCGGCGCTAAGACCATCTGGATTAGTGGCTCGGGCTCGACCCTCATGGCTGTAACCGACGACACCATCGTGGCAAAGTTCCTGCAGGTCAAGCTGCGAGAGCAGTTCCCTAAGTGTGATACGCATATTCTGACGTGCGACACCGAGGGCGCTCAAATCGAGTACCTGTAGACATCGCCGATCGGTCTGTCCGGGCCACCCAGGGGCATCCCCTTAAAAACGTCCTCGCACTTGAGGCCCGCTTATCCTGCTCCTTCGGAGCTGCGGATAAGCGGGCCTCGTGCTGCGGAATGTTTTTAAGGGGATGCCCCTGGGTGGCCCTATGGCAACGTGGCTAGCGATGTCTACAGGGACCCACGCTTTGAAGGGGCGCCAGGCTGAAATTATGGCCTTTTATTGGCAGGGGCTCTTGCTAGGCTGGGGCACTTATTAGAGGCAGGCTTCGGCGATGCGGCGCTTGAGTTCGTCGATGCCGGTGCCGGTCTGGGAGCTTGTGATGATCACGTTCTCGGCCGGGACGTTGAGTTGCTTTTTGATGGCAGCTGCCTGGCGGGCCTGCTGGGTGCGGCTGAGCTTGTCGGCCTTGGTGAGGCAGACGATAAAGTTGAACTCGTTGCCCTGTAGGTAGTCGATCATGTCGTGGTCGAGCTTGCTGGGGTCGTGACGAATGTCCACCAACGATACGACCAGGTTAAAGCTGCGCTCGGAGTCAAAGAAGTCGCCAATTAGCTCGGCCCAGCGGTCGCGCTCAGCTTTGGAGCGACGGGCAAAACCGTAACCCGGCAGGTCGACGAAGTGCACGTCGTCAGCCTCAAAGAAGTTGATGTTGCTCGTCTTGCCCGGCGTACTCGAAACCTTGACCAGGTTCTTGCGGCCGAAGAGCTTGTTCATGATGGAGGACTTGCCCACGTTGGAGCGGCCCACAAAGCTCACCTCGGGACAGGTGGACTCGGGAATCTGCGAAACCTTGCCGTAGCTGGCGACGAACTTGGCAAGCTGATAGTTAATGGAATCGGCCATGGACACTCCTTGGTCGTAGGTTTTTACAAAACGGGCGTGCTATTGCGCGGCGGCAATACGACGAACGATGTCGAGCGTGATGCCGCTCGCGGTGCGAGCGTACTCATCCAGATCGAACTCGCGCTCGCAAAACGCGTCATATGCCTCGTCACAATTATCGCTGATAGCGCGCAGCACCAGGCAATCGACACCATTCTTGGCCGCGATGTGCGCAATTGCCGCGCCCTCCATCTCGACGCAATCGGCATGCGTGGCCTCAATCGCAGCGTTACGCATGGCGTCACCCGTAACAAAGCGGTCGCCCGTGGCGATAGTGCCACATAGGAACTGCTTGGGGTCCTTCTCCGCAGAAGTCTCATCCGCCGAGGCATCCACAAATCCATGCTCGGCAAGCACGGCGGCGGCAACATTTGCCAACGCCGGAGTCGAGGCAAACTCCTCGAGCCCCGGCGCAGACTCTGCAATGAGTGCCGTATCGGTATCCAGATAGCGCAGGCACCTGCCTATAACCACGTCGTTAATATGGAGTTTAGGGTTTAGGCCGCCCGCAATACCCGAAAACACAACGGCCTGCGGGGCGTATTTGCTGATGAGATGCTGCGTTGCGGCAGCGGCGTTCACGGTACCCATGCCAGCGGTCGTGGCAACCACCGTCAGACCGTCAAGCTCGCCGCTCACAACGGTCAAGCCCGCCTCCTGCGCCTCATGCGCGCCACTCAGCTCTTCCTTAATCTGCGCAACCTCTTTTTCGAGTGCGCCTATGATCGCGATGGTTGCCATGCCATCCCCCAAACCCGTGCAAATTACTATCCACGGTATGGTACCAGCATTTTGGATCTTTCACTTTTTACGAAGTCGCTAGGCCAACGAGGTCCGCACATCATAGAGCGCCTTGGCGATGGCAGCCACAGCCTCACTCGACTGGTCGCTCCACGGCATCGACGTCATGATGCTCATAACATAGCTATGGCCGTCGACATCGATCAGTCCGGCATCACATGTCGAATAGCAACCGTCCTCGCTGATCCAACCCGCCTTGTTGCGCACCGAGACCTGATCGTCCGCAATGCCATCGCGAATAAACGATCGGGTCGTAGAGGTCAGAAGGCCCGACAGCCATTGCGACGTCTCGGTGTCACAGCTCAAATACTCACTCATCTCGCGCCACAACTTAGCCGAGGTGCGCGGGCAATAGGTGGGAAAATCACTCATCGGATCCAACGCCGTTTCGTCATCAACATCCAGGTTGGCAATCCAATTCTCATAGCCATCATGGTCAAACGCCGCGCGCAACGCCATAAACGAATCGTTGTCCGAGTTGACGACGGCATTCTCGATCAGGTCGCGCACCGTCTGCCAGCCCATGCTGTAACCGCCATACGTGGCTAAAGGCCCATCGAGCGACACCTGCCCCGATTCGACCAACGTCTCGCAAATATAGAGCGCATACGGCGCCTTGTAACTGCTCGCTCCATACACCGCGACATCGGCGTTATACGTCACGCCCCTACCGCTCGATAGGTCGTAGAACACTACGCCCACGTCGCCCAGCTCCTGCGCCCGACTCAGGGCATCCTGGAGCGAGGCAAGGCTCTCATCCTCAAAGGTAGGAGTCTTGTTATCCACCAACGAGAAGGTCTGAACGGTATCACCCGAAGGGATATCGTTGAAGTCCGCCTTCGAAAGTCTCGTCTTGAGATCTGCCGTCGACAGAGCTTGATCTGCCGACGCTTTGGACTTTGAAACCTTCTCGTTTTGCAGCTGTACCGTTGACGCATCTGAGCGCACCGTTCGCTCCGAGGCGTGGGTTTTAACAGCAATTCCGAGGATAATGACCGCTAACACTAGCATTCCTATGGCGGCAATCTTCGCCCCGCGAACGCGAGCGTCGGCAAGGCCACGCGAAGACGTGCCCTCCGTCTCATATCTGCTGCTATGCTGCGGCACATACTCGTCCCGCGATGCGTTGTTTCGCACGTGGTCTCCTGACTGCTACCGTTCATATACGAGCAGCATAATACCGAGCAGGCATTTCTTTCCAAAGATATTCAGCGGCGTTTAAGGTGTCTTTAAAGAAACCACAAGCGTTTCTATGCATTTCCGCAGGTTCTGTTGCGTATCTTAAAAGGTAGTCAATTTGGAACGGGGCTCGCTAGCCGATGGCGTTTTTGAGCTCCGCACGGCGCTTTTTCATGCCGGTCATAACGGCATTGCGCAGCTCGGGCATG
The DNA here is from genome assembly GCA_902494165.1 of uncultured Collinsella sp. Taxonomy (GTDB): domain Bacteria; phylum Actinomycetota; class Coriobacteriia; order Coriobacteriales; family Coriobacteriaceae; genus Collinsella. The sequence goes on along the minus strand of CABUSD010000020.1, from coordinate 17,958 downwards.
CGCGCGGTATCCATCTGAGGCACGCCCTCGAGCTTATAGGGAATCCCCAACTGCTCATATTTGACGACACCCATGGTGTGATACGGCAGCATTTCCAGGCCCACCACGTTGTGCCATGGAGCGATCAGGCGACCGAGTGCCTCACACTCCTCCACCGTGTCGGTAATGCCCGGCACCACCACGTGACGGATAACGACCTTGATCTTGCGACGGGCAAGCTCATCGCCAAACGCCAGGATGCGCGCAGGATCGCATCCGGTCAACTTCTTGTGCTCAACCGGATTGGCATGCTTAATGTCGAGCAGCACCATATCGGTCTCGTTGAGCACAGCATCGAACTTCTCCGGATGCTTGGGATCAAACGCATAGCCACAGCTGTCTAGGCAGGTGTGCACGCGTCCGTCGGGGTTGTTGTGCATCATGCGGAACAGGTCGGCTAAAAACGCGGGCTGCAGGAGCGGTTCACCGCCCGAAACGGTAATGCCGCCGCTACGGTAGAACTCATGGTTGCTCTGGAACTCGTCCATGAGGTGTTCGACGGTCACCATGGTGCCGCCGCTAACCGACCAAGTATCGGGATTGTGGCAATATGCACAGCGCATGGGACAGCCTTGGACAAACACTACGAAGCGAATGCCGGGGCCATCGACCGTTCCCATCGTCTCGATCGAATGCACGCGACCCAGGGCATATGCAGAGTCCTCGGGATGAGCGTCCACACCCTCAAGCGTCATCTCAGCCATTCCCGCTACCTTGCCTCTCTTTGGTTTTCGCCAATTAAAACGCCAGAGCCATTCTAGCCCATACGCTTGCGTTTAAACGTCTCGGGCCAGAATGGCACGCTTCAATCTGCCCCCTACCGCCATGGCAGGAACTTATATCGATCGTATGGCTGCTGAGCACTCGCAAAAGCAAGAAATGCTCTCCTGCAGCCTTTACGCCTTAAGCGTAAGCACCGCGCCAAAGGCAGTCGGACCACAGTGGCTCGAGATCACACCGCCGACCTGAGTCCAGGTGATGTCCTTAAAGCCGAGTTCATGCGCGTAGACCTCCATGTCGTCGCGCAACTCCTCGGAAAGACCCACCGAATACGCCAGGCCAATATGCGAGTAGTCGATCTCGCCCTTGGCAACCATGTGGTCAATAAAGGCACGGGCGCACTTGAGCATAGAACCGCGGAACTTCTTGGTCGCCACGAACTTGCCGCCCGTCACCTCAATGCAGGGCTTAATCTTGAGCAGGTGGGCACCGAGGAATGCCACGTTGGACAGACGACCGCCTGCCTTAAGGAAGGCAAGGTCCGTAGGAACAAAGCCCAGCAGCACACGGTCCATGACGGAGTTCGTAAATGCAAAGATCTCGTCGACGGTGGCATCGGGGTGAGCCTCGATGTATTTGGCGGTCTCGACGACAACAAGCGACTGGCCCACCGAGACAAAGCGCGTGTCCATGGAGAACACGTAGTCGCGGCCCTTAGCTGCAATCTTGGAGGACTGATGCGAGCAGGTCGTGGCCTCGGAGTACGCAAGATGCAGAATGGTCGCATCGGGCTGCTCGGCATGGATACGGTCGTACACGTGAGCAAAATCCGCAGGCGCGCAGCCGCTGGTCTTGGGCATTACGCCAAACTCGTTGCAGCGTGAATAAATCTCGAGCGGATCGATCGAGCCGTCCTCGACGGTCTCGTCACCAATCATGACATGCATGGGCACGCGCACGATGCCGTAGCGTTCGCAAAGCTCCGGCGTCACATCCGACCCAGACTCAACCACGATTACGTACTTGCCCATTATTATCACGACCCATCTCAACATTGGCTTTTCAATACATGGCACGCGCCGCCGCACTGTTGCACAACGGCGTCCAAGCGCCAAAGAGACGCCGCCCCTTGCACACAACAAAGGACAGCGTCTCCCTGGAAAACTCCGTGCATCCTGAGATTCTACACGGTTTATTAAGGAGTGTTACTTATTCCGCAAACGGTCGCTATACGCGATAAACGGTAGCTGGCCGCGGTAACTGCGACACATTCCGCCCAGCAAGTCCAATCGTACTCCATGCACGGTTAATGCACGAGGCGGTAGAAATTCATCGATACCGCACCCTCGGCGTGCAGCTCCATCGCCGGAACCGCCGGCGAATAGGTACGGCTCGTAAGTGCCGCCTCGCCGCCATTTGCAAAAATCTCGACCATCGTAGTGTCCGAAAGCACGCGTAGGTCGCGAAGCTCGCCGAGCTCAATCGACCTCTGGTCGCGCCCATAGCCTTCGTCACCCATATCGAGGGTAAGCATCCCGTCCGTATAACGCACAAAGACACCCTTGCGGATTTCGAGCTCGACCATCTTGGCGCCCTCACAGGAAACCACAAGATCAAACAGGCGGCCCGGCTCCTCAACGGTTTCACCGCCTGTCGCGCGAACGCAGTCGCCGCGCACCTTCTCAATCTCGTGCGCCGGCTGCTGACAGAGCTTACCATCGCGTATGCTCAGCTCTCGCGGCACCGTCAACGCGCACTGCCACCCGCGTGCCACCGTCGGGTTTTCTGCCGTCGCATCGGGGCAACCAGACCACCCGATCATCAAACGCCGACCCGCAGCATCCTCAAAGGACTGCGGTGCGTAGAAATCAAAGCCGGCATCGACCATCGGGGGCATGCCCTGCCCGGTGATCTTAAAGCTCGGCGCCTCCCAATCGGCCTCGATGGAGAACCACACGCACTGGTGCGGATTGCGGTAACACCAACCATCGGCGGGCACACCCTGCGGACAGCAAACGAGAATAAGCTCGCCATCAAGCTCAAATAGATCAGGGCACTCCCACATAAAGCCAAACTTCTCGCCCGGCTCAATGCGCGTCGCATAGCTCCAGTCCTCTAGATCGTGCGAGGCATAGACAAGCACGCAGCCACGATTGTCTTTCGTACGAGCGCCGAGAACCATGTAGTAGATACCGTCGTGTTCAAGGATTTTGGGGTCGCGCACGTGCGTACCGATATCGTCGGGGTAATCGACCGGCCCAACAGCCATGCGCTTCTCGCCCAATTCGTCGGGATTCTCGGCAACCATATGAATTTGGTTTTGCTCACGGCCCGTCAACACGTAGTCGTAATCATCGCGGTCAAAATGCTTGACGTTGCCGGTATAGAAGTAGTGAATCTTACCATCACGTACAAAGGCAGAACCAGAATACGCTCCACTCGAATCCAAATCGGAATCGGGAAACAGCACGGGACCGTGATTCTCGTAGGTCACAAAATCCTTTGTCGTCAGATGGTTCCAAAGCACTGGACCGCCATGCGCAGCATCGAACGGATCGTATTGATGATAGATGTGATACGTATCACCAATCTGAACCAAACCGTTGGGGTCGTTGAGCCAGCCAAGCTCAGGCTCCACATGGAACAGGAGCCTATCGGGGTCGGACGCGATGCGAGCCGCCGTCTCGTCCTGTCCAGCTCGCCACTGCTCATAGTCCGCGCGTGTCACCTTATTTTTTTGATTAAACATCGCCGTTGACTTTCTCGTCTATGGGGAAGGACGCTCGACTCACACGAGTCGAACGCCCTTCCTCAAATGGACTTATCCTCAGATTACGCTGAACGGCTCAACTAGAAGCTAACGTCGAAGCCAGCGCCAGCGCCCTCTTCATCGGTGGTCGGCACGCCCTTTGCCTTGTTGTAGGCAAAGATCAAGACGATCGGCACGATAAAGGCGATGAGATTGCCGGCCACATACCACACGAGCGTCTCGGGCGTAACGATGAGCAGGCCAAGCACACCGGTCAGACCCTGACCGATAGCGCGCACCTCAAAGAGCTTCACGAAGGCACCGCCGCAGCCTGCACCGATGCAAGCGCAGACGAACGGGATGATCGAGTAGCGCATGTTTGCAGCAAAGATTGCGGGCTCGGAGATACCGACCAGCGTCGGGATAAAGGACGACATGCAGATGTTGCGCTCTTTGGAGTGCTTCTTGTGGATGAGATACATGCCGATGGCGCCGCCGCCCTGGGCGATGATGGAAACCGACCAGATGGCCTGGATGTAGTTGAAGCCGGTCGTGGCAACGAGGTTGGCCTCAATACCCTGGATGAACTGATGCGTACCGGTAACGACGAGCGGCTGCAGGAACGCGGCGAAGACAAAGGCGCCAAAGACGCCCATCCTGTTGTACAGGACATCGATTACGCCAGCGAGGACGTCGCCGATCAGGTTGCCGAGCGGGCCGAACACGGTGAACAGGGCAACGTTAGCAAGAATCAGGGTAACGGTCGGGACAAAGACAAACGAGACGACCTCGGGGATGTACTTCTGGGCAATCTTTTCGACCTTGGCCATAAACCAGGCAGTCAGGATTGCAGGGAACACGCCGCCCTGGAAAGCAACCATGGGAATGGAGAGCGGACCAAAGTTCCAGTACTCAGCACCCGTCGGATCCATAACGAACGTGTTGCGGTTCATAAGGCTCGGGTGAACCATGACGATACCGACGAGGATGCCCAGAATCGGGTTACCGCCAAAACGCTTCACCGCGCTGTACATAACCAGGACAGGCAGGTAGTCAAACGTGGTGGCGATAATGGCAAAGAAGCTTGCGAGGTTCTTGAGGAACTCGCTGTGGTCGGCAAGGCTACCCTCCATGCCAAAGAGGCCGTTGGCAACGATCAGCGACTTAAGGCCGATGATGATAGCAGCGCCGACGAAAGCGGGAATGATGGGGATAAAGATATCCGAGAATACCTTGAGGACCGAGAAGAACTTGCCCTTCTTGTCCGCCTCGGCGCCCTTGACCTCGGAAGCGCTGATCTCCTTAACGCCCGTCAGAGCCATAAACTCATCGTAGACCTTGTTGACGGTACCGGTACCGAAGATGATCATGAGCTGGCCGCTGTTGTACAGCACGCCCTTGACGCCATCGATGTTCTCGAGCTCGGCCTTGTTGTACTTGCTCGTATCCTTGAGCACCAGACGCAGACGCGTAACGCAATGCGTGGCGCCCTCGATGTTCTCCAGACCGCCGACGTTATCGACGACTTGCTGAGACACTACTTTGTAGTCCATGTTCCTCTCCATTCCCTTACGAAATCATAAAACGTTTTGATGCCATTACAGAGACGCGATCGTTGCATTTGCGCACTTGAGCGTACCGTCGGTGACCGTCAGTGCCACACCCTGGCCCTGCTTATTGCAGAAGCGCGCGTTAAGCGCAACATCATCGACAAAGATGGTCGCGATATCGTCGTCAACGACCAGACGCACATGATGAGTGCCCTCGCCCTTAAAGAACAACGGACGCTCGAGGCCCATGTTGTTGACCTGGAACCACGGATACTGGGGGGCCGCCGTAAACTCGAGCTTGCCCTCACGCAGGTTGGCGCGGAACTCATAGGCAAGACCGGACTCGGCGTCCTCGGCAAGCTTCACCGAGAAGCCGGCAGCGTCACCGGCGAGCTCGATGTCGGCATCGAGCATATAGGTGGAACCGGCATCCGCGGCGAGCACCTGCTCGACCTTGCCCGACTCGCAGGAAAGCTCAAAGGCCTCGACTGCCTTAGCCTCGCCAAAGGCGCCAAGCATGCTGTCGGGGAGCTTGGTGCCGAGCGTTCCGTCAGCACGCTGAACGATCTCGAGAGGCATAAAGGTGCCACCCCACAGGTAAGAGCTGGGGTCACCGCCCTCGTCACGCGTAGGAACCCAACCAAAGAGAACGCGGCGCTCGCCATCAAATGCGGTACGCGCGGCATAGTACGCGCGGCCATCGAAGGAATCGTCCGCAGGAGTGATCCAAGGACCGTTGATAGAGCGAGACATGCGGTAACGGGTCTTGTTGCCATCACTGTACTCGGAGAACACCAGATACCACCAGTCGCCCATCTTAAAGAGATCAGGCATCTCGAACATGGTGTACAGGCCCGGATTCCACCAGTCGCCCTGGAACTCCCAGGTATCCAGGTCCTTGGAGGTGAACTTGACCAGACGACCGGTCATCAGACGCTTGTCCTCGCCCACACGCGTGCCGAGGATGAGCATGTACTCTTCGTTCTCCTCATCCCAAAGCACAAAGGGATCGCGCCAGTTGCGGTCATCGTAACCCTCCTGGGGCGGAAGCAGCGTCTCGGCGATGTTCTTCTCCCACTTGACGGCGTCGTCACTCGTTGCGTGAAGAAGAACCTGCTTCATCAAGCGTGCCTTGACCTTATCGCGATTGCAACCAGTGTAGAGCGCATGGTACTTGTCGCCCACCTTAAACACCGTGCCGGCATAAACATACTGGTCGACTTCCTCGTCGCCGCCACGCTCAAGGCTCTCGCCAAAGTCTTTGTAATTGACGAAGTCCTTGGTTGTCGCGAGTGCCCAGCCAAACGGCTCTCCGAAAGGTCCGGGGTTTCGCGTGTCACGCTGATGATAGAGATAGAACGTGCCGTCCTCGCCGTACGGCATGATGTCGCCTACCCAAATTCCCTCAGGCTGGTAATACACCTTGTGCATCCGAGACTTCCTTTCTCACGAGATACTAACTCGGTACAACTGCAAGATATGTCAATCGTTTTCATATGTCAAACGTTTTCACACCAATACGTCTTTTCGCAGTTCCAGTCGTCGGCAAACGGTTGACATATGCCGGCGAACGGTCATCAGAGGTGTTTGAGGAATTCTTTTGGCACGGGATGAACTACGCGGTTTTGCCCTCAATGAGTTCAACGGGGAGCTTGATATTCGATTCGGGCTTTTCGCCGTTAATAAGAGCAATGATGGATTGCGCCGCGAGCTCTCCGATGCGATCGATATCTTGGCGAACGGTTGTTAAGTCAGGCATAAACGTCATAGTGCGGCGGGCACCATCCGCGCCCACGACCTTAATATCGCCCGGAGCGCTCAAGCCGCGCTGCTTCATCACGTTAAGACAGATAGCCGCCATCGTGTCGTCTCCCGCAAAGATGCCGTCAATATCGGGGTTCTCATCGAGGATCTTCGCAACGACCGCGATCTTTTCGTCGTCGGGCTTAACGAACTCGACCTCACGGACAAGCGCGGGCAAACCGGCCTGCTCAACAACATCGAGGTAGGCATCGGTACGCTTATTGGCAGGCATGCGCATGCGGCTATTGCTGCGCAGGCACAGGATGCGCGAACACCCGTCATCGATCAGGCGACGCGTGGCAAGTTCGCCGATACTATAGCTGTCGCTCGCAATCTGAACAGAGGCCTCGCCAAGGTCGCAGTCGATACCAACCAGACTCAAACCCATCTCGGCATACGCCTCGGCACCGATATTAAGCGAGTTGACAATGACGCCATCAACCATATTGCGCCGAAGCATATCGATATAAGAACGCTCAAGATCAGGTCGATTGGCACTATTGCACAGCAGCATCTTAAAACCGTTTTCGGCCAGGGTACGCTCAACGGCTTGAACCGCTTGTGCATGAAACGGGCTGCTGACATAGGGGACGATCATACCGATAAGATTCAGGCGACCGTTGAGCATGGCACGAGCGATATCGTTGGGCGTATAGTTGATGCGCTTCATCGCGGCATGGACCTTATCGCGGGTCTCTTGGCTAATATAGCCACGATTATTAAGCACACGAGATACCGTAGTAGGCGAAACCCCCGCCACCGCCGCAACTTCCTTGATGCCAGGCTTAGCCGTATCCTTAGAACGAGCACTCTCGCGAGCCATAGCACCCTCCCCCATCAACATGTCATACGTTTACATACGAACAAAGCATACCCCAACAACAGCGGGAAGACGGTAACAGCACAAGTAAGTAAACGACTCATCCAAATAATTAGGAGAGTTCCGCCTAAAGGGTGACTACACAGGACCCCCGCCGGGGCTGTTTGGGCTACCTCCCAAAACATTCCGCAGGACGCAAAGAGGCTCGCCGCACGAAGTGCGCAGCGAGCCTCTTTGCATGTCCGAGGACACCAATTTAATTTAGCGTGGTTCCCTAAAGGACGACAACGCAGGAGACCCGGCAAGGCCGGGAGCACTTTGTCTCGCAAACATTCCGCAGCCGCGAAGCGGCGAGGACGTTTGAGAGGCAAAGTGCGTAGGCCTTACCGGGTCTCCGGTGGGAGTTGAGTCCCTTTAGAACTTGTCGTGGAAGGTACGCGCAATGACCTCGTCCTGCTGCTCCTTGGTGAGCGTGTGGAAGTTCACGGCGTAGCCGGAAACGCGGATGGTCAGCTGCGGATACTTCTCGGGGTGAGCCTGAGCGTCGAGCAGCGTCTCACGGTTGAAGACGTTGATGTTCAGGTGGTGGCCACCCTTCTCGGCGTAAGCGTCGAGCATGTGGACCAGGTTATCGGCCTGAGTCTCGGAAACTTCAGAAACCTTCATAATGTGTCTCCTTCGATCGATAGGCGCCGGCCGAAACCGGCGCACTAATCAGTAATCGTTATTGCTAGTATAGCACTAACAATAGTTACTCGCCCAGCTGATCAAGGTCGATATCGCCAAAGAACACCTGATCCTCCTTGCCGAGCGCACTCGGGATGATGGAGAAGGTGTTGGAGATGCCGTCCTGAGCATCGCGGAACGGGAGCTTGGAAACCGAAGACAGCGAAGCGATGGCGCCGTGGCTATCGCGCTTGTGCATGGGGTTAGCACCCGGGGCGAACGGCTGGCCAGCCTTGCGGCCGTCGGGCGTGGAGCCGGTCTTCTTACCGTACACGACGTTGGAGGTAATGGTCAGAACCGAGGTCGTGGGCACGGAGTTGCGATAGGTGTCGTTCATGCGGATGTACTCCATGAACTGGTGCACAACGTCGTGAGCGATCTGGTCGACGCGGTCGTCGTCGTTACCGTACTTGGGGAACTCGCCCTCGGTCTCGAAGTCGACGATGATGCCGTTCTCATCACGGACGGGGTGGACCTTGGCGTACTTGATGGCGGACAGGGAGTCAGCCACGACGGAAAGGCCAGCGATGCCCGTAGCGAACCAGCGGTGCACGTGCTTGTCGTGCAGAGCCATCTGGATGCGCTCGTAGCAGTACTTGTCGTGCATGTAGTGAATGATGTTCAGCGAGTTGACGTACACGCCAGCAAGCCACTTCATCATGTCGTTGTACTTGGCCACAACGTCGTCGTAATCGAGCGTATCGCCCTCGACGGCGCGATACTTGGGGCCGACCTGCTTCTTGGAGACCTCGTCAACACCACCGTTGAGTGCGTACAGCAGGCACTTGGCCAGGTTGGCGCGAGCGCCGAAGAACTGCATCTCCTTGCCGATGCGCATGGAGGACACGCAGCAGGCAATGCCGTAGTCGTCGCCGTGATAGACGCGCATGAGGTCGTCGTTCTCGTACTGGATCGAGGAGCTGGCGACAGAAGTCTTGGCGCAGAACTTCTTGAAGTTCTCGGGCAGACGGGTCGACCACAGAACGGTCATGTTGGGCTCGGGGCTGGTGCCCATGTTCTCGAGCGTGTGCAGGTAGCGGTAGCTCATCTTGGTAACGAGCGTACGGCCGTCAACACCCATGCCGCCGATGGACTCGGTGACCCACTGCGGATCGCCGGTGAACAGGGCCTGGTACTCGGGGGTACGGGCAAACTTGACCATGCGGAGCTTCATGATGAAGTGATCCACGAACTCCTGGATCTGCTCCTCGGTGAAGGTACCGTTGGCAAGGTCGCGCTCAGCGTAGATGTCGATGAACGTAGAGGTACGGCCGATGGACATAGCGGCGCCGTTCTGCTCCTTGACGGCAGCAAGGTAGGCGAAGTACATCCACTGGATGGCCTCCTGCGTGTTGGTAGCAGGGTTGGAAATATCGAAACCATAGGTCTCGGCCATCATCTTGAGCTCGCCGAGGGCGCGGATCTGCTCCTGCAGCTCCTCGCGGTCGCGGATGTTGTCGGCGGTCATGACCGTCGGGGTGGAAGCCTTCTGGGCCTCCTTGTCCTTGATCAGGTAGTCGACGCCGTACAGGGCAACACGACGGTAGTCGCCGATGATGCGGCCGCGGCCATAGCCATCGGGCAGACCGGTGATGATGTGAGCCGAGCGGCAAGCACGCATCTCGGGAGTGTAAACATCGAAGACGCCAGCGTTGTGGGTCTTACGCTCGAAGGTGTAGCGCTCGACAACGTTCTCGTCGACCTTATAGCCGTGCTGGCTGGCAGCCTGGCAAGCGATGCGGATACCGCCGTTGACGTGCAGCGCGCGCTTGAGCGGCTTGTCGGTCTGGAGGCCGACGATGGTCTCCTTCTCGCGGTGGGCGTTATCGATGTAGCCAGCGGGGTGGCTCACGATACCCGTGACGGTCTTGGTGTCCATATCGAGGACACCGCCCTGCTCGCGCTCCTTAAGCAGCAGGTCGAGAACCTCGCCCCACAGCTCCTTGGTACGCTCAGTCGGGCCGGCGAGGAATGACTCGTCGCCCTCGTAGGGGGTGTAGTTCTTCTGGATGAAGTCTCGGACGTCAACCTCTCCCGTCCAAATGCCTTCCTTGAAGCCTTCCCATGCCTCCTGCATTGTGTAACCACGCTCCTAGTTACGTGTAATGCGGCGCTCTCTCACACCGCTGCTTATTGAATTCTTGAATGTTCGGCTTGCACTACCGGCTTCTTCCGTTCTTCACCACACATTGGTGCAGGGAAAACGTTTGTCCACCTTGGAACTACAACCCAAAACCCAAGATTTCACCCGTTTGAGAAGGATAACATAGCGACCCTCTCCATCTGGGCTGTTATATGTTTCTTTTTTTATATCATAAGGACGTTTTTTACAAACCCGCAGGAAATGAGAGTGCAAACAACTACCGTTCACCGATTTGTATGTTATTTTTCCTTGCCTTTGTACGACGTTCGCTCTAGCTGTTATGCCAGCTTTATCAGGGTAAAGTGTCCCAGAGACCCTACAGAAACTGCAGGGCGGCCACGGGATCCCCCGTGGCCGCCCTGTGGCGTAGCTAGTTTTTAGCTTTGATTGCCGCTTGGCATTAGGCGGCTGCGGCGGCCTTGTCGGTCGTTGTCTTGCTATCGCCGTTGCCCTGGCCCTCAAAATGCTTGTAGCACCAGCTGGTGACCAGCGGGGTCAAAATAGCCGTCACGATTGCGCAGGCAGCAACCTGTGCCGTAGCCGTCGCGAGCACCGCACCGCCATACAAGGCCTCGTTGACGCTTGCCATGGCAGCAGGCGTGGCCACATTGGCTCCGGCGCAGCTCGAAATGGCCGCACCTGCGACACCCGTACCGCCCGTGAGCTTATCGACCGCGATAACGGGAATTGCAAAGACCACCGAGCAGATCACGCCGAGCAGAATACCGGGGAGACCGCCATTAATGAGCTGGCCAAAGGTCATGGTCGAGCCCATGGCAAAGAAGACGAGCACGATGACGGCGGAAAGTGCCGGTGCCATCATCTTCTTAAAGCTCGGGAAGAGGTTGCCCAGAATAATGCCGACGACGATCGGTAGGATGGCGCCCACGAGCGACCAGCCGATCGGAGCCTGACCGGCAGCGCCGAGCACGATCATCGTGACCGGAGGGCCGACAACCAGCGTGGTGATGGCGACGGCGCCACGCTCGGCCTCATTGCCCATGGTGCCCATCAGACCAGCGTACATAGCGTTGTTGGCGCCGGTGCAAGCCGCCAGCATCACCATAGCAGAGATGCCAAACAGGTTGTCGTTGAACACATAAAGGATGAGCAGCGACACGGCAACGACCACGATCTGCTTGACGGCGATGATGATGGCGCCGCGTGCAGCGGCGGCAGGAGCACTCTTAAACGAAATCGTCGTACCGACGATGAGCAAAAAAGCGCCCACGAGCGGGCCTGCGCCCTGCTGGGTCATACCAAGCGTAAAGCTGCCGAGCGTTTTGAACAGGTCGGGGAATAGCGTGTTGAGCAGGCAGCCCAGCAAAAGCGGCACCAAAATATTGGCACCCGGGATGGAGGACATCTTAAAGAACGGCTCCTTTGCCGCCGGCGCCTCCACCGCAGTCGATTCACTCATATATATCTCCTTTGGATGCATGCGAATCGTAGCCGCACGCGCCTATGTCAGAAAGAAGGCGACGGTCCCGAGTCGCAGGAGCCGTCGCCGAATAATCATCGCGGGGTATTACCCGTCCAGGACGATGCCGCCGTCGCAGTCACCGATCTCGCCGTTCACGAAGCTGGCGAGGTCGGAAGCGAAGAACAGCACCATCTGCGCAGGCTCGCTGGCCTGGGCAGCGCGGCCCAGAGGAATACCGTTGATGATGCGCTGAGAGTTCTCGTCAGAGAGAATCGAGGTCATATCGGTCAACGTGAGCGACGGGCACACGGCGTTGCAGCGAACGCCAAACTTGCCGCCCTCCTTGGCGACCGCCTTGGTAAGGCCGTTGACACCGGCCTTGGAGCTCGCGTAGGCAGCGGTGCCAAGCAGGCCGCCGCCGATCTTGCCAGCAACGGAGCTCACGTTGACGATAGTGCCGGCATGCGCCGCCTTAAAGTGCGGGTACACGGCGTTCATCATAGTGAAGGTACCGTTGAGGTTGATATCGATAGTGCGGCGCCACTCGGTGTCATCGATCTCGTCGAACTTCTTGGTGCTGATGACACCGGCGCAGTTGATCAGGATGTTGGTTTGCGGCAGGTCCGTAAAAATCTGCTCGACGGTCTCGCGCGCCTTGGGTGCATCAGCGACATCGAGCTGATAGAACTTGTTGCCCTCGCCAAGCTCGGCCACCGCGGCCTCGCCCTTAGCAGCGTTCCTTGCGATGAGCGCGACGTGTCCGCCGCCCGCGACGATGCCCTTGGCGATCTCGAGGCCAATGCCCTGAGTGCCGCCCGTGACAATCGCGGTCTTGCCCGTGAAGTCAAATGCCATGACTCCATCCCCCTTTAATTTAGGTGTCTCCTTGCGGGAAGTTGGAGCATCGCACGTGGCGATTATATGAGTCCCAGTCGTCATGGTGGTGACAACCCCTCGCCTAACCGCGTGTATAATAGTTATTTGAAACGCTTCATCAATTGAATGATTTTAAGTCTTAATGAGCTCTTAATATTGCCCACTGTATGAGGCCCGCGTATTGGGGTATCATCTTCCACCGAAAATAGTTTCTAGTGTTAGGGGTTTTCGGTGGAAGATACCGATTTCCGTGAGCTTGGGCGTCAGCTCCTTACCGAGTTCGGCAGCATGCATCAGCGCATTTCGCGCTTTGCGGACAAAGCCCTCGGCGGCGAGATGGCCGTCATGCGCGCCCTCATGCGCGCCGGCGGCTCGCTCACGCCGAGCGAACTCGCCGATCGTGCCTGGGTCTCGAGCGCCCGCATCGCCAATATCCTGCGCGCCCTCGAGGCCAAGGGCTGGATCGAGCGCGAGCACTCAAAGACCGACCGTCGTCGCGTACACGTCACGGTGACCGACAAAGGATTCCAGGATCTCGAAATCAAACGTCGGGAATTCGAGGACCGCACCGCGGCCTTCCTCGAGCAGCTTGGCGAAACAGATACCCAAGAGATGGTGCGCCTTCTTAGACGTGCCAACGAAATTATCGACCGCAATCAAGAAAGGAGAGATGCCGAGTGAGGATTCTCAAGCTCTTTAAAAAACATGTCCCGGCACTGTTTGCAGCTATCGTACTTATCGTAATCAGCTGCAACGCCGATCTGGCACTGCCTACCTATATGAGCGACATCGTCGACGTGGGCGTGCAGCAAGGCGGCATCGCCTCGCCCGTGCCCGACGCCATTCGCGCCAAATCGCTCGACGACCTCGAACTCTTTATGAGCACCAAGGACGCCAAAGCTGTGGAGGCCGTGTTTGGCAAGGCGGACAATAACGGCATTCGAACGTACAAGGGCACCGAGGAGGAGCGCGCCGACGGCGGCAAGATTGCCGACATCATGAGCCTCCCCGAGACTGTCGTCCTTTCGTTCAACCAGGGCATCGATGCCAACTCCATGGGCGACATGACCGGCGCATCTACCGAGGCAAGCGATGGCGGCGCCGCTCAGGCCATGCCCACGCCCGAGCAGATGGCGGCGATGACGCCCGAGCAACTCGCCGAGATGCAGCAGAAGGCCGCTGCGGCGCAGAACATGCAAAAACAGATTGATGCCGACGGTGGCAAGATCACCATGAAGAGCCTGCGTCTAGGCGTTGAAGGCGGCCTAATCGACCAGGGCAAGCTCGTCGAGGGCGCCAACGATATGGCGGACAAAATGGGCTCCATGTCGGGCTCCATCGTGACCCAACGCGCCGTGAGCTATGTGCAAGACGAGTACAAGGCGCAGGGCATCGACCCCGCCGACGTGCAGAACGCCTACCTGGGCCGCATGGCGACCACGATGTTTGGTCTGTGCCTAATCTCGCTCGTCGCCACCATCCTGACCGGTGCCGTGGCTTCGCGCACCGCCTGCTCCATCGCCCGCGACCTGCGCCGCGAGACCTTCAACAAGGTTATGCACTTCTCGCCGGCCGAAGTGGGCAAGTTTAGCCAGGCCTCGCTCATCACCCGCTGTACCAACGACATTCAGCAGATCCAGATGGCCGCAACCCTGTTTATCCGCATGTGTCTGATGGCCCCCGTCATGGGCATCGTCGCCGTCATGCGCGTCCTGGCCAACCATACCGGCCTAGAGTGGACCATCGCCGTGGCCATCATCGCGGTCTCGGCCGTCGTCGGCGTGCTCATGGGCCTCACCATGCCCAAGTTCAAAAAGATGCAGAGCTTTGTGGACCGCGTGAACCTTACCGCCCGCGAGCTGCTCGACGGCCTTATGCCCATCCGCTCGTTCAACCGCGAGGAGCATGAGCTCGAGCGTTTTGACAAGGCTTCGCTCGACCTGATGACCACGCAGCTCTACACCAACCGCGCCATGAGCTTTATGATGCCGCTCATGATGCTCGTCATGAACTGCATCACCGTGCTTATCGTCTGGTTTGGCGCGCAGGGCGTGTCCGACGGCGTGATGCAGGTCGGCAACATGATGGCGTTCATCTCCTACACCATGCAGATCGTCATGGCGTTTATGATCCTCACCATGGTTTCGGTCATCCTGCCCCGCGCCGAGGTCGCAGCCGAGCGCGTGGAAGAGGTCATCACCTGCCCCACGAGCATCAACGACCCCGCCTCGCCCAAACTGCCCGCTGCCAGCGCGCCGCGCGGCGAGCTCACCTTCCGTGACGTGAGCTTCCAGTATCCCGATGCCCGCGCAGACGTCATTAGCGGCGTGAACTTCACCACGCATGCCGGTCAGATGCTCGGCATTATTGGCTCCACGGGCTCGGGCAAGTCCACGCTTGTGCAGCTCATCCCGCGCCTGTACGACGTCACGGGCGGCAGCATTTCGCTCGACGGCATCGACGTGCGCGACATGACCCTTTCCGAGCTGCGCCGCCGCATCGGTTATATTCCGCAGCAGGGTCGTCTGTTCTCGGGTACCGTCGAGAGCAACCTCAAGTTTGCCGGCGACATGGTGAGTGACGAGGATATGCGCCAGGCAGCACGCGTCGCCCAGGCGGAGGACTTTATCGCCGAGCGCGAAGACGGTTACGACTCCCCTATCAGCCAGGGCGGCTCCAATGTTTCGGGTGGTCAGCGCCAGCGTCTGGCCATCGCCCGCGCGTTGGCCAAAAAGCCCGAGGTCGTGGTGTTCGATGACTCGTTTAGCGCCCTCGACTACAAGACCGACGCGCGCCTACGCGAGGAGCTGGCCAAAAACGTTACCGACGCCGCGCTCGTGGTCGTGGCCCAGCGCATCGCGACCATCATGCACGCCGACCAGATCATCGTGCTCGACGACGGCCACGTAGTGGGCACCGGCACGCACGAGGAGCTGCTGCGCAGCTGCCCGGCGTACCTGGAGATCGCACAGTCGCAGCTTTCCGCCGAGGAGCTGGGGCTTACCCAAGAAGAAATTGCAGCCGTCATGGAAGGAGGCGAGCGCTAATGGCAGACGAGACCAAGACTCAGATTCCCAAGCCCACCCGCCAGCGTGGTCCCATGGGCCGCATGGGCGGCATGCGTCGCGGCGAAAAGGCCAAGGACTTTAAGGGCACCATGAGGCAGCTGCTCGGCTATATCGGCCAGCACAAGATTGCCGTGTTTGCCGCCGTCGCCTTTGCCGTGTGCTCGGTCATCTTTAACATTGTGGGACCCAAGGTGCTCGGCCAGGTTACGACCAAGCTGTTCGAAGGCCTGGTCGCCAAGGTCAACGGCACCGGCGACGTTGACTTTGACTGGATCGCCAAGACGCTCGGCTTTTTGCTCTGCCTGTATCTGGCGAGCTCTGTCTGCAGCCTGATCCAAGGCTGGCTCATGACCGGCGTCACGCAAAAGATCTGCTATCGCATGCGCAAGGAGATCGCCGCCAAGATCGCTGTCGTTCCGATGAGCTACTTCAACGGTCACAGCAAGGGCGATGTGCTCAGCCGCATCACCAACGACGTCGATACGCTGGGTCAGTCGCTCAACCAGAGCGTGACCCAGCTCATCACGTCGGTGACGCAGATTATCGGCGTGCTCGTCATGATGCTTTCGATCAGCCTGCCGCTTACCGGCGTCACCGTGCTCACGCTGCCGGCCGCTGCGATTATCCTGACCGTGATGATTCACTTCTCGCAGCCGTACTTCCGCGAGCAGCAGCAGGTTCTGGGCGCCGTCAACGGCATTATCGAGGAGGATTTTGCCGGCCAGAACGTCATTCAGGTGTTCGACCGCGCCGAGGCCTCGATCGAGGAATTCGACCGCCAAAACGACCGCCTCTTTATTAGTGGCTGGCGCTCGCAGTTCCTGTCGGGCCTGATGATGCCGCTCATGAGTTTGGTGGGCAACATGGGCTACGTGGGCGTCGTCGTGGTGGGCGCACAGCTCGCGCTGACCGGCAATGCCACGCCCGGCGACATCCAGAGCTTTATCCAGTACGTTCGCAACTTTACGCAACCCGTGCAGCAGCTGGGCAACGTGAGCAACACGATGCAGTCGATGGCCGCCGCCACCGAGCGCGTCTTTGAGTTCCTGGCCGCGCCCGAGGAGGAGCAGAAAGCCGACGCGCAGATTCCCGAAAAGCGCCCCGGCCATGTGGAGTTTGATCACGTCAAGTTTGGCTATACGCCCGACAAGACCATCATCCACGACTTTAGCTGCGAGGCGCAACCCGGCCAGACCATCGCCATCGTCGGCCCCACCGGCGCCGGCAAGACCACGCTCATCAAGCTGCTGCAGCGCTTCTACGATGTGGACGGCGGTTCGCTGCGCGTCGAGGGCGTCGACGTGCGCGACTGGGACCGCGCGGCGCTGCGCGGCGAGTTTGCCATGGTGTTGCAGGACACCTGGCTGTTTAACGGCACCATCCGCGAAAACATCCGCTACGGACGCCCCGATGCGACCGACGCCGAGGTCGAGGCCGCCGCACGCGCCGCACGCTGCGACCACTTTATCCATACGCTCGCCGGCGGCTACGACTTTATGATCAACGAAGAGGGCACTAACCTGTCGCAGGGTCAACGCCAGCTCGTGACCATCGCCCGTGCCATTTTGGCCGACCGTCCGGCGCTGATTTTGGACGAGGCGACTTCCAACGTCGACACCCGCACCGAGGAGCTTATTCAGCGCGCCATGGATGCGCTGATGCAGGGCCGCACGAGCTTTGTCATCGCGCACCGCCTGTCCACGATCCGCAACGCCGACGTAATCTTGGTAATTCGCGACGGCGACATCGTCGAGAAGGGCACACACGACGAGCTACTCGCCCAGGGTGGCTTCTACGCCGACCTGTATAACTCGCAGTTCGACGAGGCGGCGTAACAACCGGCGGCAAACAACCGCAATGCCCAGAAAACGGGGGCGCAGGACAGCCTGCGCCCCCGTTTTTGCTCTGCGGCCCTCAAACCGTGGTAGCGCGCAGAGATGTGGTGTAAGAGGCGGGGCATACCCCGCCTCTTCCCTTTCTTGAAAGGGAGGGGACACCGCCTAGAATTCGTCGTTGGAGTAATGAAGGTGACGAATGGAAG
>CABUSD010000019.1:0-42471 GCA_902494165.1 uncultured Collinsella sp. | reverse complement strand
TCGGGCGGCAGGTTGAGGAGCTCGTCGCCGGGACGGTGCAGGCAGACCTTCCTGAGCTTGCCGATCTCGGAAGGCACGTGCAGACCTTTCGTCATGGCCTCCTACCTTTCTTTCGGGCCTTTCGGCCGAATCTCTCAGCGCCCTTCCATAGCGGACGCTGCTTGCTGACAGCTCTAGTTATATCCAAATTCCACCCGCAATTCCACCTCGCCCCCGAACGGTCAACAAAGTGCGATGAACGGTATATCGCATGAGATTCCCCCATAATGTACTTCGGCGTTCTAAAGTAACTTTTCTAAGGTAAACGCTCTTTTTTCCTAAAAACTATTTGCAATTGCATCTCTAAACTTTTGATTCAGAATTGCATAGCTAAATCGGTTTTATGTATATAAATGATGTTTGTTTACGTTTCCGCCTGCATTCAATGATATTCAGCTATCCATCATTCTTATTCACACTTACGTACCAGTTGAGTGAGGATATAGACCGCTTGCAGACGAGCAGGGCGTCAGTCCTATGACTTGTCAGCGTAAGAAGTAGGTAAAGATACCGTTCGCACAATACGTCCGTGCCACAAGTCGACTAAATTGAGACAATAGTGAATAGGGTTAGGCTACCGTCCCCTGCGGGGACTGAACGGACAGATGCATATGCCGAGCAAAATCGAAAAAAAGCAAGCCGCCGCAAAGCTGCGCAAACCGCCTCGCGACTTCTCGTACACGCAGAACCGAGAGCTCAGCTGGCTACGCTTTGACAACCGTGTGCTTGACGAAGCCTTCGATGAGACCGTTCCGCTGTTCGAGCGTCTAAAGTTCGTGTCGATTTTCGAGTCTAACCTCGACGAGTTTCTCATGGTGCGCGTGGGCGGCCTGTCCGATCTGGCAGAGCTCAAAAAGCAACCTGTCGACAACAAGAGCAATATGACCGCCTCCGAACAGGTCGATGCTGTCATGGCCGAAATGCCCGGGCTCCTTACCCGTTGGGAGTCCATCTTTAAGAGCATCGAGGGCAAGCTCGACACCTTGGGCGTTCACCGCGCCCGCATCGATTCGCTTACGCCCGAGGAGCGCACCTTTGTAACCCGCTACTTCCAGGCCTACGTGTCGCCGGTCATCTCGCCGCTGGTCATCGATCCTCGCCACCCCTTCCCCAACCTACGCAATGGCGCGCTCTATCTGGCCTGTGGTCTGGACGGCGCCACCGACGAGGAGAGCCTGCTGGGCCTTATCGAGATTCCCGCCTCGATGAACCGCGTGGTCGAGATCCCCTCGCCCACCGGCACCTACTCCTACATCTTGCTCGAGGACGTCATCCTCGCCTGCCTGGACAGCTGCTTTGGCTCCTATAAGCCGCTGGATCGTGCGCTGATCCGCGTCACCCGCAACGCCGACATCGATCCGGACGGCGAGGGCGTCGAAGAGGAAGAGGACTACCGCCAGCACATGAAGCGCATCCTCAAGAAGCGCCTGCGTCTGCAGCCGGTAGTGCTCGCGGTCTCGGGGTCGCTCGAGAAGGCAACGCTCAAGACCATCCGCAAGGCGCTCGAGCTTTCGCGCCGCTCTGTCTTTACCTGCGATATCCCGCTCGACCTGGGCTACGTCTTTGGCATTGAGGGCAAGATTCCCGAGCACCTGCGCAACGAGCTGCTCTTTACGCCGTTTAGGCCGCAGCCCAATCCCACCATCGACATGACCCGCTCCATCCGCGAGCAGGTGCTGCAGCACGACAAGCTGCTCTTTTATCCCTACGAGGCCATGAACCCCTTCCTGGATCTGGTGCACGAGGCCGCCTACGACCCCGAGTGCATCTCGCTGCGCATCACGCTCTACCGCGTGGCCAAGCAGAGCCGCCTGTGCGAGTCGCTGATCGATGCTGCCGAGAACGGCAAAGAGGTCACGGTGCTCATGGAACTTCGTGCCCGCTTTGACGAGCAGAACAACATCGAGTGGGCCGAGCGCCTGGAAGAGGCCGGCTGCACCGTCATCTATGGTTCCGAGGGCTTTAAATGCCACTCAAAGATCTGCCAGCTCACCTATCGCGAGGGCATGGCGCTAACGCGCCTCACGCTTTTGGGCACCGGCAACTTTAACGAGAAGACGGCCAAACTCTACAGCGACTTTATGCTCATGACAGCCCATCCCGGCATCGGCGAGGACGCCAACCTGTTCTTCCGCAATCTGTCGCTGGGCAACCTGCGCGGCGACTACCGCTTCCTGGGTGTGGCGCCCGTCGGACTGAAACCGCTCATCATGCGCGGGCTTGACCGCGAGATCCAGCGCGCCCTTGCCGGCGAGCCCGCCCGCGTGTTCTTTAAGCTCAACTCGCTGACCGACCGCGAGGTTATCGACAAGATCGCCGAGGCATCGTGTGCCGGCGTGCGCGTAGACATGATCATCCGCGGCATCTCGTGCCTCAAGCCCGGTGTTCCGGGCAAGACCGAGAACGTGCATGTCCGCTCCATCGTCGGACGCTTTTTGGAGCACGCGCGCGTCTATGCTTTCGGCGTGGACTCGGACATGATTTACCTGAGCTCGGCAGACATGATGACGCGCAACACCGAGCACCGCGTGGAGATTGCCTTCCCCGTGCTCGACCCCACCTGCCGCGCCCTGGTACACGAGTACATGGGTATGCAGCTGCGGGACAACGTGAAGGCCCGCAGCCTCACGAGCGACGGCACCTGGGTTCCCGTGGAACGTGCAGAGGGTGAGAAACCCTTCAACTCACAGGAAGCCCTGCTGGAGCGCGCCTATCGCAACGCCGAGGCCGCGCCCGAGCCCGTCATTGAGGCGGAACCTGCCTCCGAGGCCGAGCCGCAGCCAGTAGCACCCAAGGTCCAAGAGGTCCAGGCGACCGTCATTGAGCCCGAGCCCGCACCTGCACCTCAGCCCGAGCCGCAGGTCACCAAGCCCGCACCCGAGACGAGCGCCCGTCGCGATAAGCCCGCCGGCAAGACCAAGGCCATCGAGCGCCATCGCCCCGGTCGCGTGCGCATGGGCCTGGGTCTGATCGGCCTGGGTCTTAAGACGCTCATTACCGGCAAGACGAAATAGTCGTTTGTAGAAGCAGTTTGTAGAAGCGCCCCGCATTTGAGGAAAGCCTCGGATGCGGGGCGCTTTTCCCTGCTACCATGGTGCGAACAACAACGCGAATGACAGGCAGGAATATGAAGCTCACTATAGAATCGATGACCTACGGCGCCGACGGGCTGGCGCACGCCGACAACGGCAAGGCCGTCTTTGTGCAGGGCGCCGTGGCAGGCGACACCGTCGAGGCCGAGGTCGTACAGGACGGCAAGTCGTTCATGCGTGCCCGCACCACCGAGATTCTGGAGCCAAGCCCCGATCGCATTCAGCCTCCCTGCCCCTTCGTGGGCATCTGCGGCGGCTGCTCGTGGGGCAATCTCTCACGCACGGCACAGCTCGCCGCCAAGGAGCAAAATCTGCGCTCCACGCTCGAGCGTATCGGCAAGTTCAGCCCCGATCAAGTCGATGAACTGGTGCAACCCATCCGCCACACCAAGGATGATTGGGGCTACCGCAATAAAATCGAACTCGAGCCGACCGTTGTAAACGGCCGCGTGCGTCTTGGCATGCACGGTGTCGATCCTCGCAAGATCGTGACCGTCGATTCGTGCCCGTTGTTCGACAAACGCTTCCCCAAGGCACTCAAATCGGTCGTCGGTGCGCTCAATTATCTGAGCGGCAGCCACGACCTGGGCCTCGAGCGCGTGGGCATTCGCGCCTCGCGTCGCACCAAGGCACTCGAAGTGGCGCTCTGGACGCCCACAGGCTCTTTTCCGCGCTCGCAGGTCTCCCGCGTGCTGGCAGACGCCGCTCATCCCACGAGCATCGTGCGCGTGATGAGCAAGGGCGAAAAGAAGGCCCGCCGTGTCTCCAAGGTCGAAATGCTCGCCGGAGAGGGCTCATGGACCGAGAATATCGCCGAGGGTCAGATGCGCTTGTCTGCCCCGTCTTTTTTCCAGGTCAACACCAAGGGTGCCGAGATTTTGATCGAGCTTGTCATGGAAGCGCTCGACCCGCAGGAAGACGAGCTTGCCGTGGACCTGTACTGCGGTGCCGGCACCTTTACCCTGCCGCTCGCCCGCCGCTGCGACTTTGTCGCTGCCGTCGAGGCCTACGGCCCCGCCGTGCGCGATCTACGCCGTAACCTGGAAATCAACAAGCTTGATAACGTCGACGTCATTGGCGGAGACGCGGTGCGCGAGTTCCCCGACCAGGATGCCGACATCTTGGTGGTCGACCCGCCGCGCGCAGGCCTCGCCCCCGAGGCGATCGACCTTATCGCCAGCACGAGTGCCCGCGATGTCGCCTACGTGAGCTGCGACCCGGCCACCCTGGCGCGCGATCTCAAACGCTTTGTCGAAGAAGGCACCTTCTCCCCCATAAAGATCACGCCAGTCGACCTATTCCCACAAACCTTCCACTGCGAAACCGTCGTCCACCTCAAGCGCAACTAGCCACTTAATCATTGCTCAGAAAAATCATTGGGAAATCGAGCGTGGCAAGCGGAGGTCTTCGGGGTATAAGACGGCTAATTGTATGCCGCCTATGAAAGGAACCCTCATGCCCAGCGTTGCCGTTCTCGCCGCCGATGGCTTTGAAACTATTGAATGCTTGACCATGGTCGATGTCATGCGTCGCGGCGGCGTGCGTGCCACGCTCGTCTCGATCATGCCCACGCGCGAGGTCGTAAGCTCGCTGCAGATCCCCGTGACCTGCGATGCGCTCTTTGATGAGATCAACTTTGACGAGTACGACTGCGTCGTGCTGCCCGGCGGCCTGCTCGGTGCCACCAACCTGCGCGCAGATCAGCGCGTCTGCGACGTAGTCTGCGAGTTCGCCGCAACCAAGCACGTCGCCGCCATCTGCGCCGCGCCGTTTATCCTGGGCGAGCTCGACCTGCTCGAGGGGCGCCATGCCACGTGCTTCCCTGGCTTTGAGAAAAGCTTCCCCGAAGGTGCCTATACCGGCGAGAAGGTCACGCAAGACGGCAACATCATCACTGCCAGCGGCATGGCACAGTCACTCCCCTTTGCATTGGAGCTGCTGCGCACGCTCGCCGGCGACAAGGCCGTCGAGAAGGTCGCCGAGGGCATCCAACTATGATTTTGGCTTCGCAATCGCCGCGCCGCATAGAGCTGATGCGCGAGGCAGGCTACAACATTCGCGTGATTCCCGCGGATATCGACGAAACGCCCTTTGATGGCGAGGCCCCGCTCACGCTTGTCGAGCGCTTGGCACGCGCCAAGGCGGCTGCCGTTGCTGCCGAGTATGCCGAGCCCAATGAGCTGACGGTCGCGGCCGACACCATCGTCACCTTTGACGGCAAGATTCTGGGCAAGCCGGCAACCGAGGACGAGGCGCGCACCATGCTCCGTGAGCTTTCGGGCCGCACGCACCAGGTCGCAACCGGCGTCTGCATCGTTAAGGCAGGCGATACGGCCGCCCCGCATGCCGCCGAAAGCCTGTCCTTTGTCGATGTGACCGACGTGACGTTCTACGAGCTCACCGACGAGCAGATCGAGCGCTACGTCGCCTCGGGTGAGCCCATGGACAAGGCCGGCGCCTACGGCATTCAGGGCACAGGCGGACGCATGCTCGTGCACGATATTTCGGGCGACTTCTATAACGTGGTGGGCCTACCCATCGCCCGCGTCGCGCGCGCGATTCAAAAACTCTCGTAATTGCATCTGGCGCTGGGTATTCCCCAGCGCCTACAATTTTGGCGTACCGTACGGATCCCGACCGGGCACAAGGCGCGGCGGAAAACCGATAGGAGTTAAACATGGATACACTGCTCGAGGCCATTGACGTCTGCGATGTCGATGGCTTTTGCTATGGCAACTATACGGACGAGGAGGCCGGCACCGGTTGCACCGTAATCGTGGCACCCGAGGGCGCCACCGGCGGTGTTGACGTTCGCGGCGGTGCTCCCGCTTCGCGCGAAACCGACCTGCTGCGACCTGAGAACACCGTCGACAAGGTCCACGCCGTCTGCCTTTCGGGCGGATCGGCCTTTGGCCTCGAGGCTGCAAGCGGCGTCGCTCGCGAGCTTGAGAGCCGCGGCATCGGCCTTCCCGTCGGCCCCACGCAGGTGCCTATCGTGTGCTCCAGCTGCATCTTCGACCTTGCCTTTGGCGACCCCACCGTGCGCCCCGACATTGAGGCCGGCATCGCCGCCGTGTGCGAAGCACTCGACCACACCCCCACCAAGCTCGAACAGGGCAACGTAGGCGCCGGCACGGGCGCCACCGTGGGTAAGCTCATGGGGCCCGCCACCTGCATGAAGGCCGGCCTTGGCGCTGCCGCCGTGGCGCTCGGCCCCATCAAGGTGGGCGCCGTGGTCTCGGTCAACGCCTGCGGCAACGTTGTCGACCCCTTCACCGGCGAGTGGGTCGCCGGCATGCGCGCCGCAGCCGATAGCGACCAGATCGTCGACATGGAACTCGCAGCCTTTGCCGCCGCCGGATCCATGCAGATGCCGCTCGACCGCACCAACACCACCATCAGCTGCATCGTCACCAACGTGGAACTCACTAAGGCACAAGCCACCAAGGTCTCCCAGATGGCCGCAGACGCCTACGCACACGCCATCCGTCCCACGCACACCACCAACGACGGCGACACCATCTACACCCTCGCCAGCGGCAAACTGGGCGCCCAGGCAAGCGCCGCCGTTCCCCTAGACCTGCTGGGCATGCTCGCCGTAAGGGCTTTGCAAACCGCCATCGTAAACGGAGCCAAAACCGCCAAAACCTCCCACGGCATCCCCGGCGCCGCGAAGTAGCCTAACCTGACCGGTTGCCCGGTGGGGCTTGGTTATGTTTGCTGCTCTACAGTCCTGGCTCGCACGAAGAGCACATTAAGTGCTCTTCGGCTCGTGCGGAACTCGCGACAAACATAACCAAGCCCCACCGGGCAACCTACCAACCAAGTCTTTTCAGCCCAGGCCCCTGTGTACCGCGCGTCTAAGATCTTCAAATTCAGGCACCCTGACAATCGATTCTTATAGCAGAGGCCCCTTGGTCTTTAGTTTGATACAAGTTCCGCACGAGCCGGAAAGCACTTAATGTGCTTTCCGTGCGAGCAGGACTGTTCGCAGTAGCAAACTAAAGGCCAAGGGGCCCAGTCAACCTATCAGCAGCGATTACTCGGCAGCTAGTTGAATTTGAAGATCTTTGAGGCAAGACGGTATAGGCCGAGTGTGGTTTTGTCTCCGGCCCGTCCGCGCAGATTGGTGAAGAACCCGACCACGCCGTAGCGGGCACGACGATACATGCGCTCGTCGTAGGCCTTCAAATCATTCCACAGCGTCTTTAGGCGCTCGTCGGCGCAATCTTCCTCGGAAAGCTTGGTGAGCACCGAGCAGATCGCCATCATCATGGTGAAGTAGCCCATCATGTACGAACGCAGGCGCGACGACTCAACATCGCTGTACAGGTGGTACGAATCCATCATGATACGCGTAACACGGAATTGCTGGTCCAGACGCTTGACCATCGTTGCCTCGTTGACGCTCTGGCCTTCGCGACCGATAAAGTAACGGTAGAGGTCGATGTCGGCGTAGTACATGGTCTTGCAACGCGGCAGCGGCACGTAGGCGTAGATGTTGTCCACATAGAACGTGTGCGGCGGCATGGGAAGGTTGGACTCGCGCAGCACATCCGTGCGATAGCACAGGCTGTGCATGAGAAGGTTCTGGTCCAGGCGGAAATGACCGATCTGATCCCAGGAAAAGATCTTTTTGCGCGGCAGGGCAAATTTGTAGCCAATAGCGGTATGCGTGCCCTCGTAAACCTTCTCGTACACGTAGTTCGAGATAAACAGGTCAACGCGCTGGTCGCGCTCCTCAAAGCCACGCAGAATCGACAGCATGGTCGAAAGGGCAGCGCCGTCAAGCCAGTCGTCCGAGTCGACAACCTTGTAGTAGGTGCCCTGCGCCTCGCGCAGACCCGAAAGGACGGCAATACCGTGACCGCCATTCTCCTGGTGCACCGCGCGGATGATTCCAGGATAACGTGCCTCCCACTCATCGGCCTTATCGGCCGTCTCGTCCTTGGAGCCGTCGTCCACCACGATAATCTCGATATCGGTAGCGTAATTGCTCCCCTCCAAGATGGAGGTGATGCAATGGTCCATGTCCTTGGCGGCGTTATATGAGGGAATACCGAATGTTATGACTTTATGCATGGCAGGCGATAATCTCATCCGAAAGATCGAGGGCAGAATTGGTCACGGCGTCCATATCGTAGTAACGATACTCGGCCAGACGACCCACCGGGTGGAAGTTCGTCAGGTTCTGGACGCGCTCAAGATAGCGCTCATAGAGCTCACGGTTCTCGGGCTCAAGAATGGCGTAGTACGGCGTCTCGCCCGAGCCGGGCGTATAGGCCTTGGAGTACTCCTTCATGATGGTGGTCTTGCCGGGCAGGACCTGACCGGTCATGTTCTTGAACTCGGTGATGCGCGTGTAGTCCTCGCTCGTGGTGTAGTTGACAGTGCCCACGGGCTGGAACTGGTCCATATCGAGCGTCTCGAACTTCATATCGAGCGTGCGGTACGGCAACGCACCCAAGTCGAGGTTGAACAGCTCGTCGAGTGGACCGGTGTAGACGATCTCGCCACCATAGACCTTGCCGTCGATCTTGACGGTGGTGTCGTCGATTTCAAAGAGGTCACGGGCGTCCACGTCGCAGAACACGTCGATCAGGTCGTGGTCGAGCATGTGCTCAAAGAGCGCCGTGTAGCCCTCCTGCGGCATGCCCTGGAAGGGAGCTTGCGGGAAGTAGCGGTCATCATCGCCCACAAAGACGGGAACGCGGCCGGTGATCGAGGGGTCGATCTGATCGGGCGTCTGGCCCCACTGCTTCATGGTGTAATGTAAAAAGACGTTCTCGTAGACGTAATCGGCGACCTCGGCAAGATCCGGGTCGTTCTTCTTACGCAGCCCCATAATGGGCACCTTGACATCCTTGCCAAAGGTCTCCACGAGCTTCTGATACAGCTCCTCGCCGCGCTCATCGCCAAAGGCGAGCTTGAGACTCGCATGGTTGAAGGGCACGGGCATAAGGGTACCGTTGATGTTGGCGAGCACCTTGTGCTGATAATCCGTCCACTTGGTAAAGCGCGACAGGAAATTGTGCACGCGCTCGTTAAAGGTGTGATAGATATGCGGACCGTACTCGTGAATCAGGATTCCGGCCTCGTCAGTGCAGTCATAGGCATTGCCCGCAATGTGGCTACGGCGCTCCAAAACGGCAACACGATAGCCGATGGTCTCGGCAAGACGGCGGGCGCAAACGGCACCGGCATATCCAGCACCGACGACAATCATGTCGTACGCGCCGGCGTTAAAGCCTTCAGGCAGGCCTGAGGTAATCTGCATCGATACTCCTTGTCAAAAGCCACGGGCTCGTTAGCTGGGCTTTTCTCGAACATTCTTCGAGACATATTTATCAGAGCGATTATAGCGCTAATGCGTCCTATAATGAGCTTGCCACACAAGGAAAGCTCAAGCACCGCGGCGTACATTATTGAAAGGTAAACCCGCTAGCAGCGGGTTTATTCGTGAACAGCCGGGCGCCTGGAGCTTAGCGAAACGCTTGTAAGGAGTAACATGAGCGATTTCCTAAACCGTATGAAGTCTGCCGCCAAGGCCGACCTTAAGACGATCGTCCTGCCCGAGGGCGAGGATCCGCGCACCATCGTCGCGGCCACCAAGATCATCGAGGAGGGCCTGGCAAAGATCGTCATCCTGGGCAACCCCGACGAGATCGACGTTCCCGGCGCTACCGTCATCGACCCGCGCAATGCCGAGAAGCACGAGGAGTACGCGCAGAAGTTTGCCGAGCTCCGCGCCAAGAAGGGTGTCACCATCGAGCAGGCTCGCGCCCAGGTGATGGACGCCACCTACTTTGGCACCATGATGGTCAAGATGGGCGATGCCGACGGCCTGGTCTCCGGCGCCTGCCACTCCACCGCCGACACCCTGCGCCCCGCGTTGCAGATCCTCAAGACCGCCCCGGGCACCAAGCTGGTCTCGGCCTTCTTCGTGATGTGCACCGACACCCCGCAGTTCGGCACCGACGGCACGCTGATCTTCGCTGACTGCGGCCTCAACATCAACCCGTCCTCCGACGAGCTCTCCGAGATCGCCATCGCCTCGGCTCACTCTTGGTCCACCTTCATGGGCAACGTTGAGCCGCACGTGGCCATGCTCTCCTACTCCACCA
The DNA here is from genome assembly GCA_902494165.1 of uncultured Collinsella sp. Lineage (GTDB taxonomy): Bacteria > Actinomycetota > Coriobacteriia > Coriobacteriales > Coriobacteriaceae > Collinsella. Next base: position 32,216 of record CABUSD010000019.1, on the reverse strand, counting down.
TGGGCTCCGCTGGCGGCGAGGTCGCCAAGAAGGTCCAGGAAGCCGTGAAGTTCTGCAAGGAGAAGGCTCCCGAACTCGCCATCGATGGCGACCTGCAGCTCGACGCCGCTATCGTCCCCACCGTCGCCCAGCTCAAGGCTCCCGGCTCCTCCGTTGCCGGCAAGGCCAACGTGCTCGTGTTCCCCGACCTCGAGGCCGGCAACATCGGCTACAAGCTGGTCCAGCGCTTCGCCGGCGCCGACGCCTACGGCCCCATCCTGCAGGGCATCGCCAAGCCGGTCAACGATCTGTCGCGCGGCTGCTCTGCCGACGACATCGTGGGTGTCGTGGCCATCACCGCCGTCCAGGCTCAGATGGCTGAGTAGCGGACATATCCCCTCGGGACCCTACAGGGTAAAGCTCTGAAAACGTCCTCGGACATGCATGAAACCCCCGCTGCGCACTTCGTGCGGCGGGGGTTTCATGCGTCCTGCGGAATATTTTCAGAGCTTTACCCTGTAGGGTCCCTGCCGCCACGTAGCAATCAGGGAATCCGGGGTGGACGGCGGCTTGGCTACGAGCTGGAGCTGAAAATCTGAATGGATGGGTGCCGTTGCTGGGAGCGCAGGCGTTGCTGATGATGATCACTTTGGAGATTGAAAGGCCGGTGGGCTTCGGCGGTTGTTGTGCCGGAAACTACATCCCAGTTTGGAGGCGGATTGTGGGATGTGGCTTCCGCTTGGGGCCTGTTTGGGAAACTTTGGGACGGAATTTTGCTTTATTGTGGGTCGCACTTTCCGCAACGTGCCTCAACCGGAAAGCGTGTCCCAGTATTTGCGCTCGAAATGGGATGGGGTTTCCGCCGTCCACCTGCTAGTAAAAAGGCCTCCGGAGCCGTTGCTCTGGAGGCCTTTCGTTTACTTGCAAATGCGCGCGTTAGTTGTTCTTGGTCAGGCGTTCGACGTCGTGGGCGATCATGTATTCCTCGTCGGTGGGGATGACCATAACCGTGACGGAAGAGCCGGCGGCGCTGATGACCTGTGGGCCGTTGCCCACGGCCTCGCGGTTCTTGTTGTTGTCGATGCGCACGCCCAGCCACTCAAAGCAGTCGCAGAAGGCCTTGCGGATCGACCAGTCGTTCTCGCCGATGCCGGCGGTAAAGGTAATGGTGTCCACGCCCGCCATGGAAGCGATCATGGAACCGGCCTGCTGCATGGCCTTATAGGCGAACATATCGAAGGCGAGCAGGCAGCGCTCGTCGCCCTCGGAGGCGCGCGTGCGGATGTCGCGGGCGTCGTTGGAGATGCCCGAGATGGCAAGCAGACCAGACTGCTTGTTCATCATGTCATCGACTTCCTGGTAGCTGTAGCCGCCCTCGCGCTGCAGGTAGCACACGGTGGCCGGGTCGATGGAACCACAACGGGTGCCCATCATCAGGCCATCGAGCGGCGTGAGACCCATCGTGGTGTCGCGGCACACGCCGTCCTCGATAGCAGCGAGCGAAGCACCGTTGCCCAGATGGCACGAAAGCAGGCGGTGGCAGCGCGAACCCAGGATCTCCTTGGCCATCATCCACTCATAGCGGTGGCTCGTGCCGTGGGCGCCGTACTTGCGCACGTGGTACTTGTCGCAAACGTCCTTGGGCAGCGCGTAGGTGTAGGCAACCTCGGGCATGGTCATGTGGAACGAGGTGTCGAAGACCGCCACGTTGGGCAGCTCCGGATACTTCTCACGGCAATACTCAATCGCTGCGGCCTCGCCGTAGTTGTGCAGCGGAGCAAGCGGTGCCACCTCAAGAATCTTGGCCATAACCTCGTCGTCGACAACCGCGGAATCATCGAAGTGCCAGCCGCCCTGAACGATACGATGCCCAATGCCATCAATCGTAAAGTCGGTCTTCTCGAGCTCCTCGAGCACGCGAGCGATAGCAGAGCGATGATCGGGGAAAGGGACCTCCTCGGTCTGCTTAGCGCCACCGTTCTCGGAGTGGCCAAAGATGCCCATGTCCGATCCGATACGCTCGCAGTTGCCCTTGGCGAAAACCTTGCGGGTATCGGTATCCAAAAGCTGATATTTAAGGCTTGAGCTGCCGGCGTTGACAACAAGTACGTTCATGAGACTCCTTCGCAGTGCAATACGGTCGACGCAGGCCCCTTAAGGCGGCCGCATTTTAATAAGAAGTTATCATATCTTGATAAATAGATATCAGCATATCGCCCAACGAGCGCAAAAGAGGGGCCGAACGGCGCTCGGTCGTCCAGCCCCTCCCCTCTTGCAATTACTTGCCGTTGACGATGCGCTCGACGTCGGAAGCGATCATGAACTCCTCGTCCGTAGGGATGACGAAAATCTTGACCTTGGAATCCTTGGCGGACAGGCACCAAGCGCCGTCGCCACGCAGGGCATTACGGGCGTGATCCATCTTGACGCCCATAAAGGCCAGACGATCGGCCACGCCAGCGCGAACGGCCGGAGCGTGCTCGCCGATGCCGGCGGTAAAGACCAGGGTGTCCATGCCGCACATGGAGGTGGCCATCTCGGCGGCCTTAGCGGCAATCTTGTAGACGAACATATCGAAGGCGAGCTGAGCCTCGGGGTCACCAGCAGCGGCGAGCTCCTCAACGTTGCGGCAGTCGTTGGTCTTGCCACCGGTCACAGCCAAAAGGCCAGACTTCTTGTTCATCATCTCGTCGACCTCGTCGAAGGTGTAGCCACCCTCGCGCTGCAGGTAGCACACGGTAGCCGGGTCGATGGAGCCGCAGCGGGTGCCCATCATGACGCCGTCGAGCGGCGTCAAGCCCATGGTGGTGTCCATGCACTTGCCGTCCTCGATGGCGCACAGGGAAGCGCCGGAGCCGATATGGCACACGACGACCTTGCGGGCCTCGCCGTTGGTCATCTCGGCGACCTTCTTGGAGATGTAGCGATAGCTGGTGCCGTGGGCGCCGTACTTACGGATGTGCAGCTTGTCGCAAACATCCTTGGGAAGGGCGTAGGTCTTGGCGACCTCGGGCATGTTGAAGTGGAAAGCGGTGTCGTAGACCGTGACGTTGGGCAGATCGGGATACTGCTCCAGGCAGTACTCGATAACGTTGGCCTCGGGGTTGTTGTGCAGCGGCGCCAGCGGGGCGACCTCGCGAATCTTGGCGAGGACGTCCTCGTCGACGAGGGAGGAATCACCAAAGTACCAACCGCCCTGAACGATACGGTGGCCGATGCCCTCGATCTTGACGCCGTTGGCCTCAAGGTCCTTCAGGACGACCTCGATGGCGACCTTGTGGTCGGGGAACTCGATGTTCTCGGTCACCTTCTTGGAGCCATTGGCAGCATGGGTGAAGGTACCACCGGTAAAGCAGACGCGCTCGCAGGAGCCCTTTGCGGACACCTTATGGGACTTGGTGTCGATGACCTGATACTTAAGGGTCGAAGATCCCGCGTTGACGACCAGAACGTTCATGTGTCTCCCTACTAACAGGCGGTGTGGCGCCGCCAGGTTACATACGCTTCAATAATAAACCCAAACGCCCTCGCGCTCGGGTTTATTGCGTTGATATATAAGTTATCGGTGCTTGAGCTTCCGTTTCATTGCAAGGAAAAAGCGCCCTCAGATGAGGTTCTCGCCCAGGTTCTTGCCGCCGAGGACGTGCATGTGGAAGTGCATGACGGTCTGACCGGCGTTGACGCCCTTGTTGGAGATGACGCGGAAACCGTCCTCCAGACCCTTGGCCTTGGCGACCTCCTGGATGGCGTGGGCCATGGCGCCCATGGTCTCGGCGGGCACGTTATCGGCGATGTCACTGTAGTGCTTCTTGGGGATCACGAGCGTGTGGACCGGCGCCTGGGGATTGAGGTCGTCGAACGCGATGACCTGGTCATCCTCGTAGACGACGGTCGAGGGGATCTCGTGGTTGGCAATTTTGCAGAAGATGCAATCACACATGGTTGGTTCCTTTCTCACAGACCAAGGTAATTATATTTGGTCGGGATGGTTAGAACGAAAGGTTGTCGTCGGTGTTGGCGGCTTCGCCGTCGGCGAGCACGTCGTTGCCGTCGACGTCCTTCAGGAGCACCGAGACCTTCTGCTCGGCATCGGACAAGCGGGTACGCAGGCTCTTGAGGAGCTCGACGCCGCGGGTATAGCTCTCAAGCGACTCCTCGAGCTCCATATCACCCGACTCCAAGCTGCGGATGATGAGCTCCAACTCCTGTGAAGCCTGCTTGTACGTAAGCTGCTCGACCGGGGTCTTCTCTGCCATATCTGTTTCCTTTCCTAAAGGTTTATCGCTATGAAACGCGGCCTACTCGACCGTATCGACCGTTGCCGCCACGTTGCCGTCTGCCATGCGCACGCGAATGGCGTCACCGGGCTTAAAGGTCTTGGCGCTCGTGGCCACCCCATCATCGCTGTACGCGATGGAATAACCACGGGCAAGCACCTTGAGCGGCGACAGGGCATCGAGCGAGGCTGCCGCACGGCCCAGGTCGGATGCTGGCTTGTTGAGCATCGTGCGCCCCTGATGCTCCAGGCGGGAGCTTGCGAGCGTGAGCGCATGGCGCTTGCCATCGAGTCCTGAGGTGCTTGCGATCAAGCGCTCGGGCAGACGCTCAAAGTTGGAGCGGAATGCCCCAACCGAACGCGTTATGGCGCCGGACAAACGATCGGCCGTCAGGGCAAGCTCAGACTCGCGACGCTCAACCATAAACGTTGGGTCGTTGAGGCACGGGCGGCACGCAGCCGCATCGAGCGCATCGCCCAAGCGAGCCGTATAGGTATCCCAGGCACGGCGACCGCGCTGATCGAGCATCTCCAGGTCGACCTGGGCCGACCCAATCATCGATGCCATCGCAGCACCCAGACGTTGATAGCGCGCCTCGAGCACATCGGCCAACTCCGTCATAGCCGGCGCCACCGATTCGGCCGCCGCCGTAGGCGTGGAGGCGCGACGGTCGCTCACCATGTCGCAAATCGAGGTATCGGGCTCATGGCCAATGCCGGTCACCACGGGCACGGGACAAGCCGCCACCGCGCGGGCAAGCTCCTCGTCATTAAAGGTCATGAGGTCCTCAAAGGAGCCGCCGCCGCGCACCAACAAAATACAGTCGGGCGCCGGCGTAATGGAAGCGGCGCGGCGCAGGCCCTCAATGAGCTCTGTCGGCGCACCCTCGCCTTGTACCTTGGCACCCACGCAGACGAGCTCGACGAGCGGGTTGCGACGACGCAATGTGCGCTTGACGTCGTCGATTACGGCACCCGAAAGCGAGGTGACGACCGCCACGCGCGAGCAGAACACCGGGATGCGGCGCTTGCGCGCTTCGTCCATCAGACCCTCACGGCGTAGCTTTTCGGCCAGTTGCGCCACTTGTTGACGCAGCAGACCCTCCCCCGCCAGCGAAAACGAGCGCGCGACAAAGCTCATGCGGCCCGTAGCCTTATAGAGATTGAAGCTGCCCTTAAAGCTCACCTGCATACCGTCGCGCAGATCGAACGTGCGCTTGAGATAGGCGCCCTTCCAGATGATGCAGTCAACGGCGGCCGAGTCGTCCTTAATCTGGAAGTAGCAGTGGCCGCTTCGGGCATTGGGGCCACGGAAGCCCGTGACCTCGCCCAGAACGCTCAGCTGCGGAATGGCATCGAGCGCACCGGCGGCGATCTCTACCGCCTGGCTCACGCTGAGCTCCTTACGCTCCTGCTCGTCCGAACCGTCGAACTCGGCGGAAACGGCATTGCCGGTCAGATTCCAGCCTGCCACGCAGCCTCCTTTCGTTATCGTGCACAAGGGCTCCGGCCCTGCGCAAATTCAAGTCCAACACATAGTACAGCGCCGCGGGGACACAAATCTCCGCGGCGCCTGTCAAGCCAATTTGTTATCGGTTGGAGTTTCTGTTGTAGCGAGCCATCAGGTAGAGCAGCTGAATGATCGAAGTGAGCGCTGCAGCAACATAGGTAAGCGCGGCTGCCGTCAGGACCTTCTTGGCGCCATTGACCTGCTTGGAGCTCATGCCCGACTGCTCGATGTACGCCACGGCGCGGCGGCTGGCATCAATCTCGACCGGCAGTGTAACCAACTGGAACAACACGCTAAACGAGAAGAAGATCAGCGCGAGGGTTGTGAGTCCCGCGATGTTCATAAACAGGCCCAAGAGCAACACGATGGTCCAAGTGTTCTGGGTAAAGTTGACAACCGGAACCAGGGCGGTGCGCACCTTCATCATGGCATAGCCGCTTTGACGCTGGGCAGCATGGCCCGCCTCGTGGCAGGCGACGGCAACGCTTGCGACCGAACCGCCCGAACGGTTGGCATCCGACAGATACAGGTTGTTGTCCTGCGGGTTGTAATGATCGGTGAGCTCGCCGGCAACGCCCTCGATACCCACGGCGTTGCAACCGTTGGCATCGAGCATGCGGCGAGCGACCGTGGCACCCGTATCGCCGTCCGAGCGAACCTTGGACCAGGTTTTGTACGTCGAGTTGATATAGTTCTGTGCGGCAAGGCCAAGCACCGTGCAGACAAGAACAACCAGCAGGTACAGCGGGTCGATGCCAAAGCCGTATCCATAGTAATAAGGCATGCGAATTCCTCCGAGTCGAGTTACACGTTGGAGGCATTTTACCCATTCAAGCGGCTAGGCTTCCCTACAGCAATTCGATTTTTCCGTCCTTCACCGTCAACCCCATATTGCCCGAGAGCAGATCGTCCAGACGCGAGCCCACAAGCTCAAAACGCCAGCCTTCGCGCAGGGGGCTCCGCTCGGGATGCTCAATGTAGTCGGCCAGGTCATCGCGCGAGGCAATGACCGAGGTCGCCACGCCCGAGCGCTCGGCAACCAGGCGGATGAGCGCGTACATGAGATCCGTCACGCTCTCCAGCTCCGGAGAGATCTGGCGATGCCCGCGCACCAAGAGCGGCAGGCGATCGTGCGGGCAGCTTGCGCCACGCTTGATGGCCATGAGCGCACTGTCCACGTCGCGCTCCCCCAACTGATCGGTACCGCGAATGCTACGGAACTCCTCAACGCGCACGGGATTGCGCTTAACGAGCGCAAGCAGCGTGTCGTCGGACATGACCCACTTGCGCGGGATGTTACGGCGCTCGGCGCGATCCTCGCGCCAGGCGGCGAGCTCGCGCGCGATGCCCAACTGGTGACGGCTGCACGAATTGATGCGTTTGACCTTGCGGAACGCCTCGTGGCGATCGGCGCGATAGTGCGACTCGTCAGCCAGCGGGCGCAGCTCGTCGAGCACCCAGTCCACCCGGCCCAGCTCGCGCAGGCGGCTCATCATCTCGGTATAGGCGACAATCAGGTACTTGACGTCATCAATCGCGTACTCAATCTGCTTATCGGTCAGCGGGCGACGCGACCAGTCGGTCAGCGACTCGGTCTTGGGCAGCGATACGCCACAGAACGTCTGAACAAGCGCGCCATACGAAATCTGCTGGCGCTCGCCCAAAAAGGCGGCAGCGACCTGCGTATCGAAAATCGGTCGTGGCAGCACGCCCACGGTATGGAGCATGACCTCCATATCCTGCGAGCACGCGTGGAAAACCTTGGTCACGCTCTCGTCGGCCATAAGCTCGGCCAGCGGCGACAGGTCGTCGATCACCAGAGGGTCGACCGCCACGCTCTCGGCAGGGGTGGCAATCTGAACCAAGCACAGGCGCGGATGGAACGTGCGCTCACGCAAAAACTCGGTATCGACGGCAATCGCGTCGAACTCACGGGCGCGCTGGCAAAAGTCGAGTAGAGCCTGATGTGTGGAAATGTACATATCAACCCATCGAATAAGGTTAGGCCCGAAAAACACGGGTAGGATATCGGCATTGCCTTACAACTATACTCGGTTAGTCACAGAACGGGAACGTAAGTATGCGCTGCCTTATCATCCACAACCCGGCATCGGGCCCCAGCTCAGATGAAATCTACGCATTCACGCACGCCCTCGCGCAGGGCGGCGACGAGGTCGTGATGCGCTTTATCGGCGATGGCATGGAACCCGAGGACGCCGTGGCAGACGTGCGCGAATTCGATCGCGTGGTGGTCTCGGGCGGCGACGGCACTGTCTCCAACGTGCTCGACCAGATGCGCGGATGCGGTGTCCCCACGCTCGTCTTCCCCTCCGGTACGGCCTGTCTGTTCTTTAACAACATCGGCAATGCCCCCGAGGCAGCGGCGCTTGCCAAGGCCTGCCGCGCCGGTCGCACGGTCAAAGTCGACATGGGCGAGCTCTTTTGGCTCGACGAGAACGGCAACGAGAAGCGCCACGGCTTTATCATCATCGCCGGCTCGGGCTTCGACGCCGAGATCATGATGAAGGCCGCCCCCACCAAAAACGACATCGGCGAGATCGCCTACTTCCTCTCTGCGCTCGCCACGCCCAACCCTACGGTAGCGCACTTTACGATTGAGCATGACGGCATTATCGAGGAGCTCGACGGCATCTGCTGCATGGCCGGCAACACCTCGGTCATCCAAAACGACATCAACCTGTTCCCCGACTGCCGCATGAACGATGGCATGGTCGACATTGCGGTCATCGAACCCGTGCGCACCGTGCAGCTGCTGCCTACTGTGATCACCGCTGCGCTTGACCCCGCCGGCAAGGTACTCGGGCGCCCGCAGTTCAAGATCATCCAGACCAAGGAAGCCAAGATCACCTGCACCCCGTCACTGGGCATGCAGTTCGATGGCGAGATTATCTCCAGCAATTCGGGCGTCTTTGGAGCCCGCGCGCTTCCACAATGCCTAGACCTCATCGTCGACGAATTCTCCCCGCTCGGAAAATAGGAGGACCCTATGAACGACAATCCCCTGCTCGGCTTTATCATCATCGTTTTGGCCATGCTCGTCGGCTATGCGATCAACGTGATCCACCGCCGGAAGAAGTAATTCCACATTGGTATGATATTCATCCAATTATCGTCTCCCCTGCTGTTTATGCATTTACCTAACAGCGGGGGATTTTCATTTCGGGCATTCCCAGCTACTTTATTCGGCTACAGTAATCACAGGGCGTCTTTATTAAAGTAAAGCTAGAAACTGAGTATAATTAACCGCTCATCGCATATTTCATTACGCTTATCGAGTAAGTTTCTTTCATAGATGAATATTGTTTCCAGTTCGTTACGCTAATGAGGTGTCTTTATTGGCTGAAGCCCTCTGGCAACGGAGGGCTTTCGCACGCTGGGAGGGAAAATGAGGAAAACTCACCCCGTCAACGCGCTCAAAAAGCTTGGCATAGGCCTCGCCTTTGGAGCTGCAACCATCATGTCCATGCCGACGTCTGCGCTCGCCTGCACGCAGATGTACATGGGCAAGAACCTTACGGCCGACGGTAACACGTACTATGGCCGCACCGAGGACATTGGCACTCGTTACCTCAAACACTATGGCATCGAGCCCTCTTATGGCCCTGGTCATACCTACAGCTCGGACGAGTCCGGATTCTCCTACACCTCGACCAAGACTACGTATCGTTACAGCTACGTGCGCGACCATCCTGCTGAGTGGGACGGACGCTGGGATGCCTACTCCGAGGCCGGCATCAATGAGAAGGGCGTCTCCTGCTCCGCAACACTGAGCACCTCCTACAACGACGATGCCAAGGCAGCGGATCCCACGACCAAGCATGCCCACAAAGCAAATCCCGAGGTCAAAAATACCGGCATCGGCGAGTACAGCTACGCGGGCGTCATCTTGGGCGAGAGCGCAACGGCCCGCGAGGGCGTCGAGCTTATCGGCAGTCTGATTGACGAGCAGGGCGTCTGCTCCAACGACCAGATTGTCATCGCCGACAACACCGAGACTTGGCTGTTCGCCACGCTTTCCGGCCACCAGTGGATCGCTATGAAGCTGACCGACGACGTCGCTTCGGTCAACCCCAACATTAGTAACCTCAATTTTCAGGTCAATCTTGACGATCCTGAGAACTGCCTCCACTCTGAGGGGATCAAGACTATGCCCGAAGAGAAGGGCTTCGCCAAGTACTTTGAAGACGGACAGTTCGATGTTGCCCAGACCTACGGTGCATCTATCAACAATACGGGCATGGGCTCTTGGGCGCGTTATATCCAGGGCCGCGACTACTTTATGGCTCCGCTGACCGAGGGCACCGACTACGAGATCGTCAAGGACAAGGACAAGGACAAGGACAAGGACAAGGACAAGAATGACGTCACGCTCGGTGCCATGGTTCATGAGATGCAGCCGCTGTTCTTCCAGCCCAGCAAGTCCGACTGGAACACGTTTGAGCTGATTCGCGCCTTCGGCAACCGCGGTGAAAAAGTCCCCGGCCTTAATGCCAATACTGACGGTGTCAGCAGCATCGGTTCCGACCGCAACGCCGAGGCCAACCTCTTCCAGATTCGAAAGGGCTATGACCCCGAGGTTGCAACCATCCAGTGGGAGATGCTCTCCTGCGCCGAGTTCTCCGTCGCTATCCCGCTATACTCCGCTCTGATGACCGAAGTCAGCCCCTACTTCAGCGACCAGACCGTTGATTATGGTCACTGCAGCGAGACGGACATCGTGAACAACGAGGAGCCCGAGAACTCCATTAACTACGTCCTGATGGACATCAACTCGCTTTGCTTCGCGAACCGCGCACAATTCGCCACCAGCGTCCGCACCTACCTTGATGCGCTCCAGAACGAGCTCATCGAGCAGAACAAGGAAGTCGACACCGCCATGCTGGCCGAGACGACCACCGAGGGCCGCACTGCCCTGGCCAACAAGGCCGGCAAGGCTGCTACCGAGAACACCTACAAGAAGTGCAAGGCACTGCTCCAGGAGATGCGCGCCTATCAGAAGGCCGGAAACTTCGACCAGCCCTTCACCCCGAGCGACCTGAACACCGAGACCAACGGCCTCAAGGTGTCCATCACCTACGCCAAGGACGCTCTTGCCACCGACCCGGTAACCCCGGATCAGCCTGGCACTCCCGAGCAGCCTGGTACTCCTGAGCAGCCCGGTACCCCCGAGCAGCCCGTTAAGCCCGAGCAGCCCACCACCAAGCCCGAGAAGCCTGGCAAGTCGGACACCACGACCACGGTAACCACCAACAAGACGAACACCAAGGGCGGCCTGCCCACCACCGGTGATCGTTTTGATGGCCGCGTGGTGGCTGCATTCGCCATCGCTGGCGTTGCCGTCATCTCCGCGGGCGGTTACTTCCTCTACCGTCGCAATAAGGAGTAACGTCTTAGCTGAGCGGGCGAGGCAGCAATGGCAGCCTCGCCCGCTTAACCCGCCTTTTTGACCGACGGGAAACCCGCCTGAAATCTTTTCAAAAAAGATTTCCCCGCACACACTTTGCTGTGCTATAGTGCAGCGCAACAGCAACTAGGTGCGACCGCGCCACGGCATCACGAAAGGAGCCACCAACATGAAGAACACAATGAAGTCTCTCAACAACTGGTGGTGGCGTGATGCGAATACGATCGGTCGACAGTGAGTCCCTCACGCCTGTTTTTGCGCTCTAGGTGATTGGAAGGCCTCCGGTTTCGACCGGGGGCCTTTTTCTATCTCGAGCCCGATCGCATTCGCATCACGCGCCTCCGCTTTTCTCTTGCACTCCCATTCCGAAAGGATTTTCACCATGTCTCAGAACACCACCGCCACCCAGCCCCGCACCGTCCAGACCGCCGACCGTGGCAAACTCGATGTCCGCGCCCTCGTCCTGCTTGCCATCCTGCTCGCCGCCGGCTTCATCCTCAACTTCACCGTCGGCAAGGCCATCTCGGGCATCTCGGGCGGCATGATCAGCCCCGAGTTCATCATCTCGGCCTTCTGCCTCACCATCCTGGTCGTTCGCCCCAACATCGGCCAGGCGCTCGTCATTGGCCTTATCTCGGCTGCCGTGATCCAGATCACCACCACTTCGCCGTTCGTTGATTTTGCCGCCGAGGGCATCGCCGCCATGCTCATGGCCGGCATCGTCAACGCCGCCGGCAAGAACGGTCAAGTCAAGCCCGCCATCGCCATTGTCGCAACCTTCCTGACCACCTTTGTCTCCGGCGTCATCTTCATGGTCATCAAGATGGCCATGCTCGGCGTGGTAGGCGAGCTCGCCGCCGCCATGCTGCCCGTCGTTGCCATGACCGCCGTCTTTAACGCCATTCTGGTCGGCGCCCTCTACCTGCCCATCCAGAAGGCTCTTAGGCTCAACTAACCCGCTCGGCTTTACGAGCCACCCCATCTTGGCGTTCATTCGTCGCTCGCGTACCCAAGTACGCTTCGCTCCTCTTTCTCGCGCCAACCTGGGGCCCCTCGTAAAGCCGTCTCCGTGCTTCACCACCAAAGACTGTCCCAAACGACTAGCTTTTGGGGACGTTCTTAAACGACTAGTCATTAAAGAACGTCCCCAATGACTATGAAAGGTATCCATGGAAACGATCATCAACGTCGACGATGTCTCGTTCTCCTATGGCACGCAGACCGAGCAGGCGCTCAGCCACATCTCGCTCAGCGTGAACAAGGGAGATTTCATCGGCATCATCGGACCCTCGGGCGCCGGCAAGTCCACGCTTGCCGCCTGTCTGTCGGGCGCCGTGCCCCACCACTACACCGGCACGTTCTTTGGGTCCGTCATGGTCGACGGCCACGACACCTGCGAAGTCTCGCTCACCGACGTGTCGCAAATCGTCGGCAGTGTGCTGCAGGATATCGACACGCAGATGGTCGCTTCGGTCGTCGAGGACGAGATGCTCTTTGGCCTCGAGAACTTTGGCGTTCCCCACGACCAGATCGAGCAGCGCGTGAGCGAAACTCTCGAGACCGTCGGCATCAGCGACCTGCGCGACCGCGAGATCGCCACCCTCTCGGGCGGACAGAAGCAAAAGGTAGCCATCGCCGCCATCCTCGCCATGCGTCCGCGCGTCTTGGTTCTCGACGAGCCCACCGCGGCACTCGACCCCGCCAGCTCCACGCTGGTCTTCGAGACGCTGCGTGAGGCAAACCGCGCACTTGGAATCACCATCGTCGTCGTTGAGCAAAAGGTCGCCCTGCTCTCGGAGTACTGCAACCGCGTGCTCGTGCTCAACCATGGCGAAATTGCGCTGCAGGGCGAGCCACACGAGGTCTTCGCGCATACCGACGAGCTCCGTGCCATCGGCGTCGACTGCCCTCGCGTCACGCGTATCTTCAATAGCCTCGAGGCCGATGGTCTGGTAAGCGGTACCCCTTGCTTGGATGTCGATGAGGCCGAGCGCCTGATTTCGGGCATCGTCGACCCCGCACACGCGGCCATCGAAGCCCAGGCACCCGCCGGTTCCCCGCATGCACCGTCGTTGCGCCCTCATGCCAAGGACGCCGAACCCGTACTCACCTTCGACCATGTTGAGTTTGCCTATCCCAATGGCGGCGCCGCCGTCCACGACCTTAGCCTGACGCTCTATCCTGGCGAGCTCGTGGGCATCGTCGGCCAGAACGGTGCCGGCAAGACCACGCTCACCAAGCTGCTCACGGGCCTGCTTAAGCCCGCCTCGGGCAGCGTGCGCGTCACGGGACTGGATACCGCAGCCGTTCCCACGAGCCGCATTGCCCGCGAGGTCGCAACCCTCTTCCAAAACCCTGACCGTCAGATCTGCAAGGACACCGTGCTCGACGAGGTCGCCTTTGGCTTGGAGCTTGGCGGCATGGACCGTGCCGAGGCTCTGCGTCGTGCTCAACTCGTCATCGACCGCTTTGGCCTGCCTGCCGATGAGGCACCTTTCTCGCTTTCGCGCGGCCAGCGACAAATGGTGGCGCTTGCCTCCGTCGTGGTAGTTGAACCCAAGATCGTCGTGCTCGACGAGCCCACGAGCGGCCTTGATTACCGCGAGTGCATGACCGTCATGGAAACGGTGCGCACCATGGCCGAGCGTGGTTGCGCCGTTATCATGGTCTGCCACGATATGGAAGTCGTCTCGGATTTTGCCGAGCGCATTGTGGTAATGGCCGACGGTCGTATCCTCGACCGCGGCCGCACGCACGAGCTATTCTCGAACATCGAGCTCATGCGGCGTGCCTACGTGGAGCCTCCCCAGGTTATTGAACTCTCGCGCCGTCTGGCATCTTCCGCCTCGCCCGCTTTTGCGCAGGTGAGCGAGGTCACCGATGTCGTTCGAATTACCAAGGAGATGGTCCACCGTGGTTAACGTCATCGACTACATGCCGGGCGATACGCTACTGCATCGCCTGAACCCCGTCGTCAAACTGGGCCTCGCCGCCGCCATCATCGTCGGCATCTTCTTGTCCGACACCCACGTGGCGCTGCTGGGCTTTTTGGCACTCACCCTTGCACTGGGTGCCTATGCCGGCGTCGTCGACCGTCTGTTCTCGCTGCTCAAGTTGCTGATTCCGCTCGCGCTTATCATGCTGGTGCTCCAGCTGGCCTTTATGCGCGATGGCAACGTGGTGTGGGGTTTCATCACCGACACGGGCCTCATCACAGGATCGAAGGCCTGCCTGCGCCTGCTGGGTGTGGCGTTACCACTCATCCTCATGCTCATGGTGACCAAGCTCAACGACCTTGCCAACGCCTGCGTCGAGGTGCTGCACGTGCCGTATCGCTATGCCTTCACCTTTACCACGGCGCTGCGCTTCGTGCCGGTGTTTGGTCAAGAGATGAACGCCATCATGGAGGCGCAGACCGCACGCGGCGTCGAGTACGACACCAAGAACCCCATCAAGAAGCTTAAGCTCATGCTGCCACTGTGCGTGCCGCTGCTCATCTCGAGCGTGGGCAAGACCGATGCCACAGCCTTGGCGGCAGAACAGCGCGGCTTCTATCTGCGTACGCGCGCCAGCTCGTACAAGCGCTACCCCATCAAGGGCCTGGACATCGCCGTGCTCATCGTCAGCATCGCCCTCATCGCCATCGGCTTCCTGTTCTAGTTCACCACCGACAGCAACCACCCAACGCAAAAGGCCTCGGCTCGCACCAAACGAGCCAAGGCCTTTACTGTTTCACCAGATAAAACCTACCAAAATAAACCTGTCCCTTTTTGGCAGGTCGGAAGCTAGAGGCGGTAGGGGGCGCCGCTGCGGATGATGGATTCGCGCACCAGGACATCCATGGCGTCGAGGGTAATCTCGGGCATCTCTCGGTACTTCTGCAGCACCGAGAGCTCGGTGCAGGCCAGAATGACGCGGTCGCAGCCGCTACGGGCGAACTCCCACATCACGCGGTCGAACTTATCCATATCGGGCTCACGTCCGGCCTTCACATCATCGTAAATAAGCGACATCACATCGTTCTGACGTTTCTCGCTGGGATAGACAACCTCAACACCCGCAGCCTTACATTCGCGGCCGTAGACGCCCGCGCCCACGGTTCCGTCGGTGCCCATGATGCCAATCTTGTGCACCGGCTCGGCCGGCATACTCAGGTTGGGGTCGAACTCGCACTCCCCCATCACCGCACCGGCCAGAGCATAGCGCACCGACTCACGCGGCATGTGGATAATCGGCACCTTCGTAAACGACTGGATCTGGTCGTAGAAGTAGTGCGACGTGTTGCAGGGAATGGCAATGTGCGCACAGCCCAGCGACTCGAGTGCCTGGGCACACTCTTTCATGGTCGCCAGCAGCTTGGCATGCTCGCCGGTCTTAATGGCCAACGTGCGGTCGGGCATGGTCGACTTGGAGAGCACCACCATGTCGATATGTTCCTGATCGCAGGCAGCAGCCGTATGACGCACCACCTGGTCGTAGTAATACGACGTGGCCTCGGCGCCCATGCCGCCGATAACTCCCAGCTTTTCCATCGCCGCCTCCTTGGTGACGCTTGCGCAATTGCGCGTATCATACCCGCGCCCGCCCGATGCAAACCGGACGGGCGCCGCGCTCATCTACTTGTAATACGTCTTGAACAGCTTAAAGTGGCGCAGCTTGGTGTGCCACATGCGCAGCCAACGGTTAAAGACAAAGTCGCCCTTCATAAACGAAGGGTCGGCGCCCTTGCCTTCCTTGTCCAGGCGATGCACCTTAGCGCGCAGCTCGGGATCCTTGACGTACTTGTCGACGACGCCCATGGGGACGACCATCCACAGGGCCTCGTCCTGAGCCGTCACAAACTCCGGCTCAAACGGGCGGTTGAACACATACTCGTCCACCACATACTTGGCAACGTTAAAGCCACTGTTGGTAACGTAGTAGTTGCTGCGGCCCTGGCGCGTGTTGAAATCGAAGAACTTAAACGAGCCGTCGCGCTCGTCGTACTTAACGTCAAAGTTGGAATAGCCCACAAAGTGAAGGTCCTCGAGCAACTTGCGCACGCCGCCCATGAGCTCGTCGTTGGGCTCGGTAATGATACAGGCATGGTTGCCGACACCGTGGGGCTGATGCTCCTCGAGCAGCACATGGCCCAGGCACATCATGCGCACCTTGCCGTTGCGGTCGGAATAGCTAGTGAGCACGCGCATGTACTCGTCGTTGCCGGGCACGCGATCCTGCAAGATCAGATCGTCGGTGTAGCCGCTGGCATACGAATCGCGAATGACCTGTTCCAGCTCGGCGCGGTCGGCAATCTCATAGGCCTTCTTCTGGCCCTCGAACTCATGCTGCCACCACATGATGCCATCAGAAGGCTTCAGAATCATCGGGTAAGGAAAATCGATCTGGTCGAGCACTTCGGCAGGCGCCTCACCCTGGGCATTGAGCATCGCCTTGGTAAAGGTAAACGTGTGCGGATAGGGCACGCCATGCTTCTCGCACAGCTCGTAGAAGATCTCCTTCTTCTGGCACTGCTCGAGCATGCTGTAGGGCGCGTAGGGAGCGACGATGTTATCCGCCAGCTCATGGGCATCCTTGGCCTGAGCCACGAGGGCAACATAGTTATCGCCACAGCCCACAAGGACAATCGTCTTGTCGGCATGCGCTTGGGCAATGCCGTTGACGGTTTTGAGCATCACGGGCATGGTATCGATATCCACGTTGGGCGTGTAGTCGATAATCTGGCTGCGGTACGCAGGGCCCGTCTGGTACTTGCCAAAGACCAGACTCTTGACCTGGTACTCCTCGTAGAAGGCGCGCGCCACCGAGTAGGCGTTGATGTCGCCACCGAGCAGCACGGGGATGAACTCGCGCTCTGTAAACTGCAATGCCATGGAAACTTCCTATCATGAACTGCCCACACAACGGGCGGTCTTTGCGCAACTGATTTATTCTAGCGTGCCAAGCCGCCGGCGCCCAAAGCTCCACCGTATCTATGGCAATCGACGTAATCGTCCAGCACGAAGGCCAGCACGAAGACGGCGCTCACCGTTGTATGACAATGGGCAATGAACCTACCATTGTTGTAGGATTCAGTGTATTGACATCCTCAAGCGAAAGGCGCGCACGTGCCCCAAGACCATCCGACCGACAATCCCATCCTCAATGCCGCGAAGCACGAGCTGGCGGAACGCGCACAAACGGCAGCTCCCCTGTGCACGGCAAACGACGCCTACAACGGACCCGCCCGCATCGTCTCGATCAACACGTCGGCACGCAAGGGCACGCGTAAGTCACCCGTCGCCGACGGGCACGACACCGTTATAGAGCAATTTGGCCTCGCCTCTGATGCGCACGCCGGGCATTGGCACCGCCAGGTTTCCTTTTTAGCTGCAGAGTCTATCCAGACGGCGCAGGCGCGCGGGCTCGATGTGCACGAGGGCGACTTTGGCGAGAACTTCACAACCCGGGGCATCAACCTGCTCTCGCTCCCATTGGGCACACAGCTCAAGCTTGGCAGCGAGGTGCTTGTCGAAATCAGCCAAATCGGAAAGGTCTGCCACACACGCTGTGCCATCTACTATCTCGCCGGCGACTGCATCTTTCCCCACGAGGGCGTTTTTGGCGTGGTACTAAAGGGCGGAGAGGTCTACGCCGGCGACGATATCCAGGTAATCAAACTCGGCGACGGCACCTGTTCGTTCACCCCCGCCGAGGCCCTCGAAGAGATTGAGAAGGCTCGCCAGAAGGGCACGCTGTAGTTATAAAACCCCCACGTTGAGATGGCTTTTACAGCCCAAAACTCCTCTCAAACAGAGCTCTGTAACGTTAAAGTTGAACTCTATGGTTTCTCAACAATTCATCATAACTGCAGGTCAAAGCCAAAGCCTCAAGTTCAACTTGACCCTTTGGGACCTTTAAGGTTCAAGTTGAGGTCGAAAGCAGTAGTAGAATACCGTTCGAACCATAACCTACGATTGATTGCAGAGGGACTGGATGCAGCATTCGAATCATCGCACCGCAGCGCTCATTGCGTCGAAGCCGGCTCGTATCATCACGAGCGCCGCGCTCGCCGTTGCGCTGACGGCCACGCCGATGCTCTCCCCCGTTGCGGCGTATGCCGCCTCGCAGGCAACGCAGGACCAGCTTTCCGCAGCCCAGCAGAAGATCGAAGCCGCCACGAGCGCCTACAACGACGCCCGCACCAAACTCGATGACCTGCAAAAGCAGATTGACTCCAATGAGGCAAGCATCGAGGAAATCGAGGCCAAGCTTCCCGAGCAGCAGGCCAAGGCAAGCTCCGCCATGCGCGATCTGTACAAGTATCAGAAGGGCACCAATCCCATCGTGAGCTTCCTGGTCAATGCGCAGAGCCTGGGTGAGTTCATCACGACCTGCAAATACACCAACCAGATCACGAGCTCGAGCGTCGACGAGATCGAAGAGCTCAATAACATGCAAACCGAACTCGAGCAGAACAAGGCCGAGCTCCAGCAGGCCAAGTCACAGCTTGAGGCAGAGCAGAAAAACGCCGAGGACGCGCTGGCGCAGGCCCAGCAGCTCCGCAGCGAGGCACAGGCAAAAGCCGAGCAGGAAAATGCCGCCGAGCTCGCCAAGCTTGAGGCCGATAAGGCCGCTGCCGCCGAGAAGCTCTCGGGCGAGGGCGTAAGCGGCAGCAATTCCAGCAGCCAGGCCACCAACACCAACACCACCATCGACACCACGGTGAACAACGCCAATACCGGTAGTTCCGATTACGATTCGTTCATTAATGAGTGGACGAGCCGCATCGACAATTATCTCGCCGGCTCCCCCATGGCAGGCCAGGGCTATAACTTTGCCGTCGCCGCTTGGAATACCGGCGTCGATCCCCGTTGGTCCCCCGCCATCGCCTGCATCGAGAGCACCAAGGGTGCTTATTGCGCCAATTCTTACAACGCCTGGGGCTGGAGTGCCCGCGGCGGCGGTTGGCGCAGCTTTGGCAGCTGGAGCGAGGGCATCTCCGCTCACGTTGCCTATCTGGGCGCCAACTACGGCTCCACCCTTACCCCGGCAGCAGCCAAAAAGTACTGCCCGCCCACGTGGCAGGACTGGTACAACAAAGTCGCCGCTCAGATGAACCGCATCTAAGTGCAACTGCAAAGGGCCCCAATGGGGCCCTTTTCTTTTAGGTAGCGGAGGTATCGACGACGCCGGTCGCATTGGCAACCGCGACTATGACGATCATGCACAGGAGCAGCACACCCAATGCCTTGAGCCAGAGCTTCGCGAGTTCCTTGCCGCGATAGCTGTCGAGCAGTGCGAATCGCCGACGAAGACGGCGCTTATCGAGCAGCGCAAAATGCATAAGCACCATAAGGCCATCGACAAAGAAAAAATACTCGATTATGAGAAGCCACGTCGGGTAGCTTTGGTTTGCTCCCGTGGGGTGAAAGACGGCAAAGTGACTTCCGGCAAAGAACACAAGCAGCGAGAAGCAGACGAGCGTATTCCAAATGCGCCCCAGAGACTCCGGAACGCGAGAGAGCAGACCGCATGCAGCGGAGGCGGCAGGTCTAGGAAGCCCTGTGGGGTTCTGGAGCCCTTGGGGCGTCAACACCGTCTCCGAGGCCGAAGTACGGACAGGCGCAGGCGCAGGAGGCCGCACGGGGCGACTCAGATCGTATGCCGCGCGCGTCGCCCGTCCCAACGCTTCCGCACTCGCAAAACGCTTGGCCGGGTCGAGCGCCATCGACATGCAGACGGCATCGGCAAGTGGAGTGGGAATGCCGCGCGCCTCGCATTGCTCGCGCATGTCGAGCCCTGGCTTAGGGTCGACTCCCGTCAAGCAGAAGAACAACAGGGCGCCAAGTGCGTAGACGTCGCTTCGCACGCTCGTCTGCCCAAACCCATACTGCTCGGGCGGCGCATAGGGTCGCGTGCTAAACTTGACGGTGTCGGCATCGGCGCCATCGTGCCATACGCGCGCGATCCCCAGGTCGATAATCACCAGCGATGAAAACGTCAGGCCGTCATCAGGCGTATAGTTGGCACCTGTCACGATGATATTCGACGGCTTGAGATCACGATGGATCACCGGCGCCGACGTCTCCCCCGCCATTGCAAAACCGGCATGGAGCTCGCCCACGGCGTCGCAAAGGACAGGATACAATTCACGCGCATAATCGGGGGTGGCTCCCAGACGGTCCACCAGCGCCCCGAGCGTCTCCCCTTCGATGTATTCCATAACCACGTTGAGCTCGTCGCCCACACGACGACAATCGACGATTCTGGGCAGGTGCTCAAAACGTCTGCCCGCCCGTTGAGCGGCAAACAGACGCCCGTATGCCCCGCCGATTTGAGCCGAAGCATCGATGCGTTTACGAACAAAGGGACCGAGCGAACCACCGCCGGTTCCTTCAAAGTACACGAGCTCGGTTGTTTCAACGGACGAGCGCTTAAGTACACGCTCCACGCGATAGCTGTCGTCGCGACCGAGCGACGCCAGGTGCTCGGCAAGCGCTGCGGTCAGCTCGTCATCGGAATATGTTGGGGTCTGAGTATCCATAGCCTCCATCATAGCGCAGGGCGCAGACACCCCATGGCATCCGCGCCCCGTTCGTTTGCATCGTTGTTCGGCAGCTCCGCCGGCTCAGATATCAGCCGCTAACTCACCGTCTCCTCGCCAAAGCGATACAGTTCCTCGTTGACCTTTTGGAGACTGCACCCGCGATCGATGCAAAAGATGATAATCGCATCGCGGCGGTCCTTGCAGTTAAGGACGCTTACCCCGGCAGCCGTCAGCGCACGGTTGGTCTCTTTGAGCGTCAGCGCCATCGCAAAGGCAATCTGCAGCACCTTATTGCGACTCGGATGACGCGCACCGGTAAAGATCTGATAGCCAAAGGTCTCATTGAGATCGGCCATACGGACCACGCGCGAGCGCTCCAAGCCCTTTTCCTGCAGTAGCTGCTTCAGGTAGTCCGAAAGCGACGGGGCGGCAAAGTCGTGTTCTTTGATATAGCCATCAATGTTTGGCGCGTCGAGAAGCTCATTGAGTAATTCGTCAGTCAGCTTTTTATCGGGCATACGACTTCACCTCCCCCAGCGCATGCAACATGCTAGAAACCGCTCACATCCGAGCGCTCCCAACTGGCGACCTGATCGGGAGACGCCGTGCCCAGCGCCTCGAACTTCCAGGAGCCGCCCGCCTTCAGATGATTGGTGTTTGCAAGAGCCGTTCCAACCTGGTTGCCATCGGCATCATACAGAACATATTCAATCTGAATGTAGCTCTTTTCCTTGTCCGTGTTATTGGTCAGGGTGCCCGTGATCTTATAGGTAAACTGATTGGAAGTGTCTTCAGCCTCGTCAGCAATGGTATACGGTTCTTGCGGTTCTTTTTGCTCCTCAGCCTGCTGTGTCGTCTCGGCAGGTTTTGCCGAATCGCTCGCAGACGAATCGGTTGAGTTGCCGCCCATAGAGCCCACGGCACCGACAATAACCAGCACCACGATGATGCCTAGGACAATCTTACCGATTGGCTTCTTTCCCTCTTTTGCCATTATTCATCCTTCCTACGATCCGGCTACCGTGCCGGCACACAGCACATCGTAGGAAGGATTGAACTTGAATTCATTAGCTGAGAGCTAAGGTTGCGGTAAACGGCCAATGCAGTTATCCAAACGCCGAGCAAACGCACTTTGCGCAACCGTCTGCTGGCAGTGCATCAACCCACCGTGACGGATTCCCCGGTAAAGGCACTGATCATCAACAAGACAAAGAACACCAGGTAGCTGACACGCAGCGGGTAGGCGATGACCAAAAAGGCAATCCATCCAACATTGGTCTTACCGTCGGCACGACGTTGCTCGCGAGAACGGGACAGCCAGACCGTCACGCCAATGGCCACAATCAGCAACACGAGTGCCGCTGCTGCCAACCCGGCAAGCGCAAACATCACGCCAATGCTCACAGCAATAACCGGAAGCAACAACAAGCCGCATCCACACCCACCGGGACTATAAACGGCAGACTGTCGGCGTCGTTCCATCGTCACTCCAAGCCAAGCAATCGTTTGTAGACATCGAGGCCTTTGAGTAGGATTTCCTCGTCAAAGAGCATGGTATCAGTATGCAGGGCGCTCGTGGCATAGGCGGGGCAACCCTCGGCGTCGCTCGGATTATCCTGACTGGCAGGAACGCCCGTGCCCAGCAAGAAAAACACGCCCGGCAGATGGCGTTGATAGAACGCGAAATCCTCGGCGATCAGCAGCGGTTCCTCCACAAGCTGCAGCCCGGGCAAGGCAGGCGCGACGCTGGCAAACAACTCGGGGTCGTTGTCGACCGGCGGATAGCCCTCGGCAAAGTCGAGATCATACGTGCAGCCCGTTGCGGCACAGGCATCGTCCAGCACGCGGCGCACGCCTTCGCGCGCCCGGTCGAACGTGTCGTCCGTAAACACACGCAGGCTTCCGGCCACATGGGCCTCCCCCGCCACCGCGTTGCAAACCGTACCGGCCTGCAGCAGACCAAACTTACCGATACAGGGCTCGTCGGTGCCCAGCTCGTCCATCAGTTCGCGCTCGGCAACCAAAAACTTGGCAGCCGCCAGCGCCGCATCGTGCGACTCCTCGACCGGAACGCCATAGGTCTTAGCGATATGGATGCTCGTCCCGTGAATATGAATGTGTGTCTCACTCGAACGCGCCAGCAGCGGACCGGAACAACTCGCCAACGTGCCGGCAGGCAGATCGGGCCACACATGGAAGCCAAAAATGCGGTCAGCCCCATAGCGCTCGAACACACCGCTCTCGCATACCGTCTTGGCACCACCGGTCGTTTCCTCGGCCGGCTGGAACACAAAGAGAACGTTGCGCCTAATGGCGCCCGGCTGCTCGCGAATCGTACGGTCGACATACGTCGCGGCGGCAAGTGCCATGGCCATGTGTCCGTCATGTCCGCAAGCGTGCATCTTGCCGGGATGGATCGAGGCAAAGGCCGCTCCCGTCGCCTCCGCGATGGGCAGCGCATCCATATCGGCGCGAATCGCCGTGGCATGCGCAGCGCCCGTGCCAGCGTCGAAGAAAGCACAGACGCAGCTGGGGCACGGATGGGTTACTTCGCAGGTGAGCGGTGCCAGCACGCCCTCGATATAGGCAATGGTTTGCGGAAGATCGAAATCGAGCTCCGGAATGCGATGGAGATCGCGGCGATAGCGACGGAGTTCTTGGAGCTCGGTCATAGAGAATCCCTTCGTGAGGCACATCTGTTGCAACTTATTGTGATACAGGATTGTGGCACACATGTTTCCAGCATATTGCTGCATTTTTTAAACGTTATATACGAATACTCTTGTTTGGTAAAGTGCAACGTGATAGGGTCTTTACCACTTGATAGAGGCGCGGGCACGAAGAGCCGCGGGCGAGCCGGCAGGCTTTGACCCCGTGGGGAGGCGAAACCCGCCGAACTGGGTTTTTCGGGCACGAACAACCTGGTGGGCCTGTGGGAAACACCCACAGGACTGTCTGCAGCAATGCGGGAGCGCTATCCGGACATTGGGTCCACGCTATGCGGATTCGATGCGCAGATGGCGCCGTCTGGATAGCGAGGTTTACGGGACATGGCATTGACCCCCAACGAGGCATATGCGGCCAAGCAGCCGTTTGTGGACAAGGAGACACTCGAGCATATCGTCGAGCAGTTCCCCACGCCGTTTCATCTATACGACGAGGCGGGCATCCGCCGCAACATGCAAGAAGTGCGCGACGCCTTTGCATGGAACCCGGGCTTTAAGGAATACTTTGCCGTCAAGGCCAACCCCAACCCGGCGCTCATCTCCATTCTCAACGAATACGGCTGCGGCTGCGATTGCTCGAGCTATACCGAGCTCATGATCGCCCGCTCGCTGGGCATCACGGGACACGACATCATGTTCTCTTCCAACGACACGCCGGCTGCCGACTTTGAGCTCGCCAACAAGCTGGGTGCCATCGTCAACTTTGACGACATCAGCCACATCGAGTTCTTTGAGCGTGTTGCGGGGCCCATCCCCAAAACGGTCAGCTGCCGCTTTAATCCAGGCGGCCTGTTCCAACTCTCCAACGGCATCATGGATAACCCCGGCGACTCCAAGTACGGCATGACCACCGAGCAGCTCTTCGAGGCGTTCCACATGCTCAAGGCCAAGGGCGCCGAGGACTTTGGCATCCACGCATTCCTTGCCAGCAACACCGTCACCAACGACTACTACCCCAAGCTCGCGCGCATCCTCTTTGAGCTTGCCGTGCGCCTGGAGCGCGAGACCGGCGCACACGTCGCCTTCATCAACCTGTCCGGCGGCGTCGGCATCCCCTACCTGCCCGAGCAGCAGGCCAACGACATCCACGCCATCGGCGAGGGGGTGCACGCGGCCCACGACGAGATCCTGGTTCCTGCCGGCATGGGCGATGTGGCCATTTGCACCGAGATGGGCCGCTTTATGATGGGGCCCTACGGCTGCCTGGTCACCAAGGCCATCCACGAGAAGCAGATCTACAAGGACTATATCGGCGTGGACGCAAGCGCCGTCGATCTGATTCGTCCTGCCATGTATGGCGCTTACCACCACATTACGGTGATGGGCCAGCCGGGTGGCGACGACAAGACCACAGCGCCCGTCACGGACACCTATGACATCACGGGCAATCTGTGCGAGAACAACGACAAGTTCGCCATCGATCGCGAGCTGCCGCATATCGACATGGGCGACCTGCTTGTGATCCACGATACCGGCGCGCATGGCTACTCCATGGGCTACAACTACAATGGACGCCTGCGCTCCGCCGAGGTCCTGTTGCGCCCCGATGGCTCGGCCGACCTCATCCGCCGCGCCGAGCGCCCGGGCGATTACTTTGCCACGCTCGACGTGCTGCCGAGCGGCCGAGAGCTGCTGGCCAAGTCGCGCGCCGAAAGTGCCCGCCGTCGCGCCCAAGACGAGCGCCTGGCAGTCGCCGCCCAATGGAACAAACGCATCCAGATCGCGGACGCGAAGGAGAAGAACATGGACATCCGCAATCTCGAGGGCTCAATCGTCGCCCTCGTCACGCCGTTTAAAAAGGATGGCAGTGTCGACTTTGACGCACTCGAGCGCCTTATCGATTTCCACCTGCAAAACGGCACCGACGCCATCCTCACCCTGGGCACCACCGGCGAGAGCGCCACGATGACCGACGACGAGGACAACTCCGTCGTCGCCGCCGTGGTCAAGCATGTTGCAGGACGCGTCCCCGTCATTGCCGGCTCGGGCTCCAACTCCACGCAGACCATGCTCACCAAGTCGCTTACTTACCAGGGCTTGGGAGCCGACGGCCTGCTGCTCATTACCCCCTACTACAACAAGTCCAACGAAGAGGGTATCTATCAGCACTTTAAGACCGTCGCCGATGCCGTGAACATCCCCTGCATCCTGTACAACATCCCCGGCCGCTGCGGCTGCGGTATCAGCGAGCGCAACGTAGAGCGCCTGGCCGCGCACCCCAACATCATGGGTATTAAGGAGGCCTCGGGCAACGTCGCCTACGCGGCCAAGATCGCCCACCTGCTGTCAGACGACTTTCGCATGTACTCGGGCGAGGACGCGCTTACCGTGCCGCTCATGAGCCTGGGCGCCTCGGGCACCATCAGCGTGTGGGCAGACGTGCAGCCGCAGCTCGTGCATGACATGTGCCGCGCCTATTTGGACGGTGACGTGGCGCGTGCCCGCGATATCCAAATTGCCGGCCAGCCGCTCATCAATGCCCTCTTTAGTGAGGTCAACCCCATCCCCGTCAAAGAGGCACTCGCCCAGATGGGTATGATCGAGGCAAACTACCGTATGCCGCTGTGCCCCATGGCAGACGACACGCGCGCTGCACTTACCGATGCTCTGAAGGGAGCTGGTCTGCTTGATTAAGACCGTCATTATGGGAACGGGCCGCATGGGCTCGCTCATCCGCACCACCGCCGAGGGCGTTGTCGACGCCGCCGGTCAACCCGTTTTTGATATCGTGGCCCAGATTGGCTTCGATTTGAGCAAGCTCGAGAACGCACCGGCTGCCGATGTGATTATCGACTTCTCGAACGTCGTGACCTTCGATGCCGTCGTCGCCTATGTCGAGCGCACGGGCGCGGCGTTGGTCTCGGGCACCACAGGCTACACCCCCGAGCAGATGGACCGCCTGCGTGAGCTGGGCCAGAACACCCGCGTTATGCACTCGGGCAATTACTCCATCGGCATCGCAGCCCTGCGTCATCTAGTGGCCCAGGCCACACGCGAGCTGCCCGGCTTTGACTGTGAAATCGTCGAGACGCACCATAACCAAAAGGTCGACGCCCCCAGCGGCACTGCCAAGTTGTTGCTCGACGCCGTCGTCGAAGCTGAACCCGAGGCAGGCTACCACCCCGTCTATGGCCGCGAGGGCATGTGCGGCGCGCGTGACCCCAAGGAGATCGGCATGCACTCGCTGCGCGGGGGCACCGTCGCCGGCGTGCACGAGGTGAGTTTCTTTGGCCAGGACGAGGAGGTCACGCTCACCCACCGCGCCACGAGCCGTCAGATCTTTGTCAACGGCGCCCTGGCAGCCGCGCAGAAGCTCGTCGCCCGCGAACCCGGCTTCTACAACTTCGACCAGGTCATGTTTGCCTAACCAGGTATCAACCGAATCCACCCAAAGGAGAGATAGCAAATGAGTAACGCAGCCGAGATGGATGCACAAGAGATTATCAACTACATCGCCACCGCGCCCAAAAAGACGCCCGTCAAGCTGTACGTGCGCGAAAAGCCCGGCATGAAGGTTGCCTGGGGCGACGCACATGTCTACGGCGGTCGTCGTGGCAAGACCGTCTTTGGCGACTGGGATGAGCTTAAGGCCATCCTCGATGCCAATGCCGATTCCATCGATTACTACGACGTTGAAAACGATTGCCGCAACTCCGCCGTCCCCATGCTCGACCTTAAGGGCATCAACGCCCGCATTGAGCCGGGCGCGATCATCCGCGACCGCGTCGAGATTGGCGACCGTGCCGTCATCATGATGGGCGCCATCATCAACATCGGCTCCGTTATCGGCGAGGGTTCCATGATCGATATGGGCGCCGTGCTGGGCGGTCGCGCCACCGTGGGCAAGAACTGCCACATCGGCGCCGGCACCGTGTTGGCGGGCGTCGTGGAGCCCGCAAGCGCCACGCCCGTCATCATCGAGGACGATGTCATAATCGGCGCCAATGCTGTGGTCCTGGAGGGCGTGCACGTGGGCAAGGGTGCTGTAGTTGCCGCCGGCGCCGTGTGCGTCGAGGACGTCCCCGCCGGCGCCGTCGTGGCCGGTGTCCCCGCCCGCGTCATCAAGATGCGCGACGAGAAGACCGACAGCAAGACCGGCCTGGAAGAGGGTCTGCGCCAGCTTTAATAGTTACGGCGTTTTACCAAACGCCGTAACGACTCGACGCTGCAAACGCCCCTAGGCGGCAATCTGACGTTCAATCGTCGGTCGCGTACCGAAGTACGCTTCCCTCCTCTTTCACGTCACCTTGCTCGCCTAGGGGCGTTTTCGCTGACGTATGCTCAACCTCCGACGCAATGTCAGCAACCAAGCCGAAAACAAAAAAGGCCGAAGCACCATCGGAGCTTCGGCCTTCATCATCTCAGGGTTCCGTCGTATTCAACCATGGCGGGTTGCTTTGACAGGCGCCCTACGGCCGTCTTATAGACCTCGGAACGATCGCGCCGCCCTATTGCCACAATCTCGGCAATCTCAACCATTCCGTCCTCTCGGATTCGGAAGACCATTCGGAGTCCTGCATTCCGCCATTTAATCTTTTTACAGCCGGCGAGCTCGCCGTGAAGCGGCGTTCCGATTTCATCAGCGCGCGTCTTTAATTTTGCGACGGCAATACGGACGAGCCTGCGCTGGGATCCATCTAGTTTTTGATATTCCTTCTCGACGTCTCGATTCAAAAAGCCGACAACAAAATGCCCACTCATTCGAAAAGATCCTCGTCAGGAATCGCGTCCGGATCCATCGACTCAAGCTCCGCGAGCTCCTCGGCAGTTAAGGCGTCCTCAAACGGAACAAACTCATGCGGACCATGCTTGACTCGATCCGCAGCAATGCGATTTATCTCAAGTTCGTGCAGATACTGCAGCGCACCGTACATTTCCTCATAGGCGGCATAGTCGATAATCACGGTATCGATATCGTTATGATCGGCAATGAACTGTGGTGCGCGTTTTGCGCGTTTACGAATGGCAGATAAAGACTTGCTTGCTTCGGTAGCCGAAACAACCTGGTCTTTTGTAAACACCGGTTTTTCCAGAACAAGTGGGGACATTTTGACCTCCAAAAAATAATCTGAATTATATTTCAAAGTATACTTCAAAATATAATCCAGATTTTTATTCGAAAGAAAAAAGCCCTATCGATTCTCGATGCTGCCGATATTCTTGAGCTCGATGGAGATGAGGCCGTTGGGCTCGTTGACAAACTCGATGTACTCGGAGTTCGAACCCATCTCGGCCGGGAAGCTGATCTCGATACCCGTGTCGGTACGGATCTTGTGATTACGCACGGCCGCGCGCTCAACTTGCTTGCGCTCCACGGGAACGCGCTCGGGAACTTTCTCCTCGGTCAGCGCCGCGCGCACGCTCTCCTTGATAACCGGTTCGTCCTCAAAGACCTCATCGACGATATCCCAAGGCGGCAGCTCCTCGTCATCCTCAACCTTCTCGGCAACGGCAGCCTTAACCTTAGCGAGCGCTACAGCCGTGTTGGCACCGTGTTCCTCAGCGACTTCCTCGACCACACGCGTCACGGTGTCGATGACCTCCTTGCCCGATACGCCCGTGTCGCACTGCAACAGGCCGTCGGGAATGAGCATACGGTCCTCGCCGGCAATCTTGCGCTTCTTGTCCACATAGCCGATCTCCATGGTACTCGCGCGCACGATGGCATAGCTCGGCACCTTTTGCGAGGGGTTCGGCAGAATGGCGTAGTGGCGCGCGATGTCGTTACGCACCTCCCCCTCCTCGCGACCCACCTCGTGCATGAATGCCTGCTTGGAGCCCAGCAGCATCACGGCAAACCAGCGGGCATCCTCATCGTCGTCAAAATCGGCCACGAGCACGTCGGTGGACTCGGCTTTCTCGGCTTTGGTGAGCTCGGAGGAGATAAACTCCGCAATCTGCTGCGACAGGTCCACGAACTCGCGCTCGCCAAAGAAATAGCCCTTGAGCTCGCCGCCAAACGCAGAGTTCTCGGCAAACGTGGCGCGTTTATTGTCGGCCGAGGTACGCGCACGGCGCAGATGCGTGGTCACGAAGTTGCGCACGGTACGGCTCTCGATATCGAGCTCGCGCTGGCTCATGACGTTGACGGCAGAGTCAAAGTCCAGGATATGCAGAATAGCGTGATTGATTTTCATATACGGCATTCCGTTCTAGATCGATTTCGGCACGAACCAGTATAGCGGTCGAGCCCGCCCCGGGCGCATCGAAGATTGGTGCATCGGGGACAGGTTGCTTTGCACCAATGGCTAGCGCAAGAGCTCGGACTGCCAAACCTCGAGCTGTTCTGCCAAACTCTTGCCGGCAGCGGGCATGTCGATCTGGGGTCGTTTGGGCAGCAATGCACATTTAAGGATTGCCACGATGGTCTGCGAGACAAAGCGTCGCGTATCCTTGTCAAAGCCTTGCGCAGCCTGGAGCATCACGGGTAGGCTCTCGCGCAGATTCCCAGCGATGTCCGCAAACCGCTCAGCACCCGTAGCCTCAAACACGGAGAACAACGCATCTACAAAACGCTCGCGCTCGCTAGGCGACACTGCAAGCAGCATCTCGCGAATGGAGCCATCAACGTATCGAGCGCCGGCGGACAGACGCTCGCAGTACACGAAGTCGCGACCATCAACCACCCAGCTAAAGGGATTGTGCTGCAGCAGGCTGAACTCGGTGCTCTCAACGATGGCATAGTCCTCCTGTGTCTCGAACATCATGCCAAAGATCGACGACCGAGGTAGCGTCTTGTCGATTCGACCGGAAAGATCGGCAAAGGCGTTGCCGTTCAGAAACTCCTCGACGAAGCCCGGACCATCATGGGAATACGCCCGTTCGATTCGCTCACGGGCGACATTGGAGCACATCGCCGCACCGTACACCGCAAGGTTTCCACCCTTGGAATGACCTCCGCACAAAAGCGGCCCGTCAATCGCATCCGCCGCCTCGTCCACATAACGCGCCGCGGATTCCTGGGCCGGCACAGGACACCGGAACGCCATGTTAAAGTCCTCTTTCCAGCCCACAATCGTGCTGTCGGTCCCCCGGAAGGAAAGATAACTAAACCCCGCCGGAAACCGGAACGCCATGGCTGCAAACTGTTCTGTCGCCACCACATCGCTCACGGCACGATAGCCGCAAACGTGCACGCCACGGTAGCGAGGGCTTGCCGCCACGGCCTCCAGCAAGGCCCTGCTCCCCTCTGGGTCCCACAAGTCGTCAATCATGTCCCGGTAGCACTCGGCACGCAGCAGCTCGCGTACGTCTAGGCCCTGCCAGTTCGTCAGCTCCGCCATATCACCCGGCAAACGCAAATAGGACAACCACGCAAAGACCAGGCTATCCACCGCGCAGAACGACCGCTCCTTAAACGGATCAAACGCCGTCTGGGCATAGGTCAAAAAATTAGACGAATCCGACATGGCCCTCCCATCAACTATGGTGCATTGGGGTCAGGTTACTTTGCACCAAAAAGGCGCCCGGGTGGGGGTGCGGACGATTTCTTGGACCGCGCCTAGGCGTATCCAAGCTTCCTGCGGTACTCCATCGGGCTCAGCCACCCGAGGGACTTCTTGATCCGCTCCTCACGATAGTACACGAGGTAGGCCTCGAGCCTTCCCATGAACTCCTCGGCCGTCACGCCCTCCCAGTCCCTGTAGTGGAAGAACTCGTTCTTGAGGCGCCCGAAGAAGCCCTCGCAGGCCGAGTTGTCCGGGCTGCAGCCCTTCGCGGACATGCTCCTGACCAGGCCGTTCTCCTCGCAGATCCCGATCCACTCCGGCCAGCGGTAGTGGCCGCCCCGGTCCGAGTGGATCGTCGTGCGCACCCCCGCCGGCCTCGCCGCGCAGGCCTTGAGCAGGCTCGAGTTCGCGAGGCGCTTGTCGGGGTGCAGCCCGATCGACCAGGCGACGGGCATCCCGTCGAAGCAGTCGACGATCGGGCTCAGGTAGACCTTCTCGCCGCCCGGGAGCCTGAACTCGGTGATGTCGGTGAGCCACAGCCGGTTGGGCTCGTCGGCGCGGAACCTCCTGTTCACGAGGTTCTCCGGCGCCTTGGAGACCTCGCCGGCGTAGGAGCTGTAGCCCCGGGCGCGCCTCTTGTTGTAGACGACCTCGAGGCCCTCCTCGCGCATCACGCGGGCCACGCGCTTCTCGCTGGCCCGGACGCCCTCGCGGCGCAGGCGCGCCCAGACGGTGCGGTACCCCCAGCACCCCGAGCCCTCGCGGAAGATGCGCACCACGCGGTCGCGTATGTCGGCGTCGCGGTCGCGCGGCGCGGCGACGCGGGGCCTCCAGTACTCATAGGAGCTCTTCGATATCCTCAAGAAACCTGTGATCGAGCGGAGGGGCAGGGCGGTCGCCCGCCTCAATCTCTCGCCGAGCTCGCACTTGCTCCTGTTCGAGATCGAAGCCGGGTCCCACCCTTCCGCTTTTAGGTCGGCCAACACCGCCCTGAGCAGCAGGTTCTCTATCTGGTCCTCGTTGAGCCCGGCGAGCGGGCCGGTCGCCGGCGGGGCGTAGATCGACTTGTCGGGGCCCAAGCTGGCCTCCTTCCGTGGCGGTTTCCTCGCCCCGATTCTACAGCGCGCCCCGGTGTAGCTGTGCGGGAGGTGCCCCGTCGCCCACTTCTTGGCCGCGCCCACCGAGACCCCCGCGAACTTCGCGGCGGCGGTCGGCCCCATGCCGTCCTCCGTCGCCAGGAGGAAGAGCTCGACCTTCTCCCTGCTGTACATGCGAACCTCCAGTCCGGACCGCCCCGCGGTCCAACTTTCTGTCCGCACCCCC
>CABUSD010000018.1:0-44636 GCA_902494165.1 uncultured Collinsella sp. | reverse complement strand
TGGGGAAAGGTGTTGAAAAATGGGGCGGTTCCCCATATTATTGATGACGTCGACAGGCGGGGTGGTTCCCCGCGTACGTGCCATCTGAGTAACCGAGGGGAGGGCGCACATGGGAATGACTGGTGCATACGAGCGCAATCTCGATGCAAAAGGTCGTCTATCCCTGCCTGCACCCCTTCGCGAGGAGCTTGGAGAGCACGTTCGCGTGTTTAAAGCCCTGGATGTCGATGCTCTGTACGTGTTCTCTGCCGAGGCCTTCGATAAGTGGGTCGAAGGACTCTTCGCGGGTCGTGAGGGCCACGAGGGTTTTAACCCGCGTGACATTAACGACCAGAAGCTCATGAGGGCGATCAACAAGCGCACCACGTCGATGGACGTGGACAGCGCCGGTCGTATCGGTCTTTCCGAGTCTCTCCGCAAGCAGGCGAACCTCGACCGCGAGGTCACGGTTGTGGGCAACTACGACCACCTTGAGGTTTGGGATCGCGCCGCGGCCGATGAGGACGATGACGATGAGGCCCTGCTGGACCTCTTCTTCTCGTAAGGGCAAGGCACGGGTAACGGATGGAGCGTGGGATCTTGACACAAGAATATCGGCATGAACCTGTCATGCTCGGCGAAGTGCTTGAGTCGCTGCGGCTAAAGAGCGGCTCCGTTGTCTGCGATTGCACCCTTGGCGGTGCCGGCCATTCGGTAAAGATGGCCGCGCAGGTGGGGGAGACGGGCCTTTTGCTCGGCGTCGATCAGGACGACATGGCCCTCGAGGCCGCTGGCGCCCGTCTGGACCGCGAGGTTCCCGGCGTTCCGCACCAGCTGCTGAAGGGCAACTTCGGCGACTTGGACGAGCTGCTTTGCTCGGCCGAGGTGCCCGGGGTCGATGGCTTCCTGTTCGATTTGGGCGTTTCGTCACCGCAACTCGATATCCCTGGCAGGGGCTTTTCGTATAACGAGGACGCCCCATTGGACATGCGGATGGATCCGGGTAATAACACCTTAAACGCAGCTGAGGTCATCAACACCTATAACGAACACGACCTCGCCCGGATTCTACGCGTCTACGGCGAAGAGAAGTTCGCCTCGCAGATCGCGCGCGAGATCGTGCGCCGCCGCGAGCAAGAACCGATCGAAACCACCGGCCAATTTGTCGAGATCATCAAGGCGGGTATCCCGGCTGCCGCTCGTCGGCATGGCGGACACCCGGCCAAGAAAAGTTTCCAGGCCATTCGCATCGAGGTCAATCACGAGCTCGATGTGCTCGAACGAGGGCTTGATGCCGCCACCAGGTGGCTCAACCCGGGCGGACGTATCTGCGTCATCTCGTATCACTCGCTCGAGGACCGTATCGTAAAGAACCACTTTAAGGAGATGAGCCAGGGGTGCACGTGTCCGCCGGAGATTCCGGTGTGCGTGTGCGGCAACGTGCCGATACTCAAGGTCATCACCCGCAAACCCTTGGTTGCCCAGCCTGATGAGGTTGAGCGCAACCCTCGGGCGAGATCAGCCAAAATCCGCGTGGCGCAGCGTCTGTAGGCGCGACCGCGCGATATTGGACCTCCCGCTCGCACCATAAACGAAGCTTAAACACACTACCAACGTACTCGGGATGGGAGGCGGCATATCATGGGCTACAACACTTCAAGTGCAGCACTCGCCTATGATATGAACGCCATGCCCGCCTATCGTGAGACGCCGCAGGCCCCCGTTGCTCCCCGTGAGCAGCGCACGCCGCGCTTTGATGTCTACACGGGCGCGGGCCGTCAGGCAAACCAGGCGGTAAGCCCGGTTTTCATGAGCGTTCTTAAAACGTTTTGCATCATTGCGGCTATCTTCATGACGATCGGCGTCGCCCGCGTGGCGCTCGCCGGCGTTACGGCCCAGGTGCTCAACAGCAACGCCGAGCTTACCAACACGCTCGAAAAGGCGACCGATGAGAGCTCCGACCTGGAGGTCATGCATTCGGTCTATGGCGCCGACACGCGCATTCGCGACCTTGCGGGCGCTTATGGCATGGTGGAGCCCAGCGAGAGCGTTACACTTGACTTTTCGCAGGATGCAGCCGCGGGCGCCAACGCGACCGCGACCGCTCAGTAGCAAGACGGTAGCTGAGTATGACAAATGACTATCGCCGCGGTTCCGATGGGGGCCGCGGTTCTGGACGTCCCTCGTCGCGGGGACGTTCTGGTTATCAAGGAACGGGTCGGCAATCTTACAACGCCGGGCAGTCCCGTGGCAACGACCCGGCGTCGCGACTTCGCGGCTCGGGCGGCCCTCAAGTGCATAACAACAGGTCGCGCAAGAGTTCGTCGACCGAATGGCTCACAGGCGCGCCTCTGCCTCGCCGCAAAGCCGTCATGGGATTCATTGGGTTTGGCTTGGGCTTGGGCGTCTTTCGCCTTGCCGACTATCAAATTGTCGAAGCCGATAAACTGCGCGAGCGTGCCGATGCGCGCCGCCTGCTTGCGCAGACCCTCTATGCCAAACGCGGCACCATCTACGACCGCAACGGTAACGTGCTAGCGTCGTCGGTCGAATGTCGCAACATCGCCGTGAACCCGCAGCTTGTCGAGGATGTTGACAAGACGGTGTCGGCGCTGGTCAAGGCAACTGGGATCGATAAAAAGACCTGCCGCAAGCTCGTCGAGTCCGATGGCACCTGGGTGTATATCAAGCGCCAGGTGGACGAAGACGATGCTGCGGCGCTGGAGAAGAAGAACCTGCCCGGCGTGCTTTTTGAGCAGGCCATGAAGCGCGTATATCCATACGGCAATCTGGCATCGCAGGTGCTGGGTGTAGTGAATGTAGACAACGACGGCTTGACGGGTCTCGAGAAGCAATACAACAAGCTTCTGACCGGTACGAACGGTTCTCTTGTGCGCGAGCGCGCGAGGGACGGCAGCTATATCGCGGGCGGTGCCTATAAAAAGGTGGCTGCGGTCGACGGCGTTGATATCGTGACGACGCTCGACGTCAATATCCAGCGTGCGGCCGAGGATGCCCTGGCAGAGGCAGTTGAGAAGACTAAGGCCAAGAACGGCTCGGCGCTGGTCACCGATCCTACGACAGGCGAGATCTTGGCAGCCTGCTCGTATCCGACTTACGACCAGACCGATCTGGAAAACGCCAAGACCGAGGATATGAACTTGCGCCTGGTCACCGACGCCTACGAGCCCGGCTCGGTCTTTAAGACGCTCGTGGCGGGCGCCGGCTTCGACTTGGGCGTCGTGCGATCGAGTACGTCGTTTGAGGTGCCGGCGAGCATCAAGGTGGGTGACGATACCGTCACCGATGCCGACAAGCGCGACTATGCCATGACCATGGATGTGCGCGAGATGATGCGCCGTTCGTCCAACGTGGGCTTTGTCCTGGTGGGGCGCAAGATCGGTGCGGACGACTTTGCCGCCTATGTGGACAAGTGGGGCATAGGTCACAGCTCCGGTGTCGATTTTCCGGGCGAGAGCCTGGGCATCGTCAAGGAGCGTGACCAGTATGACGGCGCCACGCTGGGATCGATGAGCTTTGGACAGGCGCTGTCCGTCTCGCCGATTGAGATCGCACGTGCCGTGGGCGGCATCGCCAACGGCGGCGTGATGATGACCCCGCACTTCTATAAGTCCAGCAAAGGCGACGAGAAGGACTGGGGCGAAGGCGAGCGCGCGATTTCTGAGGACGCCGCATCCCAGGTGACATCGTGCATGCAGACGGTCGTGTCCGAGGGAACGGGCGTTGGCGGCGCGGTTGACGGCTATGACGTGGCGGGTAAGACCGGTACGGCCGAACGAGCCGACGAGAACGGCGGCTACCTCAAGGAGAACTACATGTCGTCCTTTATGGGCTTTGCGCCGGCACAATCGCCCAAGGTGCTGTGCTATATCACGCTCGACGGAACGCCGAGCGGCTCAGATGCCGCTGCGGTGCCGTTCCAGTCCATTATGGCCAACGCGCTCGACGTGCTGGGTATCCCGCACACGAAGTAGGGGGTTACAATCTTTGGGGCGTGGTTTGTTGTCCCATATGAGGGGTGTTCACATGCCCTGCACCACGCATGCGCGGCGCTGGGATACAATACGCCGATAGCATTATTAGGTTTACAGGGGAGCTGCAATGATAGAGATCGCCGTCAACAACCTCGCGGCCGCAACAGGGGCCCGAACCGTGACGGGAGAAGCCGATCGGGTATGCCGCGGGTGCGTTATCGACTCGCGCCAGGTCGAGGAAGGGACGATTTTCGTCGCCTTTCCCGGTGAAAACGTCGACGGCAATGATTTTGCTTCCCGTGCCGTCCAGTCGGGCGCCGGCGCCGTCGTGATGACGCGTGAGCCCGAGGCCGAGCTGGTCTCGCTGGCGCAGGACAAGGGCTGTGCCATCTTGCTGACCGATGATCCCGAGGAGTTTCTGCTGCGTTTGGCGCACACGTACCGTCTGGAGCTTGGCTGCCTGGTCGTCGGTATTACCGGTTCTATCGGCAAGACGACGACCAAGGACGTGCTCGCCGCCGTGCTCGCCAAGCGCTATCGTGTCTGGGCCACCAAGGGCAATTTCAATAACCTGATCGGCATGCCGCTCACGGTGCTTTCCGCTCCGGCCGATACCGAGGTCCTGGTGCTCGAGATGGGCATGAACCATTTCCACGAGATCGAGCGCCTGTCCCAGTCCGCCAATCCCAACCTTGCCATCGTGAGCAAGATTGGTACCTCTCATATCGGCATTTTGGGTAGCCGCGAGAACATCGCCCGCGCTAAGGCCGAGATTGTCCAGGGTATGTGCGCCGCCGGCGACTTCTTGCCGCTGCTGGTTTTGGGCGGCGAGGACGACTTTACGCCGTTCATTCGCGATACGTTCGCCCAGCCTGCTGGTATCGACGTGATGCTGGCCGGCGTCTCGGACGATGATGAGGTCCGTGCCCGCGACGTTCGAGTTGATGACGAGGGCCGTCCGGTCTTTACGCTCGATTTTGGTCAGGGCGAGACAATCGATACCATGCTTGCCATCCCCGGCGTGCAGTCCGTCCCAAATGCCGTTAAGGCCGCCGCGGTTGCCTATCGCCTGGGCGTGACGCCCGAGCAGATCGATGCTGCCTTTAGGGGCCTCACGATTACCGGTCATCGCCAGGAGATCAAGCGCGCCAAGAGCGGTGCCCGCGTCATCGACGATTCCTATAACGCCAGCGCCGAATCCATGGCTGCTGGCCTCGATCTACTGTGCTCGCTTTCGTGCACGGGGTCTCGCATGGCGATCTTGGGCGAGATGGGCGAGATGGGCGATGAGGCCCCTCGCATGCATGAACTCGTGGGCGCCTATGCCGCCGCCAAGAAGCTCGACATGCTGGCGTGCGTGGGTGGTGAGCTGGCCCAGCTTATGGCCGATGCCGCGCGCATGATGGGCATGGACGAGGACCGCATCCAGGTGTTCTCCGATTATCAGCAGGTGCTCGACCGCATGGACGGCGCGCTTGAAAAACATGATGTTGTACTGGTCAAGGGTTCCCGCTTTGTTGAGCTCGACCGCTTTGTGGAAGGTGTGTGCTAGCCCATGTTCGGCAATCCCTCGTATCCAACGTATCAGGCTTTTTTGGGGCTTGGCATCGCCGCTGCCATTGCGCTGCTGCTCATGCCGTGGTGGATCAAGCTGCTCAAGGTCGAGGGTATCGGCCAGCAGGTTCGTGCCGACGGCCCCAAGCGTCATTTGGTTAAGCAGGGAACGCCCACCATGGGTGGTGTTGTCATCCTCGTCGCGATCTCGCTGACCTGCCTGCTGATGGGCAAGCTCACCACCGAGCTCGTGCTCGTGCTGCTCGCCACGCTGGCGACCGGCGTGCTGGGCCTGATTGACGACCTGACCTCCGTTACGCATGGGCGCTCGCTCGGTCTGACGCCTCATGCCAAGATGATCGGCCTAACCATTATCTGTGTCACCTTTACGGTACTTGCCGTCAACTGGTGCGGCGTCGCCCCCGAGATTCGTTTTCCCGGCGGCCTGACGATTGACCTCGGTGTTCTTTCGACCACCATCTGCGGCCTTTCGTTCCCGTGGCTCTACATTGTCTTTTGTTGGCTGATGATTGCCGGTCTTTCTAATGCCGTGAACCTGACTGATGGCCTTGACGGTCTTGCTGGTGGCACCTCCATGATTGCCATGCTCGCCATGGCTGCCATGGCGTTTTTGCACGGAGACGTGAACCTGTCCATCTTCTGCACCGCGTGTGCCGGTGCCTGCTTGGGCTTTCTGTGGTTCAACTGCTATCCGGCGAGCATCTTTATGGGCGATACCGGCTCGCTTGCCCTGGGCGCCGCGTTTGCCTGCACGTCCATCATGACCAACACCGAGGTCGTCTCCCTCATCATCGGCGGCCTGTTTATCGTTGAGACCCTGTCGGTAATGATTCAGGTTGTCTACTTCCACTTTACGCACAAGCGCGTCTTCCTTATGGCGCCCATCCATCATCATTTCGAAAAGAAGGGCTGGGCCGAGACCAAGGTCGTCATCCGTTTTTGGATTATCGCTGCGGCCTTTGGTGCCGTTGGCCTTGCTTTGTTCTTCCAGTTGGGATAGTGGTCTTTCATGCCTCTTGCTGATGTCTTTAGCCTGCTCGTTTTGGGTCAGGGCAAATCCGGTCTCGATGTCGCCCGCTGGGCGCTGGCACATCCCGAGCGCGTAAGCGCCGTTACCGTGTATGGCGGCGGCACCTCTGAGCCCAATGACGCCACGCGTGCGCTTGAGGCTGCTGGTGCGTCGTTTGTCTATGGGACCGAACAGGTCGAGGGCGCCTATGACGTATGCGTGACGTGCCCGGGCATCTCGGAGTTCTCGGGCTTCTTTAAGGCCGGGCGCGAGCATGCCGCCCAGATTATGGGTGAGCCCGAGTTTGCCTATCGCCTGTCGCCCGATAACTGGATTGCCATCACGGGTACCAACGGCAAGACGACCACCACGTCGTTGACTGATTATCTGCTCAAGGCTGCCGGCGAGGTCAGCGTAGCTGTCGGCAACATCGGCGAGCCGCCGGTCAACGAGATTGACGGCCGAGCCCACAACGAGTGGTTTGTGGCCGAGCTCTCGAGCTACCAGATTGCTACGACCGCCGAGCTTCATCCTCGCGTGGCGGTGCTGCTCAACATCACTCCCGACCACTTGGGCTGGCATAAGAGCCATAAGAACTATGCGCTTGCCAAGATCAAACTGTTTGACAATATGGTCGATGACGATCTGGCGGTTGTCGACGTCGAAGACGCCGGCATTCACGAGTTCGATGAGTACATCTACACGCCGGGTCGTCGCATCTGCAAGGTTGCCTTTGACGAGCCTGAGGGTGAGGATGCCGCCTTTGTACGCGATGGCAAGATGATCGTGCGCCTGAAGGGCGTCGAGACCCCGCTCATCGCTACATCCGAGCTCAAGATTTCGGGCCATCACAATGTTATCAATGCCCTGTGCGCTGCCACGGCTGCCCTGGCAGTCGGTGCCGATGTCGATGGCGTCTGCCGCGGTCTGGCCTCGTTCCAGCCGCTCGAGCACCGCGTGGAGCCGTGTGGCGAGATTGACGGCGTGCGCTACGTCAACGATTCCAAGGCGACCAACACCGATGCGGTCGAGAAGGCACTGACGGCATTTCCCGATGACGACGTGATCTTGCTGCTCGGCGGCCACGATAAGGGCACGCCGCTCACGGACTTCGCGCGCGTTGTTATGGATAACGTACGCTCGGTCGTCTGCTTTGGCGATGCGCGCGAGCGTTTCACCGCCGCTATGGACGAGGCCGATGTCGATGGCGATGTGGATATCGCCCAGGCGGATGACCTGCGCGATGCCGTGGACGTCGCCCGTTCGCTGTCGAGCCGTGGCGATGTGATCTTACTTTCTCCTGCCTGCTCTTCGTTCGATGAGTTCTCGGGCTATGAGGAGCGCGGCCGCGTGTTTAAGGACTATGTGGCCCAGCTTGCCGCTGCGGCGAAATCGCAAATGGAATAGGGGTTGCCGGTGAGAGAGGAGAGCCCCCGACAAGGTATGAGGAGGCCCGACTCGGACCGTGCTTCCTCGCGGCGCAGCACACCGCGTTCCGGTCGCGGCGGGCAGACGTTTAGCGAACGCTATATTGCCGGCGTTCCCGCCCGTATCATGCGCCCCCGTTTGATATTCATGGCCTGCCTGTTTACCTTGGTGTGCTTTGGCCTGCTGATGGTGTACTCGGCGTCTTCGGTCGAGGCGCTGCACGAGAATGGCTCGGCGACGTTTTTTCTGTTTCGACAAGCCGCGTTTGCCGGAGTTGGCGTGCTGGCTATGGTTGCCATCGTGCGCATCTTGCCGGACAGTTGGTTTGGGGAAGACGTGCTCAGGATCTTCCTCATCGGCATGATGGGGCTACTGCTTCTGGTGTTCTTGGTGGGCAGCGGCAGCCGTGGCGCCACGCGCTGGCTCAACATCGCCGGTATTCAGTTCCAGCCTTCCGAGTTTTTAAAGCCATTTGCCATTGCGTATTCGGCCATCATGCTTGATCGTTTCTTTTCGCCCGGTGGCAACATCAACGAATTCCTTCGCAAGATGGGCATCTACTTGGGCATTTCGCTCTTTCTGATCTTTATCCAGCCCGATTTCGGTACTGTCCTGATCATCCTGTTGACCCTCATGTGCATGGCGTTGTTTGCGGGTCTCGACCCCAGATTTATCATCGGCGTGCTAATCTTCGGCATTCTCGTGATCGTGATTGCGCTTGTTGCAGAGCCGTACCGTATGGTGCGTATTCAGGTTGCCTTGAACCCTTGGGCCGACGAGTATGGTGACGGCTATCAGGCCACGCTTGCCATCATGGCCTTTGCCTCGGGCGGTCTGTTCGGCCGTGGCATCGGCAACTCAACCATGAAGTACTCGTATCTGCCCGAGGCGCACAATGACTACATCCTGGCCATCATTGGCGAGGAAGTCGGTTTTGTCGGAACCGTGCTGTTCTTCTTGGTGTTTGCGATGCTGATCTATTCGGCGTTTCGCATTGCCGAGCAGGCGACCGATCGTCGGGGCGCGCTTATGGCGTCTGGCTCCGCGGTCATTCTCGCGGTGCAGTTTTTGATTAACGCGTTGGGCATCCTCAACGTGTTTCCCATGACGGGCAAACCGTTGCCGTTTATTAGCTACGGCGGTTCGTCGATTATTGTGTCGCTTATGCTCGCCGGTCTGATCCTGCGCGTTTCGTACGAGAGCGCCCGTCGCGATGAGTACGACCGTCGCCGCGAGAGCTTTGCCGTTATGGATGAGAGTACCGCCGGCGTAGCCCATGTGCGCGGTGAACGACCTTCGCGTAGCGGCTTTACCGTTCTGGATGGTTCTGCATCCGAGCCGGCAGCTCGTCCACGCCCGCGAATGGCTCCGCAAGGTCGTCCGCAGCGCCCCAGCCCTCGCAACGCGGGCGGCGGATATAATCGAATCGATTTGAACTCGGACCCGTCGGCGCGTCTGCGTACCGACGACCAGGGACCGCGTGTACGAAGGGACTACCATGACCGATAAAATGACCGTTGCTATTGCAGCCGGCGGCACGGCAGGACACATCAACCCCGCGCTCGCCTTGGCCGAAGAACTGCGTGACCGTGGCCACCACGTTGTGTTCGTGGGTCAGTCGCGCAAGCTCGAGGGTCGTCTGGTCCCCGAGGCTGGGTTTGATTTTGTGCCCATTACGGTCACGGGCTTCGACCGCTCCCGTCCTTGGACGGCGCTGACCTCGCTGTGGCGTGTCAACAAGGCCAAACGTGCGCTCGCCAGTCATTTCTCAAAGGTCGGCAAGCCCGATGCCGCCATTGGTTTTGGTGCCTATGTCGAGGTTCCGCTGCTGGGGTGGTGCAAGGGCGCGGGCGTTCCGTATCTGCTGCATGAGCAGAACTCTGTTCCGGGCCTGGCCAACAAGATGATGAACTCCCACGCCGCCCGCGTGTGCATCTCGGTGCCGGCAGCGCGTTCGGTCTTTGAGCGCGAAGGTGACCCTGGCCACGTGCTCATGACCGGCAACCCCGTACGTCGCTCGGTAATCGAGGGCGATCGCGCTCGCGGCCGCAAGGCACTTGGCGTTCCCGAGGACGCTACGCTGTTGCTCGTCTTTGGCGGTTCACTTGGCGCCCAGCACCTCAACGAGCGCGTGGCTTCGCTCAAAAACGAGCTGCTTTCGCGCAAGAACCTCTATGTGTTGCATTCGACGGGTGCCGACGGCTTTGAGGAGACCGAGCGCGCTTTGGCGCTGACGCCCGAGGAGGCGAAGCGTTACCGCGTCCAGCCTTACATCGACAACATGGGCGATATGCTGGCTGCTGCCGATTTGGTGCTCTCGCGTTCGGGTGCATCGAG
The DNA here is from genome assembly GCA_902494165.1 of uncultured Collinsella sp. GTDB lineage: Bacteria > Actinomycetota > Coriobacteriia > Coriobacteriales > Coriobacteriaceae > Collinsella. The sequence goes on along the minus strand of CABUSD010000018.1, from coordinate 34,313 downwards.
CGTGGCCGAGATTGCTGCGCTCGCCGTGCCCTCGGTGCTCGTGCCGTATCCGCATGCGACGGCCGACCACCAAACCACCAATGCCCGTTATCTGGTCGACGCCGGGGCCGGTGTGCTCTGCGCCGATGCCGATATCGACGGTTCTGCCTTTGCCGATGAACTGCTGCACCTGGTCGATGACGCGGCGGCGCGCGACGCCATGCGTCAGGCGGCGCGTGGTCTGGCTCAGGATAGGGCCGCCGCTCTTCTGGCCGATGCGGTAGAGGGTTTGCGTTAGTTAGACGGGATATCGTCGGTCGCCCTCGCGCTGATGCGGTAGGTGCGGTACAGTTAACGGGTTACAGGCAGTGTTTACGCAAGGAGTACACGAGCACATGGCTGATTCCCAGACTGCAACCTCCGCGCCCGAGTTTAAGAGCGCCCACTTTATCGGTATCGGCGGCGCCGGCATGAGCGGCATCGCCCTCGTTCTTCACGAGCGCGGTTATGCCGTTACCGGCTCCGACCTTAAGACGTCACGTTATATCCGCCAGCTTACCCGCGCTGGTGTGAAGGTGCATGTGGGCCATGAGGCCGCCACGATCGACGAGGTCAAGCCCGACGTGGTTGTTGTCTCCACCGCTATTCCGGAGTCCAACCCTGAACTCGTGCGCGCTCGCGAGCTTGGTATTCCCGTGTGGCCCCGTGCCAAGATGCTCTCTGCTTTGGGCCACGGCTACACCACCGTCGCTGTTGCCGGCACGCATGGCAAGACCACCACGTCTTCGATGTGCGCCACCATGCTCGACCGCATGGGTCTGGATCCGAGCTTCTTGATCGGTGGCATCGTCGAGGGCTATGACACGAACGGCAAGAACGGCTCGGGCGACTACTTTGTCGCCGAGGCCGACGAGTCCGACAGCTCCTTCCTGTTCCTGAACCCCAACGTGGTCATCGTGACCAACGTCGAGGCCGACCACCTCGATCACTACTCGGGTATCGAGGAGATCGAGGCAACTTTCGCCAAATTCATGAGCCTGGTGGGCGAGGACGGCACCGTCATCGTCTGCGGTGAGGACCCGCATCTGGTCGAGCTCGCCAAGTCGACGGGTCGTCACGTGCTTTCCTACGGCTTTGCCGAGAGCAACGACATCGTCTGCATGCACCCGGATGTCAAGGGCATCCAGAGCGACTTTATCGTTCGCTTTGAGGACGGCACTGAGCACGCTGTGGAGATCAAGAGCAATCCCGGTCGCCACAACATGCTCAACGCCACGGCGGTGCTCACCGTCGCCCATGTCCTGGGCCTTGACATCGACGCCGCCGCCAAGGCGCTCTCGAGCTTTGAGGGCGTCCGCCGTCGCTTTACCCACGTGGGCGATATCGATGGCATCACCGTGGTCGATGATTACGGCCATCACCCCACCGAGATCAAGGCGACGCTTGCTGCCGCTTCGTCGCTGGGCTACAAGCACGTCGACGTCGTGTTCCAGCCGCACCGCTATTCGCGCCTGCAGGCCCTGTGCGACGACTTTGCCGATGCATTTGCCAATGCCGATAAACTGCTGCTGATTGATGTGTTCTCGGCTGGCGAGATGCCCATTCCGGGTGTCACCTCTAAGATGCTCGCCGATACCGTGCGCGCCAAGCATCCTGGCAAGGAGGTCGTGTACTGCTCCAGCCGTCTTGAGCTCAATCAGGAGCTCGAGCAGATGGTGGGCGAGGGCGACCTGCTGCTCACTATGGGTGCCGGTGACGTTACGACCGTCGGCCCCGAGTTCATTGAGTATCTGACTGCCAAGAAAGACGCTTAAGTCTAATGGGTCTGTTTAACGCCGTCATGGCGCTCTCGGGCATGATCGACACGGATGTGATCGAGGACGAGCGCCTTGCGCGTCATACGAGCTATCGTATCGGCGGCAAGGCCGACCTCTTTGTGACGTGCCATAGCTATCATGCCCTCCGCCGCGCCGTGGCGGTGCTCGATCGCGAGCAGGTGCCGTGGGTCATCATCGGCAAGGGCTCCAATCTGCTGGTTGCCGATGGCGGTTATCGCGGCGCCGTCATTTCGCTCGGACGTGAGTTTCAGCGCACGGTTGTTGCCGATGACGGTTGTACGCTGACGGTCGGTGCGGGCGTGATGTTTGCGCGCCTGGTCAACGATGCCCTGTCGCGTAGCCTCTCGGGCCTTGAGTTTGCCGTTGGCATCCCTGGTTCGGTCGGCGGTGCGATATCTATGAATGCCGGCACACGGACCGAGTGGATTGGCTCGCTGGTTGAGGATGTCGTAACGTTTGACCCGGCATCCGGTATCAAGCATTATGCGGGGTCCGAGATCACTTGGGGCTACCGCGAATGTAGCCTTCCCCGCAATGAGATCATCCTCGAGTGTGTGCTCAAGCTTAAACCGGCGCCCAAGGCCGACATTCGCGAGCGCATGGAGCGGTACCTGACGAGGCGCAAGCGTACACAGCCCATGGGTCGCGCATCCTGCGGGTCGGTCTTTCGCAACCCGCCTGATGCGAGTGTGGGCAAGCTTATCGAGGATTGTGGATTAAAGGGTTTTTCGATTGGCGGCGCGGAAGTTTCGCCCGTTCACGCTAATTTTATCGTTAATAACGGAACTGCCTCGGCCGATGACGTTGCCGCGGTTATCAGACATGTGCACGGAAAGGTGAGGGAGGCGTATGGCATCGAGCTCAGACCGGAAGTTAAATTCCTCGGCTTCTAGAGCATCGAAACCTACCTTCCGCCGCGCCGGAGGGCGTTCCGGCGCGCCTGCCAAACCTCAACGCAATACCGTCGCGCACTCTAAGTCTGTCGGGCATGCTCGACAGGCCAGTCGTCCGGTCGTCGGCTCGCAGCTCGGTAATCGTCCGGCCGCAAAAAAGTCCTCGCGTCCCTCGGTGACGTCAAAGCCTGTTATGGGCGCCAAGCCTGCCCGTCCCATGGCAACTCCTAAGCCCTCGACGGGAACTAAAGCGGCGCGTCCGGGTCGCACGCTGGGCACATCAAAACCGCGCTCGCTGACATCGGTGCCGGCTACCGCTAAGAAGCCTTCGAGTAAAAAAGGCGTCAACCCGTTATCTTCACTTGGGGCGATGGCAAATAAAACATCAGACGCCGCTTCTGTCGTTACAGGCAAAGGCAAAATCGTGGGCGGCGTTCTGGCCGTCTTGGCCGTGCTCGTCGTCGTTGCCATCGTGGTGATCAACTCTGGATTGTTTACAGCCACTGATATTCAGATTCAAGGCAGCGAGCATGTGACGAAGCACGATGCTATCCAGCTGATCGATTTGCCCGAGGGAACGTCGCTTTTTAACGTCGATCCCGACCAGATTACCGAGGACCTCAAGCAGAACCCGTGGGTCTCGGGCGTGGATGTCCAGCGTCAGTTCCCGCATACGCTCATCATTACGCCTATGGAGCGCAAGGTCATCGCAATTGCCTATATCAGCTCCGATGACCTTGCCTGGGCCATCGGGGATGATGACACCTGGATCGCCCCACTGTCGACGTCGGTCGAAGTGGACGACCAGGGCAACATCATCACGACAGGGCAGGGCTCAAATACCCTGACCGGAATCGATGCCGCGCTGGCGCTCGCTAAGCATTATGGCGCGGTGCTGTTGACTGATGTCTCGGCGGATGTCGCTCCGGTTTCCGGCCAGGCGGTGAGCTCCAAGGCCGTTAAGGCCGGCCTGGATTATGTGCGTGGTTTTTCGAGCGAGTTCTTGGGACAAGTCAAGGATATTTCCACGCCTTCGGTCGAAGCCATCTCGGCAAACCTCAATAACGGCATTGAGGTGTCGCTGGGCGATTCGGACGATATCGCCAAGAAGGAACGCGTAGTCACCAAGTTGCTTTCGCAGGTAGAGGGCGTAACGTATATCAATGTGCGCTCTCCGGGCAACTACACATTTAGGAATGCTCCGACCTCGTAGCGCTGGTTGATGCTTTGTTGAGGGGCCATACCACGCCGTTTATCTGGTTTGTTTGGTTTTCACGGTCAATTATTTGACTGATACGTTCATAATGTGCAACCATAATACGGTTTACCTTTGCATTTACTTTCAACCTGAAGGTTAATGTGCGCAGGGGTCGACCCATGCTATGGCTATAACCTTTGTTCGGAGGACCGACATGCACGAGACAGAGATCAACAACTACCTTGCCGTCATTAAGGTGGTCGGCGTCGGCGGCGGCGGTACCAACGCGGTCAATCGAATGATTGAAGAGGGCATCCGCGGCGTCGAGTTTGTTGCCATCAACACCGATGCTCAGGCACTCGCGATCTCTGATGCCGATATCAAGGTGCACATCGGCACCGACCTTACCCGCGGCCTGGGCGCCGGCGCCAACCCCGAGGTTGGCCGCAAGGCTGCCGATGAGTCCCGCGACGACATTGCCGAGGCGCTTGCTGGTGCCGACATGGTGTTCATCACCTGCGGCGAGGGCGGTGGCACCGGTACCGGCGCTGCTCCCATCGTTGCCGATATCGCGATGAACGAGGTCGGTGCACTGACCGTCGCCGTCGTGACCAAGCCCTTCACCTTCGAGGGCCGCAAGCGCAAGAAGAGCGCCGAGGAGGGCATTAAGACCCTCTCCGATTGCGTCGACACCATGATTGTCATCCCTAACGATAAGCTGCTCGACATCGCCGAGAAGAAGACCACCATGCTCGAGGCCTTTGCGATTGCTGATGGCGTCCTTTCCCAGGGCACCCAGGGCATCACCGACCTCATCACCGTCCCCGGTATCATCAACCTGGACTTCGCCGATGTTAAGACCATCATGAAGCAGGCCGGTACCGCCATGATGGGTATCGGTACCTCTTCTGGGGATACCCGTGCCGTCGACGCAGCCCAGCAGGCCATCTCCAGCCCGCTGCTCGAGAGCTCCATCGATGGTGCCACACGCGTGCTGCTCTCCATCGCCGGTTCCAAGGACCTGGGCATCCAGGAGATCAGCGACGCCGCCGACGTTGTCGCCAACGCCGTCGACCCCGAGGCCAACATCATCTTCGGTACCGTTGTCGACGAGTCCCTGGGCGATCAGGTGCGTATCACCGTCATCGCTACGGGCTTCTCCGACTCCAACGTCAACCGTCAGGACGAGCTCTTTGCTGCTCAGCAGTCTCAGAGCAAGGCCGCTGCCTCCGCTGAGCCGCAGCGCACCGCTCCGGCCACCAGCCCGGCTCAGGCCGCTCCGACCCGCAACGTCGGTGGCACCGAGCTTCCTAACTTCGGCAACGATCAGTTCGAGCTTCCCGACTTCCTGAAGCGCGGCAGCTTCTAAGTCGTTCTTTGCATTGTTGTGCACAGGGGCGTGTCCGTATGGACGCGCCCTTTTTATTTCGACTTTGTAAACTAGAACCTCCAATCTCTTTACGTTCCCTTTACGATTGCCTCCAGCGCAGCAGGTATCCTTTTAGAGAAGTATGACAGCCGTATAAACGCTGGCTGTAGCGGCGATGCCGCGGTACTTGTGTTATTAGGAGGCTTTAGTATGGCAGCACGTGCGGACAAAGTTTCGCGTGTCGACCATGATGGAGTTACGTTGGTGGAGGGCGCGACATCCGATGTTCGCTTTGCCTTCACCGAGCGCGCCGGTGGTGTTTCCGAAGATGCGTACTCCTCACTCAACTTGGGCTCGCATGTTGGCGATGATCCCTTTGCTGTTCAAGAAAATCGTCGTCGCGCGCTCGAGGCTATGGGTGCCGCCGAGTGCGAGCACAACCTGCTCGTTCCCAATCAGGTCCATGGTGACCATATCGTTGCGGTGACCTCGAACGGCGCCGATGACCTTGAGGACGTCCGCGAGCAGATTGCCGAGGGCTGCGATGCCATCGTCTGTACGGCGCATAACGTACCCGTGCTGCTCTGCTTTGCCGACTGCGTTCCCGTGGTGCTGGTGGCCCCTGGCGGATTTGCCGTGGTGCACTCCGGTTGGAAGGGCGCGATTGCACGCATTTCCGCCAAGGCGTGCCAGGCGCTTTGCGATGCTGCCGGTTGCGATGCGAGCGGCGTTTCCGCCTATATCGGCCCCCATATCTTGGGTGACGAATATGAGGTATCCCAGGAACTCATGGATCGCTTTGCCGCCGAGTTCTCTTGCATCGATGCGAGTACCTCTCGCATGCTCGATCTTTCCGCTGCCATTCGCGAGGCGCTGGTAGATGTCGGTGTCGACGCGGATAATATCGTGGATACCCAGCTTTCGACCGTGCGTCAGAACGACCGCTTTTATTCCTACCGTAACGAGGGCGGCACCTGTGGGCGCCATGCTGCGATCGGCGTGATGCTATGAGAAAGATCGTATCGGTCCTGAGCGCCGCTGTGCTTACGCTTACGCTGTGCGCCTGTTCTTCGGGATCTTCTACCTCTTCCATTACCGTCGCTGGCTCCACGACCTGCCTTCCTATCGCCGAGATTGCGGCCGAGGGCTTTAAGGAGGAGACCGGCATCGACGTGCTCGTTTCCGGTTTGGGTTCTTCTGCTGGCATCGAGGCCGTCAGCGCCGGCACGGCCGATATCGCCAGCTCCTCCCGTGGACTCAATGCCGACGAACAGGATCTGGGCCTGACTCCCATCGTCATTGCCCACGACGGTATCGCGGTCATCGTGAACGACGATAACCCGGTCGATAACCTCTCGACCGAGCAGCTCCGCGATATTTACGCCGGCAAGATCACCAACTGGAAAGAAGTCGGTGGCGAGGACCTGAGGATTCAGGTTATCAACCGAGATGAGGCGTCCGGCACGCGTGAGGCCTTCCGTACCATCGTGATGGACGGCACGCCGTTCGATCGCCGCTCGGCCGTTCTTTCGGGCACGGGTCAGGTGCGCGACGTGGTATCTCGTTCGCGCGGTGCCATTGGCTACATTTCGCTGGGCTTCGTCGATAGCCTCAACGCCAAGACCTCGGTCAGGGCCGTCTCGGTCAATCATGTTGAGGCGTCCGAGAAGACGGTCGCGAGCGGCGGCTATCCCATCTCGCGCGACCTTTACTTCTTTGTGAAGGGTGCTCCTTCGCAGCAGGCGCAGGATTACATCGACTACGTGACGTCCGAAAAGATGGACAAGCAGATTCGCGAGGCGGGCTTTATTCCCGTCACCAACGACGAGAAGGGGAGTGAGTAGCATGGAAGCACAGGAAAACTCCCAGACTGAGCAGAATGCTCAGGCACCCAAGAAGCGCGAGCTGGCGCTCGTATCGCGCAGTACCTATATCAAGGAGAAGGCGCTGCAGTGGATCTTCTTTGCCTGCGCGTTCTTGGCGGTCGTTACCGTCATCCTGATTTTTGTCTTTACCACATACTCGGCGCTGCCCGTCTTTACCGACATCGGTCTGGCGGACTTCTTTAGCTTTACGTGGGCGCCCTCTGAGGGCCACTACGGCATCATGTCGCTGCTTGCCGGCTCAGGTCTGGTGACCGTCGGTGCGCTCGCCATGGGCGTGCCGCTAGGTGTGGGCACGGCCGTGTACCTGGTCGAGATCGCCGGCAAGCGCGTGCGCAAGCTTATCAGCCCCGCCGTTGACCTGTTGGCCGGCATCCCTTCTATCATCTATGGCTTCTTTGGAATGATCATCATCCGTCCGTTTATCGCGCAACTGACCGGTGGTCTTGGTTTTGGTGCGCTGACGGCGTGGTTCGTGCTTGCCATCATGATCGTTCCTACCATCACCACACTCACCATCGATGCCCTCAATTCCATTCCCATGGGCATTCGCGAGGCATCGTATGCCATGGGCGCCACCAAGTGGCAGACCATCTATAAGGTCGTGCTACCTGCCGCTAAGCTGGGTATCGTGGATGCCATCGTGCTGGGTATGGGCCGTGCCATCGGAGAGACCATGGCCGTGCTCATGGTCGTGGGTAATGCCCCGGTTATTCCCGACAGCATTGCGAGCCCTATCTCGACGCTCACGAGCCAGATCGCACTCGACATGAGCTATTCCTCGGGTCTGCACCGCTCGGCGCTGTTCGGCATGGGCGTGGTCCTGTTTATCATCTCCGCCACGCTGGTGGGCATCGTCCGTCTGATTTCCAAGAAGAAGAGGGGGTAGGCTATGTCCGATTCCGTTGACACGACGGTCGATACGACCTCGTCGCGCGAGCGCATCAAGCGTGCCCTTTTCCACGGCAAGAAGGGCCGCATCAACAAGGACCTGTCCAACAAGATCATGCTTGGCGTGTTCCGTGCCGCGGCATACATCACCACGCTGGTGCTGGTCGCTATCATCGCCTACGTGGTCATTAACGGCCTGCCGCATATCTCGCTCGACTTTATCTTCGGTTGGCCCCAGGGCGTCAACGCCGAGGGCGGAATTTGGCCCACAATCGTCTCGACCGTCTATGTGACGGCACTCGCCATGCTTATCTGCACGCCGATCGCTGTGCTGGCAGCCGTCTATCTGGCCGAGTACGCCAAGCAGGGCAAGGTCGTCGAGCTCATTCGCTACGCTGCTGACGCTTTGGCCTCGGTGCCCTCCATCGTTATGGGCCTGTTTGGCTACGCCTTGTTTGTCGAGGCTATGGGTCTGGGCCTTTCGATGGTCTCGGCCGCCCTGGCACTCGCGCTCTTGATGCTTCCCATCGTCATGCGCACCACCGAAGAGGCCATTCGCGCCGTTCCGCGCTATATCCGGTGGGGTGCGTACGGCCTGGGCGCCACCAAGTGGCAGGTCGTCTCCAAGATCGTGCTTCCTTCTGCCTTTGGCCGTATTGCCACGGGTATCGTCCTCGCCATCGGCCGTGCCATTGGCGAGACCGCGGTGGTGCTCTACACCATGGGCCAGGCCATCAATCTACCTATTTCGCCGCTCGATTCCGGCCGCCCCATGACGGTTCACCTGTACCTGCTTGCCAACGACGGCATCAACATGAACGCAGCCTATGGCACCGCGCTCTTGCTGATGGTGATCATTCTGGCCTTCAACCTGTTTGCGCGCTTCCTGTCGCGCAAGCGTCGCTAGTTAAGGAGTCCCATGTCCGTTTATCAGTCCGCTCCCACGCTGGAGCAAGCGGCCATTACGGCCAAGGATTTCAACTTCTGGTACGGTGACTTTCATGCGCTGACGGGGCTTGACCTCAACATCGCCAAAAACGCCATCACCTCCTTCATTGGCCCTTCGGGCTGCGGCAAGTCGACGTTTTTGCGCTGCATCAACCGCATGAATGATCTGATCGAGGGTACGCGCGTCGCGGGCACCATGACGCTCGACGGCAATGATATCTATGCCGAGGGTGTCGACCCGGTCGACCTCCGTCGTCGTGTGGGCATGATCTTTCAGCAGCCCAACCCGTTTCCCAAATCCATCTACGAGAATGTCGCCTTTGGCCCTCGTCTGCAGGGCGTGACTAGCAAAAGCGACCTCGATGACATCGTGGAAGAATCGCTCAAACGCGCCAACCTCTGGAAAGAGGTATCCAATCAGCTCAACAAGGATGGTTTGGCGCTCTCGGGCGGTCAGCAGCAGCGTCTGTGCATCGCGCGCGTGCTTGCGGTGCAGCCCGATGTCCTTCTGATGGACGAGCCATGCTCCGCCATCGACCCCACGTCCGTCTCTAAGGTTGAGGATCTGATGGCCGAGCTGGCGCCCGAGATGACGATCATCATCGTCACGCATTCAATGCAGCAGGCAGCTCGCATTAGCGACTACACTGCATTCTTCTTGCAGGAAGTTGCCGGCGAGCCCGCTACGCTCATCGAGTATGGTCAAACCGACGCGATCTTCACCAGCCCGGTGGACTCGCGGACGGAAGACTATATCACCGGCCGCTTTGGCTGATCGGTGCGACTAGTCCCAAGCCGATCGGATCTGGTCCGGTGCGTATTCACTGTGCGGGCGGCATGACCGCACCCAACTGATTGGAGTGAACCATGCGCAAACTGTTTTCCCGTCAGCTCATCGAGGCCCGTCACGAGATGCTGAGCATCTACGAGGCCGTCGATCTGGCCCTCCACGATGCCGTGAAGGCCTATGTGACCGACGACCGCAAGCTCGCCACCAAGACCAAGAAGCGCACGCTTTCGATTGACGCACGCTGCGCCAACCTGGAGGCCGTCTGCTACAACCTGATTGCCACGCAGTCACCGGTCGCCTCCGACTTCCGCTTGCTGCAGACGATCATCTACGTCGACTTTAACCTGCAGCGCATGACCGATAAGGTTCGCCAGATTTGCCGCGCCACGCGTCATATGATCAAGGCCGACATCTCGCTGCCCAAGGAGCTTGTCGGCACGGTCGAGGCCGAGGCTGAGGCCGTCTACCAGGTGCTGGGCTCTTCGCTTTCTGCGCTCGTCACCAACGACATGTCCATCATCTGCAACTTGGCCGTCGAGGACGAGCCAGTGCACGCCGCCTACGAGAAGTTCTTCCGCACCTTTAACCGCATGGACACGGGCGATTTTATGGACGACGACAGCAACTATGACGACCTGCGCCGCGCCATCATGGTATCGCGCTATCTCGATCGCATCGCCTCGATTTCCATCGATGCCGCCTGCCGTCTGACCTTCCTGTTGACCGGACAGCGTATGACTGCCGGTGATATCGCCTGCACTGATGAGGATGAGCTCGAGAGCATGCGCGTGCCTTCGGGCGAGGGTGTTATCATGAGGCCCGCCGTCGACGCTCGCTACGTTGCCAAGGTGCCCACTAACGAGGTCAGCGAGGGTCTTCGCTACCTGCTCGATCATCTTGAGGACGAGGACGATGGCGAGGACGACGAGGAGTAAGTAATTCCGTTCGTCGAAAGATTGTAAATACCTAAGTGAGCGCGGCCTTGCACATGCGGGGCCGCGCTCTTGCGATAGCATGGGACTACTTGTTTGGCTGTCAGCGGAGGCGATTGGCAATGGATAACTATTTGGACTTGATGCGCGCTCGCCGCGAGCAGATTCTGGAACGTTTTTATGCGGCGCTCGATCGCGCAGGCCGTCCCCACGACGCCGCGCGCCTCATTGCCGTGTCCAAGACCGTTGGTGTCGATGAGACCGTTGCCGCCATCCAGGCGGGGTATCGCCATTTTGCTGAGAATCGCCCGCAGGAGCTGGTTCGCAAGCTCACGGGTCTGGCGGAGCATCCGGAGCTGCCCGAGGTGCGCTTCGATATGATCGGCAACCTGCAGACCAATAAGATCAATGCGGTGCTGGGCTCAGCCGAGCTGATTCACTCGGTGGGTTCGCTGCATCTGGCGCAGGCGATCTCGAGCCGTGCTGTTCGCAAGATTGAGGCAGGCGAGCTCGCCGGCCCCCAGCGTGTGCTCATTGAGGTCAATGTGAGTGGTGAGGAGTCGAAGGGAGGCTTTTCGCCCGATGAGATTCGCGCTGCCGCGGGTGAGCTTGCGGAACTTGAGGGAATTTGCGTACAGGGGCTTATGACTATGGCGCCCCGGGGGAATAAGGATGTGGCACGCCGCACCTTTGCGGGGCTTCGTGAGCTGAGGGATGAGCTGGAGGCGGCGCATCCCGATTTGAACCTGCCCGAGCTTTCCTGCGGTATGAGCGAGGACTTTGAGCCTGCCCTTGAGGAGGGCTCTACGCTCGTTCGCCTGGGCAGGGTAGTATTTAGCCCGGAGTTTGCAGTAAAATAAGGCTCTGAAGTGCGCACTGATTATCGGGGCGCCTGCACTAAACCGCGAGAGGACACAACCATGGGCTTCCTTGACGAGATTAAAAATAAGATGCACCTGGGCGGCCAGCAGGGTTACGACCAGGGTTATGGCCAGGACGACGACTACGGCTACGATGACGGCTATGACGATGGCTATCAGGGCAACGGCTACAGCGGTGCTTCGGGCGAGGGCTTCTACACCCAAGACGAGCCGAGCAACGGCCTGCTGGGTCAGACGCGCCGTGGTGAAGCTGAGTCGGTTGCCGTGTATACGCGCTCCGGTCAGCTGGTCGGCGATGACTCCCGCCATGCCACGACGTATAACCCGCCTTCGCGCTCGCAGGACAGTGTTGCGAGCGGTTATCGTCCTGGTGCCTATGACACGCCGTCGAGCTACGCCGAGAACACCCGCGCCCGTGCCGCCGCTGCACCCGCGCCTGCACCGAGCGATGCCTCGGCCTATGCGAGCAATATCATCAACGCCACGCCGCAGCTGCCGGCCTATGTTTTGCGCCCCGAGAGCTATGACGACGTGGAGACCGTGGTGCGCCGCGTTCGCACCAAGCAGCCTGTCGCACTGATTTTTGTGGGCGTACGCACCGAAGTTGCCAAGCGCGTCTTGGACTTCTCTTACGGCTTTGCCTGCGGTCTGGGTGCCACGGTCAAGGAGGTGGGCGACCGCGTGTTCATGGTGCTGCCCGCCGGCTGCGAGGTCAAAGATTCCGATCTCAAGAAGCTTCGTGCCGACGGCTACCTTAAGTAAAGACAAGACGAGGAGATTCCCATCAACATCTACACTATCGTCCAGCTGGTCAACACGCTGTTCAATTTCTATTCCACGCTCATTGTCGTCTACTGCTTTATGACGTGGATTCCCATGAAGCAGGGTGGTTTGCTTCAGGATATTGCCGCGGTGCTTGATAGCGTGTGCGGTCCGTGGCTCAACCTGTTCCGTCGTTTCATCCCGCCGATGGGCGGTATCGATTTTTCGCCGGTCGTTGCGATTATTGCGTTGCAGTTGGTGCAGAGGCTGGTTCTGCAGCTTCTTATAGGTATACTCGTGTAGAACTGACTTAGTAACTTACGTCGGGCGTGTAGCGCCGAGGCGATGAAAAAGGAGACTTGTTATGGCTATTACCCCTGCAGACATCCAGGCTCAGACTTTCTCTGAGGCCAAGCGTGGCTACGATCCTGCCGAGGTCGACGTCTTCTTGGAGACGCTGTCCTCTGAGGTTGACGCTATGCTCGCTAAGATCGTCGACCTTAAGGGTCGTCTGACTGCTACCGAGCAGCAGCTTGCCGATGCGCAGGCTCAGCTTGCCCAGGCTCAGGATGCCCCCGCCCAGGCCGTTCCTGCCGCCCCCGTGGCTGCTCCCGCCCCTGACTTCTCCGCTCAGGAGCGCCAGATTTCCGCTGCCCTGATCGCTGCCCAGCAGACCGCTGAGACCATCGTCAACGATGCCAATGAGAACGCTGAGCGTATTCGCAACGAGGCTGACGCCAAGGCCCGCGAGGTTATCCGCCAGGCTCTGACCGAAAAGCAGGCTGAGCTCGAGGAGATCGATCGTCTCAAGGCTTCTCGTGAGGAGTTCAAGGCCGAGTATCTCAAGCTCATCCAGCACTTCATGGACGATGCCCAGAACTCCTTCCCGGCCGACCTCATGGCCTCCACGCCGGTCGGTTCTGCCGCTTCTCCTGCGGTGACTGTTCCCGCCGAGCCGCTGCCCGTCGCTGACCCGGTTGTCCCTGTGGCCGATCCCTTCGCCCCGATCGACAACTTCGCTGCCGACGACCTGGACTAACATTCGGCCTACAATTTAGTGCCTAGAAAGGACCCGCAGCTTGCGGGTCCTTTTTTATGACTGTACCGGGGCGCGCAACATAAAAAACCGAGCCCTGCACATAGTGGCGCAGAACTCGGCGAACCGGTGAGCGGTCAAGGATAGGTTTTAGGGCATGTCCCAAAATCTACTTGAGGAGGAAGTCGGAGAGGGGAATGGTACGGGCCTCGCGATGCTCGGAATCGGCGATGTGGTCGGCAGGATATCCGCAGACGAGCATGTGATAGGGATAGACGCCCTCGGGCAGGCTGAACTGCTCCTGTGCCACCTCGGGCTTAAAATGGCATACCCAACACGTTCCTAGGCCCTGCTCGGTGGCCTCCATCATCATCTGATCACACACGATGGACGTATCGATTTCACTGGAATTCATCTGATCATACGGGCGCACCCAAGCATCATCGGTAACGCTGCAAATAAGGAAGACAAGCGGAGCCCCAAAGATAGACCCATCACGAGCAAACCGAGGCTGACAAGCAGCTGCCTTCTCCAGAAGCTCAGGCGTATCCAACACCATCACACGAGAAGGATGATTGTTGCAAGCAGAAGGAGCAATCCGCCCAGCCTCAACAATGGCATCCACCACAGCTTGCTCAACAGAACGATTCTCAAACTCGCGACAAGAATACCGAGACCGAGCCAGATCCAAATAACTCACAACCAAGCCCTCCAAATTCAGTGTATCAACCCAAAGTAAAACAAAGGGTACCCAAAGCCCCATCCAGCCAAACGTTTAAGGCGGTCCCAAAGTTCCCCATCGGGCTCAAAGGCCCTGCCAACAAAAGCCCCATCGCTTTCAAAGTATCAGCCAAAGTTCCCAATGGTGGTACGTAAGACGAAGGGCCGGCCACGGTTTACTTTCGAACGACTCTGCAAAGCAGCCGGAGTGAGAAAGCAAACCGTGGCCGGCCCTTCGCCGCCGGGACACGTACCCCCAATTAACTGTTCTTCATGACAATCGAATCCACAACATCGGCCACATTCTCGCAGCAGTCGGCGCAGTACTCCAGGAAGGCGTAGACGTCACGCCAAGCGATGACCTCGAGCGGATCCTTGCCGTTAACGTGCAGGTTGCGCATGGCGTTGATGTAGAGCTCGTCGGCCTCGGACTCGATGGTGTTGATCTGGATGACCAGCTCGCGCAGCGTTTTGGACTTGCGGTAGTTGGGAAGCTCGACCATCAGGTCTTTCATGGCGCGGCAGGCGTCAGTCACCTTGTGGGCGATGACGATGGCGTCGGGATGGATGCTCTGAATGTTGGTGAAGTAGACGCGCTGCACGACGCCCTCAATACGGTCGAGCACGGTGTCGAGCGCGCAGCTCATCAGATCCAGATCCTCGCGCTCGAGCGGGGTGATAAAGGCGGTGAGCAGGGCGTCTTCGAGCTCGTGGTGCTTCTTGTCTGCCGCATGCTCAATCGCATGCATCTTATTGAGCATGTCGTGAATCTGCGCGGGATCGAAGTTCTCAAAAATCTTGGTGAGCAGCTCTGCGGCCTGGACGGCGAGGTCGGCGCAAGCGACGTAGTTGTCAAAGTAGAACGAATCGGGTTTCTTTGCCATGGGTGGGTCCTTTCGAGGCGAAGACGGGTGGGCGAAGTGTTGCGGTCCGGATGGACGTTCGGTTTGATTAGAGGAACATCATGAACAGCTTGGCCATGACAAAGCTGATGAGTCCGCAGGCGGGGAAGGTGAAGAACCAGGTGAACATCATGTCCTTAACGACGCCGAAGTTGATGGCCGAGAGGCGCTTGACGGCACCGACGCCCATGATGGCGCAGGTCTTGATGTGTGTGGAGGACACGGGGATGCCGGTAAGGGTGGCAAGCAGCAGGTTCGCGGCGCCCGCGAGGTCGGCGGAGAAGCCCTGATACTTCTCGAGCTTAACCATGCTCTGGCCGACGGACTTTATGATGCGCTCGCCGCCGACGCTGGTGCCGATACCCATGGTGGCCGAGCACAGCAGCATAATCCAGATGGGGATGCCGGCATCGCCGACGCTGGTCTGGCCGTTTGCGAAGGCAACGCCTAAAAAGAGCACGCCGATGAACTTCTGTCCATCCTGCGCGCCGTGCATAAAGCTCATGGCCGCAGCGCTCGCGATCTGAGCGTATTTAAAGAAGACATTGGCACGTCGCCTGTTGGCGGCGGCGAAAAGAATCGAGACGAGTTTGCACAGGACCCAGCCCATGACAAAGCCCAGGCCGATGGAGAGCGCCAAGCCGTAGATGACCTTCATCCACTCGTGGACGTTGACGCTGCTCGCGCCGCCGAGGGCGATAGCGGCACCGGTCAGGCCGGCGATAAGGCTGTGGCTTTGCGAGGTGGGGATGCCAAAACGCGACGCTGTGGCGCCGTAGACGACGATGGAGAACAGGGCCGCGCACAGGCAGGCGAGCGCCATGGTGCTGTTTCCGCCAAAGTCGACGATATGTGAGATGGTGTTGGCGACGCTCGCATTAAAGTGCGTCATGATGAGCACGCCGAGGAAGTTGAATGCGGCGCTCATGAGAATGGCGGCGCGGGCGGGCATGCAACGCGTAGTGACGCAGGTCGCGATGGCGTTGGGCGCGTCGGTCCATCCATTGACGAAGATGGCGCCCAACGCGAGGATCACGGTGACGGCAAGGACTGGGTTCGACACGATTTGGCCGAGGAAGGTTGAGAACGTTACGTCCATATATGGGCTTTCTCGAAGTTTGCAGACACGTTACAAAAACATGATAAATCGTATCACCTCCTGCGGGTTTCTTTGCCGAGTTCTGATGGGAGAAGTAATTTTTTGGCACTAAAATTGAATATTAGCCCTGTTGACCGTGGGTGTTCTTTTTGCTATCACGCCATGCGGACACGCGCGTTCGCTCCGACACTCCAAAACCACAGTCTGTTCGCTTTACAATATACAAACATGCGTTCGATAATGGGGGCATGGAATATCGACAGACAGATGGCAAAACTCGGCGCGTGCACAAGCAGTATGTGGACGTCGTGGCCCGCATCCTTGCGGGCGGACAAGTCGTGCCGGTTACCGTCTGCTGGGTCGACGGCCGTTGTTTTACAATCGACGAAATTATCTCGACCACCGGGTTTGGCCTGACGGTTCACGGCATCCGTACGGCGACCTATAAGGTGCGTTTTGGCGGGCATACGACCGAGTTGTATCTGGAGGACCAGGCGTGCGGACGGCCGGACGGCTCGCAGGCCCACGTGATGCGTTGGTGGGTCTGGGCGTTTGATCGTACGCTTGAGGGCGAGCGCCGTAGGTAAGGACGCACGGCGTTCGGGTACAATGGCAGGAATCTTGTCAGCTACTGCGCCGTTATTTGTGGCGCTTTTTGAAAGGACGAACCTATGAACGATATCCAGGGCTATCAGAACGGCCCCGTCGAGAGCGGCGCAAGCCGCGCCAAGGAGATGTCGCCGCGCGCGTACAATCTCGCCATGTCTGCCCTGATCTTCTTGGGCTTTTGCGCCATGGGCGCCGGCGCCTACTTTACGAGCACCATGTCGTTTGCGCGCATGATGATGAGCGGCGCCGCCTTGCCGCTGGTCTTTGGCTCGTTTATTTTGACCATCGTCGGCATGGTCATGATGTCGGCCGCCGCCAGCAAGCAGTCCGTGGGCCTGTCCCTTGTGGGCTATGTAATCTTTGCGAGTACCTTTGGCCTGACCGCGTCGTTTGGCCTTGCCAACTACGACCTGCCCACCATCAACACTGCCTTTATCGCCACGGCCGCCATCACCTTTGTCTTTGGCGCGTTGGGCGTGACCTTCCCCAAGTTCTTCCAGCGCGTATATGGCATCGGTTTTGGCATTCTGCTCGCCACTATTCTGGTTGAGATCGTGCTGATGTTCATGGGCGTCTCGCAGACCATCACCGACCTGATCGTGATCGTGGTGTTCGCCGGCTTTATTGGCTACGACACCTATGTTGCCACGACAGTGCCGCCTACGCTGCCCAACGCCGTGCTCATGGCGTCCAATCTGTTCGTGGACATTATCAACGTGTTCCTGCGCATCCTGAACATCCTTGGCCGTCGCGACTAGTGGCGAATTGCGGCGGTGCTTGCCGTGCGTGTAAATCGATGCGAAAGGCGGTCCTTCGGGGCCGTCTTTTTTGTACGCGGCGGGGTATCATGGATGGAAAAAGCCGATAGCGGCAGCGACAGGAAAGGTGACCACTTATGGCAGACGTCGACAACAGGAACCGTAACCGCAGGTCTAATCGCGCGGGTCAGCCCAATCCCAAGCGCGAGGCCCGTGCCAAGGCCGCCGAGCGTCACGTGGCAACTGTGTCCGAAGCGTGCGCCAAGGATATCGAGCGTTCGCTTGCCGGTGTTCGCGAGTTTGACGGTATGCCTGCCGGCTTTGTCGCGGCGATGAAGGCCAAGGTTCAGAGTGCTGTGGCCACCGAAGAACAGGTTGCCGAGGACGTCGAGGGCGCGGAGGCTGCCGAGACCGAGGCGGCGCCCGAGACCGAGGCAGCGCCTGAGCCCGTCGAGGAGCCTGCCGAGGAAATCGCTGAAGCTGAGTCCGCGCCTGCTGAGGAGCCCGCTCCGGTTCTGCCCGAGGTCACCGTGCTCGATGCCTCCGCCACGCAGGCCATCCTGGACAACGGTCGTGGCTATGCGCAGTTCTGCGACATGGCCGTGCTCGCCTTTGCCTCGTTTACCAACCCGGGCGGTGGCTATATTCAGGGTTATCTGGGCCAGGAGGCCACGCTGTGCGCCGATTCGTATCTGTACAACGTTCTCGATAAGCAGCGCAAATGGTACGGTGAGAACCGTCGCCGCAACATCAACTGCGAGCTTTACCGAAACCGTGCGCTGGTGGTGCCTGCGGTGCGCTTCGACCGCAACCACGTGCATGCATACGCCGACGTGATCGTGGCCGCCGCGCCCAACGTTAAGCGCGCCCGCCAGGAGTATCGCGTGAGCGACGATGCTCTGCTGGATGCCCTGCGCGACCGCATCCGCTTTGTGCTTGCCATCTGCGACGAGCTAGGTCGCGAGAAGCTCGTGCTGGGCGCTTGGGGCTGCGACAACAACGGCTTTGACGCAGAGACCGTGGCCGAGCTCTTCCGCAAGGAGCTCGCGTCGGGCGACTTTAAGGTCAAGCAAGTCTTCTTTGCCGTGCCTTCTACGCGCTGGGATGAGGATTTTGCCAAGTTCGAGCACGTGCTGGCTAACTTCCCCGAGCGCAACGAGGAGTCCTATGCCCAGGTTGCCGCTCGCGCTGCGGCAGCTCGCGCCGCCGAGCAGGCCCAGGCTGCTACCGAGGATGATGAGGACGAGGACGATTGGCGCAAGTACCTGTAATCGGTACGTGCTGACAGATAGGTCGAGCCGACGGGAGAGGCTGCTTCCGTCGGCTTTTTACTGAGCGAGGGGCTTACGATGAAAAACATTCTATGCTTTGGCGACAGCAACACCTATGGTTACGATCCGGCGGGCATGCGCGACGGCACCGCGGTGCGCTATGCGCGGGATGTACGCTGGTGCGGCGTGGCCCAACGTGACTTAGGCGAGGGCTGGCATGTAATTGAAGAAGGCCTCAACGGCCGCACGACGGTACGCGACGACATGTGCCATCTGGACACCAATCTTAACGGCATCCGCGCGCTGCCGATGCTGCTCGAGGCCCATAAGCCGCTGGATGCGATCGTTATTATGCTGGGAACTAACGATTGCAAGACGGTCTTTGGTGTGACGGCCTCCGATATTGCCCGTGGCACTATGGCGCTGATTCGCGCGGTGCGTGCATTTCCCTGGACCAATGCCGCACCCTGCCCGCGTATTCTGCTGATGGCACCTATCAAGATCAAGCCGCAAATCGCCGATGTATATATGACCGATTTTGACGAGCGTTCCGTCGAGGCCTCGGAGCATTTTGGTGAGTACTACGCACATGTGGCTGAGCAGTTTGGCTGCGACTTTTTGAATGCCGCCGACTTTGCCGAGCCGGGCGATATCGACTATCTGCATATGATGCCCGAAAGCCACGAGAGCCTGGGTCACGCCGTGGCAGCCAAGCTCCAAGAGATGCTCGGTGAGTAGCGCGACCCCAAACCACCGCAAAGGTGTCTGTCCCCTTTGCGGTGGTTTGGGCTGCGAATCTTAATACTGCCACAACTAATGGCGTGCCATCTACCTGCGGCTTTGCGGGGGAATCTCCTAACTTATCCCAAGCGCGTCGAAGGCGGCGCGGACGACCTGCTCGGCGGTGGGGCGGATGTAGTGCCGTCCCGACACGCCGGGGAGGGCGTGGCCCATCAGCATCTCAATGAGGTCCCACGGCAGGCGAAGCTCGACCTCCGCTATCGTACGCCAGGAGTTGCGGAGGTTCGACCACGGGATGTGCTCGATGCCGCGGGCGGCGCAGAGTTTCCGCCAGCGGTCGTTGCAAATGCTCCGGTTCATGGGCAGCCCGTCGCCCCGGTCGCACATCCACTCGCGGCCCTCGGCGGCGCGCGATGCCGCTATCTCGACGAGGCGGTCGGCGGCCTGCGGCAAGATCACGACGGTGCGGGCGGACTTGGCGGTCTTGAGGGCGCCCACCGGCTCGGTGCCGGACTGCTGCATCTGGCGGCAGATGTCGGCCGAGGCGAGGACGGTGCCGCTACGCTCCCAGCGCAGCACCTCCTCGGTGCGCACGCCCAGCGACTCGCCTGAGCGGCAGGAGCCGAAGCATGCGAGGATGAACGCGGGCTCCAGGGGGTTGCCGCGCAGTGCGTCGAGGACGCCCAAGGCCTCGTCGAGGGTGTAGACGCGCTTTGAGCGCTCGCGGGTCTTGCGGGTGGGCATGGTGTACCTGACGCTGGCAGCGAACGGGTCGAGCGGCAGGCGGATGAAGGTCGAGACGCAGGCGTAGACCTTGCGCAGGGTGAGCAGGGCGGTATCGGCGGTGGCGGCGGGAAGTGTCAGCAGCCAGTCCTGCAGCTCGACGGCGCGCAGCTGGTCCACGGGCATTGCGTCCCAGCGGGGTCCGACGTAGTTCTTCCACGAGCGCAGCACGAGGTCGCGGGTGTTGGGGGCGAGGGTCCCCGCCTCGACCTGTGCGGCCATCTTGGGGACGAGCCACGTCTCGTAGGCCTTGGCTATGGTGGGCACAGGGGCGTCGTCGGCGTGCTCGACGTGGATGCGGTCGAGTTCCGCGCACGCCTCGCGGTAGGTGCCGTACACGGTCTTGGTCTTGCGCCTGCGGCCCTGCGGCGTGTTCTGCATCCAGCGCAGGACGTACTTCTTGCCGCGCCTCATCTCGGTCACGGAGCCCCAGACGCGGCGGCGCTGCTTCTTTGTCATATAATCAGATCCGTTCAGATCGCGGGCTTATTCTCCGTTTCGCCCGGTTCTGACTCCGGCCCCGTCTCACGTTCCAAAGTGCAGGGGCCGTCTCCTTAGTCTCGGGGCCGCGGCATCAGCCTGCGGTCCCGAGATTTTTTGCTTTCATGGGCATCACCTCCCTGCGATGAGCTGCGTGACGATTGAGCCGATGGTCGCGCTTATCACGGCTATGAGTATTTCCCTGACGAACTGATCGCGTTCATGCTGTCGCTGTTGCCTCGCCCACGCTTCACGCCTCTTGAGGTATTCGGCCTTGTCGGATGCGTAGGACTTCCCCTTGGGAGTTATCTCCCATCTAGCGTATTGCCGGAAGTAAAAGGTCAGGTCGCTGACATAGCCAAGTCTCTCGAGTTCGGCGGCATCGTCTTCGCTGTCGAAGCCGTCGTCGTCGACCATCTTCGCCAGTGTCACCTCGAGGCCGGGCGGCAACGGGGCGAAGCCGTACGGGTCGGAATAGCTCGAGAAGTCCGGCCCCTTCTTGAAAGGGTTTTCGATATGAAGCACGACACTCCTCTCTACAGATACCTGCTTGACGCCCTTGTCGGCTTTCTTATCGGCCACGTCGTGACCTGCGTGCTGCTCGGGGTCTACTAAAGGCATCGAATTCGACGCCTTTGAAATCGGCGCTCCTATAATCAGATCCGTTCAGATAGCGGGCCCTATTCTTCGTTTCGCTCGGTTCTCTCCACAACGTGTTCGGTTTACATTTCGCCGCGATGGGGCGACAAACTGATTAGCTCATCCACCGTGTGTGTGAAGGAGTCCTCTGGAGGCGTCCAGACAGCGCCTCCTGCTTTTAGAGTTAGCCTCTTACTTATAGTTCGGGGCGTGGCTTACCTCGGGGCCGAAACCCGGGGCTTTTTCATGGCCCGATTCTCCCCATCTCGCGCTCAATCACCTCCCTAGATGTAGACGCATGGAATCTCGCCATCGACGGTCGATTTGAGCGTGAAGTTGCCGTCCACCATCCTGAAGTAGTAATCCGTGTAGCTGTCGCCTTTGCCGACCCTCACGTTCGCGGTGTAGAGAACGGCGTCGGCGGTGTAGCCGAGCCTCGCTCCGACATAGCGCTTGGTGGGGTACTCGTAGTTGAGGCGGAACTCCAAGACCTTCTTGGGAACCTTCCCCCGGCTCGTGAGGGGCTGCCAGCCCATGAGCCTGAAGGACGGCTTGGCGCTTGCGGGCAGAGCCGCGCGGCACGGGCCCTTTATGAGCTGTAGGGCATCCGACATGCAGCGGGCCTCAGTGAGGGCGGCGACGTTGACGCCGCGGTTGCGGAGGTTGATGTAGCAGGGGTCGTTGACGTTGCGCATCTCTTCGCGTGCTGACTCGTCGAGGGAGCGCAGCGCCCTGTCCTCCTCCTGCTCGCGGCGCATGTTCGCGCCCGCCTCGCGCCAGCCCTCCTTGAAGGCATCGGCGCAGTCCTTGAGAAAGCCCATTGAGATCGCCTACTCCCTCTCGTCCCGCTCGCCCATGTACCAGACGACTCGGCCCTTGCAGACCACGGGCTCGTCGCCCGGCCCGGCGAGGATGTCGTCGTACTCGCCGCTGTGGCTGTCCGCCGTGAGCATCACGGTCGAGCAGCCCCGGGTGTAGTTGCGCACCACGGCGCCGTAGTCGGACGTCTCGGCGAGCACCGGCTGGCCGTTGACCGGCTCCATGTCGGGGTCGACCAGCAGCAGGGCGTCGTGCGGGAAGCGGTTGTCCATGCAGCCGCCCTGGGCGTGGACCATGAAGCCGCGCGGGTGAGCGTCGGCGATGGAGGCGGGGACCTCGACCTCGTCGGCGAGGTTGCCCTCGTCGCACGGCTCGCCCATGTGGGCGAAGCCCAGCAGGGGGACCATGCGCGAGGTGCCGCTGATGGCGGCCTCGGCGGCGTCCTCTCCCATGAGGTCGGCTGCGCTCGTTCCGAGCAGTTCGGCAAGTTGCCCTAACTTGGTTAGGCGAGGTTTCGCCCGCCCGTTTTCCCATGCTCCGATGGCCGCTGCCGACACGTCGAGCTTTTCGGCAATGTCTAGCTGGGTCAATCCTGCTTTTGTGCGTAGCGACCGGAGCTTATCACCAAATTCCATAGTGCCTCCTAACCGGGTTACTTTCATCCTAAGCAAAAATAATTTTGGTTAAAAGCAAAAAGTAATTGTGGTTTGACACAAATTAGATTATGATTAGGTCAACGAAAGGAGGAACGGATGCAGAACCTTAAGGAGTTTCGAGAAGCTGGGGCCAAGCGATTCCAGAAAAAGGAAATCGCCGCAGCTCTGGGAATTACCGAGCCAACGCTCACAGCCATCGAGGATGCGCAGGCAGACAAGCTAACGCCCACAATGGCGGACAAGCTAGGCAAGCACTTCGGCATTGACGGCAATATTTTTTTGGGTATCGACCCTAAATAAATTAGGGTGCAAGCGAAACGGAGGAAGACATGAACGAGAACTACATCGACATCGAGCTGGGCGGCTGGAACATCCCCGAGGCCATCACGGTCGAGGCCGAGCCCGCCGAGGCCCGCGACTTTTCCGACTTCGATCTGTAGGGGAGGGCGACATGAACACCAAGAGGGAGAACATCCGGCACGGCCGCGGGAAGTCCTTCGAGATCGAGGTCCCGCGCGGCTTCTCGGGCATCGAGGCCATCGTCAGCTGGTGCGACGACGGGGGCGGCTGGCACCGCGAGGCCTTCGAGTCGTTCCTCGACGCCCGCGGTCGCCTCGGCGACCTGATGCGCGGCGACGAGGCGACCATGTGCTTCGTCGAGCGCACGGTGGTGATGAACAGCATCGACGCCATCGACCCTGACATCCAGCCGGTGATGGTCGGCATCGCCGCTGGCGAGTGGACGCGCTTCCACCTCAAGGGCGGCGAGCAGTGATGGTGAAGTCAATGAGACGGCGCCTTATCCCGGCGGTCCAGCTCGCATGGCTCGTCGCGTTCCTCGCCTCGGCGGTCGTCGCCGCAGTTCGTTGCGACTGGACCGACCTGTCGATTGCGCTCCTGTGGGCGTGCAACGTCGCCATAGCGCTGAGGATCACGGCTCTAGAGGAAGAGCTTCAGGAGCAGCGCGAGAAGGCCGAGGGCGAAGCCGATGCGGTCGAGCCAGTCGATTAGGTTGGCGAGCGCCCTTGCGGCCTCGTTGTCGCACAGGCGGTTGAACGCCCGGGCGATGCCGGGACGCCGCTTCGCGTGCCTCGGTCGGTATGTCGGCTCTCTCAAAATCATGGCCCGAAGCCTACCGCGTGTGTCACGCGGACACGCGGGTATTGCCGCTCAGGCAACCCGCGGGCCCCGCTCCCGGGGCGGCACCGTTGCCCCGCGGCTCTCCAATAACCATCCGCGGGGACGTTCCCTACCGGTGCCGTGCCGGGGGCGAGGCCCCGAAAGCAAGCGACAAAAAAAGAGCCGCCCGGTGTGGAAAGCGGGGACGGCTCCAGACCTGAAAGGAGGTCACTCATGGATTCTAGCAGAGCCAAAACGTTCCAGCAGATGGCCGACGAGCTTGGCATCAGACACAAGCTGATGTACACGCTGCGCGAGGCGTCGAGGGTGACGGGGGTGCCATACGACACGCTGCGCTGCGAGTGCAAGGCGGGCCGCCTGCGCTCGCAGCTGCCCGAGGGGCGCAAGGTGGGGCGCATGGTGCGCCCGGAATGGGTGGAGCAGTGGATCGAGGAGGGAACGCATGGCATCGAGGCTGCTTAGGTGCGCTGCGTACATCGCGCTCCTGTTCGCAGTGTACGCGCTCATGCCCTACGTCCTGCGGGCGATGCTGCTCGCGGCGGATGGCATCCGCGTGGCGCTCGGGATGGGGTCGGTACTGTGATCGGCAGGCGATTCGCGTTCACCGTCCCGTTCGTGGCGGGCAAGCAGCGCCACAGGCTCGACCGCAGGCACGCCCGGATGTACACGCCAAACGAGACCATCCGCAACGAGGCCGCCATCCGCGACGCGGCGCTCGGGGCCATGCGGGAGGCGTACCCGGAGCTCAAGGGGCTGCTGTTCCCGTTCAGGGTGCCCGTCGCAGTGCGCATCGACGTGTACGATTCGCTGCCCAAATCGAGGCCGAAACGTACCGTGTCGGAGCCGAACACGTTCAAGCCGGACGCGGACAACATCGCAAAGCTGGTGATGGACGGGATGAACGGGGTGGTCTGGGGCGACGACAACCAGGTGGCCGAGGTCCACGTGGTCAAGTGGCCCCGTCGGCGCGGAATCGAACCGCACATGGACATACAGGTATATCGCGGCTGGGCAGACCCAGCTGAAGAGAAAAAGTAGAAACGGAGATTAAGCAATGGAGTACATGCACATAAAAGCCCAAGTCGATGGCGATGCGTTCGAGGTGCTTGACGAGTTTGCCACGAACTTAATCCTCGTCGCAGACGAGAAGGGCGCTGAGATAGGGAAAAGGGGCCTTAAGCCCGCGTGCCTGCGCGGCATCGCCTACGGGCTTCTGTTCAGTCCGAAGCTGTTGGGAGCCGATGCACAGGACCTCGAGATCTACGACCGCATTGTCGACAGCGCTGGCCGCATGGAGCGCATCTACAAGCTGGACGGGCCGCGCGGCGTGTTCGCCGAGCTGGCAGGCGTGAACATCGAGAAGGTCGAGGTCAATGAAGGAGAGGTGACCTTCAATGAATAACGAGATTATCGAGTTCAAGGACGATGCGGGCATGCCCGTCAAGTTCACCTCGCAGGACATCCGCGAGCGCCTGTGCCCGAACGCGACCGAAAGCGAACTGGCGCTGTGTATCGAGCTGTGCAACCGCCAGCACCTGAACCCCTTCACCAAGGAGGTCTACCTGGTGAAGTACAGGGACGCCCCGGCGAGCATCATCACTAGCTATCAGGTCTTCAACCGCCGCGCCAACCGCCAGGAGAGCTACGGCGGCATCAAGAGCGGCGTCGTGGTGATTCGCGAGGGGCAGATCGTCAAGAAGCGCGGCAGCGCCGTCTACAAGCAGGTGGGCGAGCAGCTGCTCGGCGGCTGGGCCGAGGTGCAGTTCAAGGACGGCAAGGAGCCGGCCTACGTGGAGCTGGCGCTCACCGACTACAGCACCGGCAAGAGCAACTGGGCGAAGATGCCGGGCGTCATGATCGAGAAGTGCGCCAAGGCTGGCGCGTGGCGCCTTGCCTACCCCGACGAGTTCGGCGGGATGTACACGGGCGAGGAGATGGACCAGAAGGTCGAACGCGACATGCGCGCCGACACTCAGGCCGTCGAGGCCGAGAGCGTCGAGCCCGTGGCCGACCTGCAGCCCGTGCGTGACCTGTTCAAGCCGTTCATGGCGGCGACTGGGCTCGACAGCGCCGGGGCCATGGCGGCCATCTGCGCCGCCGTGGGCTGCACGTCGGGCTCCATGCACGACATGACGCTCATGCAGGCGCGCCGCGCGGCCTCGTGGATGGAGGAGGAGATCGCGGCCCGCAAGGCGCAACCCGAGCCAGCCGCCCCCGAGCCGGAGCCCGCGCCCGTCTATGAACCCGCGCCCGCCGAGTATGCGACCGATGACGACCTGCTGGGAGGCTTCTAATGGCAGACGAGGTTTTGGCGGTCGAGGCCGTGCCGCTCGAGGAAGACTTTGACACGCTGGTGGCGTCTCTCGCCATCGACGACACGCTCGAGGACAAGCTGGCGAAGCTCAAGAAGAACGTGGACGAGAAGCTGGCGGACTACATGGACGTCAAGCGCATCAAGAAGGACGAGGACTTCAAGGCGGCGAAGAAGTACCGCGCTGCGGTCAACGACGTGAAGAAGCCCATCGAGGCGCAGCGAAAGGCCGCGAAGAAGAAGTACAGCGACCTGCTCAAGACGTTCGACGAGACCATCGGCGAGATCACGGCGCCAATCGACAAACTCTCCGATGAGTACAAGGCCGAAATCGACCGCTACGACGGCGAGTGCAGGAAACGCCGACTCACCGCGCTCAAGGGCCACTACTACGACCTCGCGGGCGAGATGGGGCCGCTGGTGCCATACGAGCGCATCGCCGACGACAAGTGGCTCAACGCGAGCTTCGGCGAGGTCAAGGCCAAGAACGTCATCGAGCGCCGCGTGGGCGAGCTGCTGCACCAGTTCAGGTTCGTCAACGGGCTGGACTACGCGGACGAGTCCGAGAAGGCGTGGGCCGTCGCGTGGTGGACGAGGACGCTGCCGGCGGACTCGGGTGAGGTTGCGGCTGCGGTCGCCGCGCATCGCGAGGAGGTCGCCAAGGCCGCCGCGCTCGCGGCGACCTACGAGCAGGCGACGGCGCCCGCACCGGAGCCCGAGCCGGAGCCCGCGCCGCTGCCGCCCGACCCCGAGCCGATGCCCGTCGAGGAACCTGAGCCGCCCTTGGGCGTGCCGAGGTGTGTGCGGGTGGTCCCGTCGCGCCCCGAGCCGAATGTGGCCGAGGATGCGGCCCCAGCACCGCAGAGGGGCTACCGCGTGGTCATCGAGTGCGCCACGGCAGACGAGCTGCGTCGCGTGAGGGCCGTCATGGTCGACAACGACATTCACGGATACGTCGAGAGGATGTAGGACATGGGAGAGAGCAAACTGCCGCCGACACGAACACCAGAGCAGCGCAAGGAGGCGATGGCGAAGGCCGTACACACGCGCCGCGAGCGCGCCGCGTTCAAGGCCGCCTGCAAGGCGGGCAACATCCCGCCCGAGGCGGCCATCGAGGCGCCCATCGCGCAGAGGCTCAAGGTCGAGGAGTTCGTCCGCTCGTTCCCGGGCATCGGCACGGTCAAGGCGAAGGTGATCGTCAAGGCGCTTGACATCCCCGATGGTCGCCGCGTGAGCGGCCTGGGCTACATGCAGGGGCCGCGCCTTGTCGCGTTTATCAAGAACAACATGACCGCGAAGGAGGACGGGCAGTGAGCATCAACCGAGTGAACATCAGCGGCAACCTCACCCGCGACCCCGAGCTTCGCGCCACCGCCGGCGGCACGCAGGTCCTGTCCTTTGGCGTGGCGGTAAACGACCGCCGCCGCAACGCGCAGACGGGCGAGTGGGAGGACTATCCCAACTTCGTCGACTGCACCATGTTCGGCAACCGCGCCGAGGCCGTTGGCCGTTTCCTCGCCAAGGGGATGAAGGTCGCGATCGAGGGCAAGCTGCGCTACAGATCTTGGGAGCGCGACGGCCAGAAGCGCTCGAAGCTCGAGGTTATCGTCGACGAGATCGAGGTCATGGTGCGCCGTGAGGGGCAGACGCAGGCCCAGCCGCAGCAGAGCCTCGCGGAAACGGTGCCCGTGCAGCCACAGGCGCAGGCCGCGCCGCAGTGGAACGCCCAGCAGGCCTACGCCGCGGCCCCGCAGCCCGAGTTCTACGACGAGGACGTGCCGTTCTGATGAGGCGCGTACCCGACATCATCCGCGACCACTGGGAGGCGGCCCTGTTCGCCGCCTCCTTCGCCGCGGGGTTCCTGTTCTTCTCTTCAATCCTTTGGGGGTGGTTCTGATGGCCAACGACTTCACGGTTTTCGCCAGCTCGATAGCCGAGCTTTACGACGATTACGACCCGAACGACCCCGAGGACATGAGGGAACGCATGATGCTCGCGGACGCGGTGCTCATGTACGGCCTCCACGGGGTCGAGATCGAGCTGCCAAAGAGCGTCAAGAGGGCCTTCAAGGGGCTCAAGAACGCCATCGACAACTCCAAGAACAAGCGAGAGCAGGCCAAGAAGGGCGGCAGGCCCCGCAAGGCCAAGGCCGAGCCGGAGCCCGAACCCGAGCCTGAGAAAAAACCAGAAACCGAGGTTTCCGAAAGCGAAAACCCAGGTTTTGAAAACGGGAAACCTAGGTTTTCAGAACCAGAAACCGAGGTTTCCGAAAGCGAAAACCCTAACCTAACCTGTCCTAGCTTAGCTTTACCTAGCCTAGCTTGTGTTGATGGTACGCGCGGCGGCGACGCAGACGGCTTCGTCCCGCCGACCCTCGACGAGTGCCGAGCGTATTTCGCCGCCAACTGTATCAGCGGCGACCCCGACAAGTTCTGGGCGCACTACGAGTCGCAGGGCTGGATCCGCTCGAACGGGATGCCCGTGGCCTCGCTCAAGGCCGCGGCGATGCTGTGGAACGGCAACCAGAAGCGCCTCGACGCCGAGGCCCATGCCCGCGGCAAGCCGACCGATGCCGAGATTCAGGCCGCCACGTTCAAGCCGACGAGGACGCCCGAGCAGACGAGGGCGGAGCTCGAGCGCAGGTGGCGCGAGGAGCACCCGGGCATCGACCCGGCAAAGGTGAAGGCCCCGAGGGGGACGACCGCCGACCCGGTGGCGCTCAAGGCGTACCAGGACGCGCGGCGCCTGCTGGACGCGAGGGCCGCGTGCGAGAGGAGGGCGTCATGAGCTTGGACGACGAGAGGAGCGAGAACATGGGCAGACCGAAGGGGTCCGCGAGCATCTACGACGAGGGGTCGCGCAGCGCCCGCTGCGAGACGTGCGGGTTCTGCGCCGTGAGCGAGGCGGTCATGGCAGCGTCCGGCGCGGGCCGCAAGCGGTACACGTGCATGCGCTGCCCCGACTTCGTGCACGCCACGCAGGGGCTCGCGAGGTGCAACTACTGGGAGGCGCGACATGAGGGCTGAGTCGTGGGACAGGCGCGGGGGCTACGTGCTCGAGTGCATGCAGTGCGGCAGGCGGTTCCGTGCGGTTGGCAGGAACCAGAGGTACTGCTGCGGGTGGTGCGAGAACGTGGCGCACAGGAACGCGAGCAAGCGGCCCGTGGACGTGTACCTCGGCGCGAGGAGCGAGAGGGGCCGCGAGATCAACGCCATGCGCGCGGCGCTGGCGGAAGGGAGGTGCGTCTGATGCGGGACGGTTACAGGCTCGCGTTCGGCGCGTTCGACAAGCCGGATGCGCCCAAGGCTCAGGCGCTCAAGCCGCTCGAGGAGGCGGCCGAGGTGTTCGGCGCCTGGCAGGACTGCGACGACATGCGCCTCAGCCCGATCATGACGGCGCGCAGGGAGTACCGCCAGAACCTTATCGACGAGTGCATGGACGTGGTCCAGGCGGTCGTCAGCCTGCTCGACGCCGAGGGTTTCACGCAGGAGGACGTGGACGCGGCAATCGAGCGCTGCAACGAGAGGAACCGAGAGAGGGGACGTCTGTGATGGAGACTTTGGATCAGATCAAGGCAGACGCGGTCGAGGTGTTCCATTTCGACCGCGAGTGCAGGCCGCAGGACAGGGCTCACGCCTATCTGGGGAAGTACCGCGTCAGGCGTGGCTACAACGACACGGCGATGCAGGTCGCGGTGACCGACATGATCGAGCGCGCCTACGAGGCGGGAAGGGCGGAGGTCGCCGGCGCGAACCTCGTGCAGAACCTGCGCCGCCAGCTGACGAGCATCGAGACGACCGTCGGGGATGCCATCGACCTGCTCGACGAGAGCGTAGGGGGGGCGGACTGCGATGAGTGACTCGAGGGTCGGCGGCTACCCGATGGGGGTGACCGACGCCACGATAGAGCGCTGCTACGGCGGCGCCCGTGAGCCTAGGATGTGCGGGAACTGCAGGCACTTCTGCGGATGCGACATCCACGTCGACTACGGCTACTGCCACCTCGGGTTCGAGCGCGCCTACGACGAGGAGGCGCCTGACCGCAAGGAGGGGCGCTGGCGCCTGGCGAAGTGGGCCGCGGCGTGGCTCACGGGGAACCTGCTGTACTGCGAGGACGAGTGCGGCGAGTGCCGCGACTACGAGGAGTTTGGGCTATGAGTATCGAATTGCCGAAAGATGCCGAAGGTCGAGAGATTCCGCTTGATACCGTGGTGCTGTTCGGCGGCAACAGCAATGCCTACAACATCACTGGCTGGATATACGTCACCGACTTCGACCTGAGCAACAGCATGGCAGGTCAGTGGCAAGCGCTCACCGATAAGTTTACAAGGCTCGACCCCGAGCTCATGTACCTCACCCCGTCCGACAGCTGGGAGAAGCTGCTTGAAGACTTGGGCGAGGCAGGTGACGCGCGGTATTACGAGGCTTGCGCCTACTTCCACAGAGACAAAGACAAAGATGGCTGTACATCGTGCCCCGGTGGCGAGGATGGCTGCGCTCGAATTGCCATGCGCGACATTGCAGACCGTATCCGCAAGCTGAGGGGTGAGGACTGATGAAGCGTCAAAAGACCGTAGATGCTTACACGTGTGACTGCTGCGGGGCAGAAATTGATGATAAGGCAGATGCAAGTATTACCGTCAGATACAACGGCAGCGTTTGCTACGAGTGGTGGGCTAAAGGCGATTATTGCGAGCACTGCGCAAGCCTGCTGGTCAGCGCGATTACGGCCGCAATTCCCGTGCCGGAGCGCTATGAGGATAAGTTTCGCAATCAAGAAGCGTGCGTCGCGTGCGAGGTTGGTCTGATTAACAACCAGCGTGAGTTGGGAGGTGAGTGAATATGGGCGATTGTGCTTACTGCGGCAAGCGAAGGATCAACTTCAACCAGGATGAAGACTACACGATGCGCATTGAGAACAATGACCGCGGAGATTACTTCATTGCGACCGTCGAGTTGATGATTGACAGCATCCCGATCAGCTTCTGCCCGTTCTGCGGATGTGATCTCACAAAGAAGGTGGACGTGGACCAAATGACGACACACCGACTCAAGGTCTTTGTCAAATACGCCGACGCAATCATGAACGGCACCAAGACGTTCGAGGTCCGCAAGAACGACCGGGGTTACAAGGTCGGCGACAAGATCGTATTCGACGTTGTCACGAACAAAGGCTACGCCGTCGGAGAAGCAGCAAGGCATCCGCTCAACGGTGAAGTCTACCGAATCGACTACATCCTCGACGACTTCGAGGGCCTCGCCCAGAAGTACGTGGCACTGGCCATATCCAAGGAGGACTGATGGACGAAATCGAGGACGAAATCGAGCTGAAGCCCTGTCCGTTCTGCGGTGGCGATGCTGAGATGCAGCAGGGCAAGCATCAAGGTCTGCGCACCTTCTACGTGAGCTGCTTTGGATGCGGCGCACGGACGGACCTAGAGTACGCCGAGGAGTTCGCTGCAGATCTATGGAATGAGAGGGTGAGCCATGTTGAATAAGCGAGCGATGATTTCTCAGCCCATGGCCGGCAAGACCGACGAGGAGATCGCGGAGGCGAGGGATAGGGCGCACGCCAAGCTGCGCGAGATGGGCTACGAGTTCGTGAACACCTTATTCACTGACGAGTGGTACAGCGACGAGGCCATGGAGGAGCGCGGCGTCGTGCAGATTCCGCTCTGCTACCTCGCAAAGTCGCTCGAGAACATGAGCCTGTGCCATGCGGCCTACTTCTGCAAGGGCTGGGAGAACGCACGCGGATGCCGCATCGAGCATGATGCCGCCGTCGCGTATGGGCTTGAGGTGCTGTATGAGGGTTAGCGATGAAGAGCGCCGCGAGGCCGTCGGGTTCCTGCGCTCAGGCAAGTGCCTATACTTTGACGAGCACCGGAAAACGGAGCTCGACTGCAACCAGTGCATGAAGGTGAGCACGATGCTTTTCGGCCACTACGATGCGCTTTGCGGGTTGGACAGCTGTGGAACCGATACGTGGCAAAGACTTGCCGACCTCATTGACCGTACGAGCGAGAATATCGAGCGTCCTCGGTGAGTTGGTCTCCGGCGCTTGATAAGGTTCTGCCGTGGCGGGCGAGCTTTAGGGGGTATGCGAATGGCGTGTAGGCCACCTGTAGGAGATGGGCCAAAAGGCCCATCTACAAAGTCAACACATCCGTTGAGGGACGAGTGGGCGCTCCGGAAGGGGCGCTCCTCTTACGTCCTTTGGACCGACGAGATGATAGGGCGGATGCAGGCGCACCCGGAGCGGACGGCGGCGGAGATCGCGGCGGAGCTGAGGGTGACGCCGAGCGCCGTGAGGCACGCGCGGCAGCGGTACGGGCGCTTTTCGACCGGAACGGATGGGCTGTGCATCGTGTGCGACGCGCGTCCCGTGTTCGACACGTCGGCGCAGGCGAAGAAGTGGAGGCTGTGCAAGGGGTGCTATCTGGCGGAGAGGAAGAGGCGGCTCGAGGAAGAGGCGGAGAGCAACCGCATACGTCAGGCCGCGCACAGACGGCAGAAGCTAGACGGAGACGCCTGAGAGGCTGGCCGAGGCAATCGGAATCAAGCCGACAAAGGTCGAGTAGCCGAAAGGCCCCGGGAAACCGGGGCCTTTTCTTTAAACGTTACCCCCTTTTTACGCTCGTGGGCAAACGCACGCGCTTGTCCACGTGCGTAAAAAGGTGGGAACGTTCGCGTTTCCATATGGCTATCTACCAGCGGAAATGTGATTTTGTGGCGGGAAAAGGGCGTGAAAAACTGACCAAGGAGGGCATCGAGGATGCCGTCCGCCTGTGCCGTGCCGGAATGACCGACAGGGACATCGCCGCGTATCTCGGGGTCGCACGCGAGACATACAGCCGCTGGATCAACCACCCCAGAACAGACAATCAGCGTCAACTGTGTCACGTTCTAAAAAAGGCCGAGGTGGAGCGCAAGGCGACGCTCGTGGGCCGCATCATGGACGCGAGCGACGACAGCTGGCAGGCGGCGGCGTGGCTGCTCGAGCGCAAGTACCCGCAGGAGTACGCCAAGGCGCAGCGCATCATGGACACCACCGACACGGCGGTGCTCAAGGCCGCCAAGGAGCTGGTGCTGTCCGTGCCGTCCTCAATCGGCGGGGACGAGTAGCCGATGCCGCTCACGAGGATGCAGCGCGAGTACCTCGCCAACTGCACGCACCGCTACAACGTGAAGTGCGGGGCGACGGGCTCGGGCAAGAGCTACATCGACATAGCCGTGACCATACCGCAGAGGCTTCTCGCCATGAGGGGCGAGGGGCTGGCGGTGATGATCGGGAACACTCGCTCGACGCTCGAGCGCAACATCCTCGAGCCGATGCGCTCGCTCTACAGCGAAGACGTCGTCAGCCAGATCGGGCGGGACAACACGGCCCAGATTTTCGGGCGCAAGGTCTACTGCCTCGGGGCGGACAAGAAGACAAGCGTATCCAAGATTCAGGGCGCCACGTTCGAGTGGGTCTACGGCGACGAGGTCGCCACGTGGAGCGAAGACGTGTTTCAGATGCTCAATAGCCGCCTGCGCTGCGAGCACAGCCGCTTCGACGGCACCTGTAACCCCGACAGCCCGAACCACTGGTTCAAGCGGTTCCTCGACGGCGACAGCGACATCTACAGGCAGGACTACACGATCTGGGACGGTGCGCTGGCACCGGATGTCATC
Source organism: uncultured Collinsella sp. (assembly GCA_902494165.1). Taxonomy (GTDB): domain Bacteria; phylum Actinomycetota; class Coriobacteriia; order Coriobacteriales; family Coriobacteriaceae; genus Collinsella. The sequence continues at coordinate 309 of CABUSD010000018.1, read as the reverse complement.
GAAGCCCTCATCAAGGACTACGGCAGCGGCGTGTACTACGACCGCTACATCTTGGGCAAGTGGACGTTGGCCGAGGGCCTGGTCTACCCCGAGTGGGAGGGTGCCCTCGAGAGCCGGTATACGGGCGGCGCCGCCAAGTACGCGGTGTCTTGCGACTACGGCACGCAGAACGCCTTCGCGGCGCTGCTGTGGGCGTTTGACGGCAAGGTGTGGCACGTGGTTGACGAGTACCGCTACTCGGGCCGCGACACGGGGCACCAGAAGACGGACGCCGACTATGTGGCCGACATGGCCGACTTCGTGCGCGGG
>CABUSD010000017.1:0-47431 GCA_902494165.1 uncultured Collinsella sp. | reverse complement strand
GGCGTAGCTCAGCTGGGAGAGCGCTTGACTGGCAGTCAAGAGGTCAGGGGTTCGATCCCCCTCGTCTCCACCCGAGCATTGAATGAGGCTCCAACGCAAGTTGGGGCCTTTTTTCATATTGGCACACAAGGTCAAAGGCGGCACCATGATCCTCCTGGTCGACAAGATCGAAAAAAGCTTCGGCGCGCGCGTCCTCTTTAGCGGCGCATCCTTCCAGATCAACCCCGGCGAGCGCTTCGCGCTCGTGGGCCCCAACGGCGCCGGCAAAACCACCATGCTCAAGATCATCATGGGCATCGACAGCCCCGACGCCGGCCAGGTCCAGTACGCCAAGGACTGCCAGGTAGGCTACCTAGAGCAGGAAACCAACCTGGAGCAAAAGGACACCACCATCCTCGCCGAGGTCATGGCCGCTGCCAAGGAAATCCGCCGCATGGGCGAGCGCGCCAACGAGCTACAGGCCCAGATCACCGAGCTCTCCGAACAGGGAAAGGACGTCGACGCACTCCTTAACGAGTATGGCCAGGTCCAGGACCGCTTTGAGCACCTGGGCGGCTACGAACTCGAGAGCAACGCCCGCAAGATTCTGTCCGGCCTGGGCTTTAAGGTAACCGACTTTGAGCGTCCATGCTCCGAGTTCTCGGGCGGCTGGCAGATGCGCATCGCGCTTGCCAAGCTCTTCCTGCGCCACCCCGACCTGCTGCTTCTGGACGAGCCCACCAACCACCTGGACCTCGAGAGCGTCCAGTGGCTGCGCGGCTTTATCGCCAACTACGACGGCGCCGTCCTCATCGTCAGTCACGACCGCGCTTTTATGGACGCCTGCGTCGACCACGTCGCGGCTCTCGAAAACCGTCGCGTGACCACCTACACCGGCAACTACAGCAGCTACCTCAAGCAGCGCGAGGACAACCTGGAACAGATGCGCACCAAGCGAGCCGCCCAGGAGCGTGACATCGCCCACATGCAGGTCTTCGTTGACAAATTCCGCTATAAGCCCACCAAGGCCGCCCAGGCGCAGGAGCGCATCCGCAAGATCGAGCAGATCAAAAAGGAACTTGTCATCCTGCCCGAGGGCCACAAGCACATCGACTTTAAGTTCCCCGATCCGCCGCGCTCCGGCGACATGGTCGTGGGCCTCGAGGGTGTATCCAAGTCCTACGGCGACAAGCACATCTACAGCGACATCGACCTCAAGCTCTACCGCGGTGAGCACGTGGCGCTCGTCGGCCCCAACGGCGCCGGCAAGTCCACCCTCATGAAGATCATCGCCGGTCTGGAGCCGCCCACTACCGGCACGCGCGACCTGGGCACCAACGTGGGCGTGGCCTACTACGCCCAGCACGCACTCGAGGGCATGAACGAGTCCAATACCGTCCTGCAAGAGATCGACACCGTCACGCCCAAGTGGACCGTACCGCAGCAGCGCAGCCTGCTGGGCGCCTTTCTGTTTAGCGACAACGATTCCATCGAAAAGCAGGTTCGCGTCCTCTCCGGAGGCGAAAAGGCGCGTCTGGCCCTGGCCAAAATGCTCGTGGCCCCTGAGGCGCTCCTGTGCCTGGACGAGCCCACCAACCACCTGGACATCGACTCGGTGGACATGCTCGAGAACGCCCTGCAAAACTTCCCCGGCACCATCGTGCTGATCAGCCACGACGAGCACCTGGTGCGCGCCGTTGCCAACCGCATCATTGACATCCGCGATGGCAAGGTCACGGTCTACGACGGCGACTACGACTACTACCTCTACAAGCGCGAGGACCTCGCAGCCCGCGCCGCTGCCGAGGCGGCAGGGGAGAGTGCGCCGGCCACGGCCAAGTCCGCCAAGGTCACCGCGGCCCAGCCCGATGCGCCCGCCGCCGCTTCCAAGCCTGCCGAGGGCAAAAAGACCAAGGAGCAAAAGCGCGCCGAGGCCCAGGCCCGCGCTGCGCTCAACAAAAAGCTCAAGGGCGTGCGCAACCAGCTCAAGAAGATCGAGACGGAGCTCGACAAAAAGCGCGCCCGCTATGACGAGCTTATGGAATTGATGGCGAGCGAAGAGCTTTATGCCGATCAGGACAAGTTCAACGCCGCGCTGGGGGAATATAACGGCCTTAAGCAAGAGCTGCCCAAGCTCGAGGATGAATGGCTGGAGCTTTCCACCCAGATCGAAGAGGAGACCGCGCGTGAACTCTCGTAAGGCCACCGCCGTGGCGATGAGCATCATCGCCACCGCCTGTCGCATCTGCGGCATCTTTATGAGCGCGATGACCGTGCTGCTGTGCTTTAGCGGCCTCACCACCAAGCTGCAGATCGTTGGCTTTGTCGTTGAGCTTTCGCGTGCACTGCCGAGCGCCATCGCCGGCTACGGCGTCATCACGTCGCCTTTTGGCGGTGTGTTCCGCCTGGATTATGCTATCGTCGCTGTGATCCTGTTTGTAATTGACTACCTGCTCACGCGCGCCTCGCGCCGCGTCCGCTAGGGGAGCGTTATGTCCAGCAGCTACATCATGAACCTGCTCGCCAGTGCCGTTGCCGTCATCGTTGGCATCGTGATCCACGAGAGCGCGCACGCCGCCGCAGCCTGGGCGCTCGGCGACAAAACGGCTCGCTCGCGCGGCCGCGTCTCGCTCAACCCGCTCAACCATATCGACCCGTTTGGCACCATCATCTTGCCGCTGCTCATGCTCGCCGCAGGCGGTCCCGTGTTCGCCTTCGCCAAGCCCGTGCCCGTCTATCTCAACAACCTCAAGCACCCCAAGCGCGACGAGGTCCTGGTGAGCGTAGCCGGCCCCACATCGAATATCGCACTCGCGTGCCTCGCGGCCGCCCTCATGCACGTAACGTACGGCAATCTCTACGCCAGCATGTCCTTTGCCGTGGCGTCCCAAATTATGAACTTCGGCGCCACGTTTATCGTGGTCAACCTGTCGCTCGCGTTCTTTAACCTCATTCCGATTCCGCCGCTTGATGGCTCGTCGATCATCGTGCCCTTCCTCAAGGGCAAGGCGCTCAACAACTATTACCGCATGCAGCAATACGCTATGCCCATACTCATCCTGGTTCTATACCTGCTGCCTATGTGGACCGGCATCGATGTAATCGGCCGCTATTTCGACGTTACCGTGTATCCGCTTGCTGAGCAGCTGCTCAACTTCGCAATCGCCGGCATCTAAGGTAAACTTACAGGTCGTCCGTGTAAAACGGTCGCAGCATGCACCCAAACCGCGCCGCGAAGGCGCCGTCAAAGGAGGTCGAAGATGTCGTATCGCGTGTCGACGCAGGTCTACAGCGGACCGTTCGACCTGCTGCTGCAGCTGGTAACCCGCCAAAAAGTAGATATCGGTGCCATCTCGATCAGCGAGGTGGCCGAGCAGTACCTTGCCGAGGCCGAGCGCATCGAGGCGCTGGACCTGGACGTAGCAAGCGACTTTTTGCTGGTCGCGGCAACCCTTTTGGACATCAAGGCTGCCTCTCTGGTGCCGCAGGAGGCCCCGCGCAAAGTCGATGACGACGATGACGAGTTCGACGAAGACCTCGAGGAGCTCAGCACGCTTGACGGCGACGCGCTGCGTGAGGTCCTGATCCAGCGCCTGATTGCCTACAAGCAGTTTAAAGGCGCGGCTGCGGCCCTCGGTGCGCGCATGCAGGCCGAAAGCCGCATGCATCCGCGCGTGGCCGGCCCCGACCCCGAGTTCTTGGGCCTAATGCCCGACTATCTGGCCGGCATTACCCTGCGCGGTCTGGCCGTTATCTGTGCCGACCTGGATGGCAAACGACAGACCTTCCTGCTGGAGGCCGAGCACGTGGCGCCGCATCGCGTGCCGCTCGACCTGACGGTGGCCTCGGTCGACCGCTTTACCATGGCGCACCAAACCTGCACTTTCCGCGAGCTGTTGGACGGCGACGCCACCACCGAGCAGCTCGTCGTCACTTTCCTGGCCATGCTGGAGCTCACCAAGCGTGGCTCGCTCACCCTGAGCCAGGACGAAATCTTTGGAACCATCCGCATCAACCGCGTCGAGGGCGCCGAGGCCTACGTACCCGGCGAGGGCCCCGAGCTCACCGAATAGGAGCGGCAACCATGTCAACCCTTTCCCCGCTGGAGACAAATAGCCTCAAAGGCGCCTTGGAGGCGCTCCTGCTGGTGTCGAGCGATCCGGTGAGCGCGCCCGCGCTGGCTGGTGCGCTGGATATCGCCCCCGGCGAATGCGCATCGCTGCTCGCCGAGCTCAAAGTTGAGTACGAGGAGGCCAACCGCGGCTTTCAGCTGCGCGAGGTCGCCGGCGGCTGGCGCCTGTTTACGCATCCCGCATATCACGACGTGGTCGAGGCCTATGTGTTGAGCTGGGACACGCAAAAACTGTCGCAGGCGGCACTCGAGACCCTGGCCGTGATCGCCTATCACCAGCCCGTGACGCGCGAGGTGGTCAAGGGCATCCGCGGCGTCAACTCCGACGGTGTCATTGCGTCGCTCGTTGACAAGGGCCTGGTGCGCGAGCTCGGCCGCGACCCCCAGCGCGGTCAGGCCATCATTTACGGCACGACCAACGCCTTTTTGGAGAAGTTCGGTCTGCGCTCCACCCGCGACCTTCCCGATCTGGAGCAGTTTGCCCCCGACGAGCAGTCACGTCAATTTATCCGCGAGCGCCTGAGCGGCCGCAGCATTCAGTCCACGCTCGAGGAGCAGGCTGAGGATCTGGACGAAGAACGTGAGCTGCTCGATACCGATATTGATGATGTCGAGGCAGTCGGCGGCGAGGAAACGCTGTCCACCGACGACACTGCGGAGGATACGTATGACGAAGACTAACGAGACAGGGGAGATGCGCACCGGCGCTGCGGCGCCCAACGCGGATGTGCACAAGTCCGACGCCCAGCCCGTCTATCCGCACACCATGCGCCTGCAGCGCTTTTTGGCGCGCGCGGGCGTGGCGAGCCGCCGTGGCTCGGAGGACCTGATGACCGCCGGCCGCGTGACCGTCAACGGCCAGGTCGCGACCGAACTGGGCACCAAGGTCGACGTCGACCGCGACCATATCGAGGTCGACGGCATGCCCGTCAAGCTCAACCAGGGCGCCGTATACTTGATGCTCTACAAGCCGACCGGCTACCTCACCACCATGAGCGATCCGCAGGAACGCCCTTGCGTGGCCGATTTGGTCCCGCGCGACCGCTTTCCGGGGCTCTTCCCGGTGGGTCGTCTGGACCGCGACACCACGGGCCTTTTGCTCTTTACCACCGACGGCGACCTGTCGCAGGACCTGCTGCACCCCAGCAAGCATGTCTATAAGACCTACCAGGCACTCGTTGACGGGCAGCTGACCGAACGCGATCTAGACCCGCTCCGCCATGGCATCGAGCTCGACGACGGCCTATGCCAGCCGGCAATCTGCCGCGTCATCACCGCACGCGAGGCCGAGGCCGTGGCGCCACAGGGCGTCAAGCCCGGCACCACCGCCGTCGAGGTCATCATCCGCGAGGGCCGCAAGAATCAGGTTAAGCGCATGCTGAGCAAGATCCACCACCCGGTGATCCGCCTGCACCGCTGTAACTTTGCCGGCCTGGAGCTCAAGGATGTGGCCAAGGGTTCGTGGCGCGAGCTCACCGACCGCGAGGTACAGATCCTCAAGGCCGGTGGCATCCCGCCCAAGCAGGCCAGCTCCAAGCGCAACAGCGGCAAGCCCCAGGACACGCCCGCGGCACGCACGCGTCACCACGGCAGCCACGGCTCCGCACCCAAGCGCAACACCTACCGCGAGCGCTACACGGGCTAGGCAAACCGCCGCACCCCAACGCCCGCGAACCATACCAGCACGTCAACCACCGAAAGGAAGCATTGCATGATCGTTGCCATCGACGGCCCCGCCGGATCCGGCAAGTCCACCATCGCCAAGGAGATCGCCCGCCAGCTGGGCTTTAACAAGCTCGACACGGGCGCCATGTACCGCGCCGTCACCTTTGCCGCGCTCGACCGCGGCATCGATCTGGACGACGAGGCGGCCATCGACGCCCTCGCCGAGCAGATCGAGATCCGCTTTACCAACGGCACCGGTGAGGATACGCGCCTGACCATCGACGGCCAGGACGCTTCGGCCGCCATTCGCACCCCGCAGGTCGACGCCAACGTGTCCAAGGTCTCGGCCTACCCGGGCGTGCGCGCCGCCATGCTCATCCACCAGCGCCGCGCAGCCGAGGACCGCGATATCGTGGCCGAGGGTCGCGACATCGGAACCGTCGTGTTCCCTAACGCGCAGGTCAAGGTCTTCCTGACCGCCGACCCGCGCGAGCGCGCCCGCCGCCGTGTGCTGCAGCGTCACCAAAACGATGCCCAGCCGCTCACGTCCGAGCAGCTCGAGGCCGAGGTCGACGAGACCCTCGACGCCCTTAAGCAGCGCGACAAGCTCGACAGTAGCCGCGAGGTCGCCCCGCTCGTGCCCGCCGAGGACGCCGTGCACGTCGACTCCACCGCCCACACCATCGACGAGGTCGTTCGTATCATCGAGGACCTCATCAACCAAAGGAGGTAGCCCATGCGCCTGTTTAAGCAGACGCCCGAGGACTATTACAACGCCCCCTACGCCGAGTTCCCGGCGCTCATCCGCGGCACCGTTTTCGTGGTCATGGCAATCCTTTGGGCCTTCTCCAAGCTCATGTGGCGTTGGAAGGTCGAGGATGCCAATCTGCTGTTTGAGCGCCAGGACGGCCGCGGAAGCGTGGTCATCTGCAACCACACCTCGATGGCCGAGCTCTTGGCCGTGGAGACGGCGCTGTTCTTTGGGGGGCGCCGCATTCGTCCCATCTTTAAGTCCGAGTTCGCCAAGAGCAAGATTGTGCGCTGGGCCTTTAGCCGCGTTGGCGGCATCCCCGTGGAGCGTGGCACTGCCGATATGAAGTGCCTGCGCGCCGCCCAGCATGCGCTGCAGCGCGGCGAGGACGTTCTGATCTTCCCCGAGGGCACGCGCCTCCGCTCGCGCGAGATCAAACCCGAGGTCCACGGCGGTTTTGCGCTCATCGCTCAGATGGGCAAGGCACCCGTCAACCCGCTCGCCATCTGCGGCTGGTCCGACATCACGCCCGCGGGCAAAAAGATCATGCGTCCCAAGAAGTGCTGGATCCGCGCCGGCAAGGCCGTCTCTCTTTCCGACGCACCGGCCGGGCTTAAGCGCACGGAGCGCCTGGAATGGTTTGAGTCCGAGGCCATGAACCGCGTCTACGCAATGCGAGACGATCTGTGCGACGAGCATCCGGGCAGGTTCTAGCCATGAGCGAGAACGTGACGAACACCGCCGCGGCCGCCACTGAGGAGGTCGTCCCCACCATCGAAATCGCCGCCCACGCCGGCACTTGCTACGGCGTGCAGCGCGCGCTCGACATGGCGCTGGCGGCCGCCCCGCAGGCGGGGGAGAGCACTCAGGTCCACACCCTGGGTCCGCTCATCCATAACCCCATCGTGGTACGCGAGCTCACCGAGGCAGGTGTGGGCCTGGCCGACACCTTGGATGACGCCGCGTCGGGCACCGTGATTATCCGCGCCCACGGTGTGGTACCGCAGGTGATCGATGCTGCCCGCACGCGCGGCCTCAACGTGGTCGACGCCACCTGCCCCTACGTGAAGAAGGTCCATATGGCAGCCGAGCGCCTGGTGCGCGAAGGCTACCGCGTGGTGGTCGTAGGCGAGCCGGGTCATCCCGAGGTCGAGGGCATTCTTGGCCACGCCGGCAAAGATGCACAGGTCGTGAGCTGTGCCGCCGACGCCAACGCCTTGTCGCTCAAGGGCAAGGTGGGCCTGGTTGTGCAGACCACTCAGACCGCGCAGAACCTCGCCGAGGTCGTGGCCGCTATCACCCCGCGCGTGCAGGAGCTGCGCGTGATCAACACCATCTGCGCCGCCACGAGCGAGCGCCAGCAGGCAGCCGCATCACTTGCCAAACGCTGTGATTGCATGGTCGTCGTGGGTGGCAAGAACTCGGGCAACACCCGCCGCCTGGCGCAGATTTGTGCAGACGCCTGCGAGCACACGCATCACATCGAGGAAGCTTCCGAGCTCCAGGCCGCGTGGTTTACCGACGCTCACCACATCGGCATCACCGCCGGAGCCTCCACCCCACAAGAACACATCGAGCGCGCCGTCGAGCGCATCAAGGAGCTTTACCGCTAACCATGGACCAGACCGTACCCGCATACGCCGCCGAGGTGGCCGATTACGGGCGCAGCCGCGACCCCGAGCCGGGTGAGGGCGCGCTCATCAAGAACGTGCGTCCCGAATCGCCCGCGTGGGATGTGGGTATCGAGCCGGGCATGCGCGTGCTCACGGTCAACGGTGAGGCGCTCACCGACATGATCGTGTGGCTCTGGGAGGCCGACGACGACACCGTCGACCTCGAGGTATTCGACCCGCGCGACAACAGCGTCACCCCCGTCGAGCTCGACCGCTTCCCGGGCGAGGATTGGGGTTTGGAGTTCGATGGCCCCATCTTCGACGGCATGCGTACCTGCGTAAACGCCTGCGTGTTCTGCTTTATGACCATGTTGCCCAAGGGCGGCCGCTCCACGCTCTATATTCGCGACGACGACTACCGCCTGAGCTTTTTGCAGGGCAACTTCGTCACGCTCACGAACCTCACCGACGAGGACGTGCAAAACGTCATCCAACGCAACATGAGCCCTATGAACGTGTCGGTCCATGCCGTGAGCCCCGACGTCCGCCGTCGTATGATGGGCCGCAACGCCCAGCGCGGCATGGACGTACTCGAGGCCATCATGGCCGCCGGCATCGAGATTCACGCGCAGATCGTGTTGTGCCCCGGCATGAACGACGGCGAGGAGCTAGAAAAGACTCTGCGCTACTGCGAGGAACATGAGCAGATCACCAGCCTGGGCATTGTGCCGCTTGGTTTTACCAAGCATCAGAACCGCTTTAGCTGGTCATACAGCGACAAGCCCGAACTGGCGCGCGAGACCATTGCCATGATCCGTCCCTACCAGGACCGTGCCTTCGAGCGTTTTGGCCGCCACACCTTCCAGATGAGCGACGAGTTCTACCTGGACGCCGGCATCGATCCGCCCGAGGCGGACTTTTACGACGGCTATCCGCAGTACTACGACGGTATCGGCATGATCCGCTCATACCTAGACGAGACGGACGATGTGCTTGCCGCCGATGCCGAGCGACTAGCCCGCGTCCGCGAGGCCATCGCCACTCGCAGCCAGCACCTGCTGTGCCTCTCGGGCGCCAGCGCACGCGCCACCGTGGCGCGCTTTGTGGAATCGCCGCAGGGGCTCGCCGGCACTGTCACGGCCATCAAGAACCGCTACTTTGGCGGCAACGTGGACGTGACCGGCCTCATCGTCGCGTGTGACATTCTGGAGCAGCTACCCCAAGACCTGTCGGGGGTTATGCTCTTTGTGCCTAAGCTCATGTTCAACGCTGACGGCATGACGCTTGACGAGTATCATCGTGACGATTTACTCGCAAGCCTTACCAGTCGCGGCGCCGAGGTTCATGTGGAGTCGACCATGCCGCATGAGCTGCTCGATACCCTGGAGCGCATCCTTGGCATTGTGCCCGCAGACTCTAACACTTCCACTGACCCTACCCATTAAAGGAGAGCAGATGAAACCTATCGTCGCCGTCGTCGGACGCCCCAACGTGGGCAAGTCCACGCTCGTTAACCGCCTGGCCCAGACCTCGGACGCCATCGTCCACGAGTCCCGCGGCGTCACGCGCGACCGCTCGTATCACACGGCCGATTGGAACGGCCGCGAGTTCACCATCGTCGACACGGGCGGTATCGAGCCGCTCAAGAGCGATGACGTCTTTGCCACGTCCATCCGCGACCAGGCCCTCGCCGCCGCCGAGGAAGCCGCCGTCATCCTGTTTGTGGTCGACGGCCGCACCGGCGTCACCGAGGAGGACGAGTCGGTCGCTCGCATGCTCAAGCGCTGCGACAAGCCGGTCTTTCTGCTGGTGAACAAGCTCGACAACCCCGATCGCGAGAACGACAGCATCTGGGAGTTCTATTCGCTCGGCATCGGTGAGCCCACGCCGCTCTCGGCCCTGCATGGTCATGGCACGGGCGACCTGCTCGACGATATCGTGGCCCTGCTTCCGGAGGAAGAGGACGAGGTCGCCGATGAGTTCCCCGACGCGCTGAACGTCGCCATCATCGGCCGCCCCAACGCCGGTAAGTCCTCGCTGTTCAACCGCATCCTGGGCGCCGACCGTTCCATCGTGTCCAACATTGCCGGCACCACGCGCGACGCCATCGACACCGTCGTGGAGCGCAACGGCAAGCACTACCGCATGGTCGACACCGCGGGCATTCGTAAGAAGAGCACCGTGTACGAAAACATCGAGTACTACTCGATGGTCCGCGGCCTGCGCGCCATCGACCGCGCCGATGTGGCGCTGCTCGTCGTCGACGCCTCCGTGGGCGTTACTGAGCAGGACCAGAAGGTCATGGGTCTTGCCATCGAGCGCGGCTGCGCCATCGTTGTGCTGCTCAACAAATGGGATCTGCTCGACGACGACCGTAAGCGCGAGGCCTGCATGGAGACCATCGACCGCCGTCTGGGCGTTATGGCTCCCTGGGCCCAGTACCTGCGCATCTCTGCCCTGACCGGCCGCAGCGTCGAGAAGATCTGGGCAATGGTAGACGCCGCCGAAAAGACGCGCTCGCAGAAGATCAGCACCTCGCGCCTCAACACGTTCCTTACCGACCTGCGCGAGTTCGGTCATACCGTGGTGGACGGCAAGCGCCGCCTGCGAATGCACTACGTGACCCAGACGGGCGTCAACCCGCCGACGTTCACGTTCTTCGTCAACCACGGCGACCTGGTCAACGACACCTACCAGCGCTACGTCGAGAACCGCATGCGCTCGACCTTCGATTTTTCCGGCACGCCCATTCGACTCTTCTTTAGGAAGAAGGAGCAAAAGGATGCATAATCCGATTCTTCTGACCGCCATCTGCGCCGTGGTCTCGTTCTTTATCGGGGCGATTCCGTTTGGCCTGATCCTGGGCCGCGTGTTCAACCACACCGACATTCGCAAGGCGGGCTCCGGCAACATCGGCACCACCAACGCCCTGCGTGTGGCCGGCCCCAAGGTGGCCGCACTCACGCTGCTGCTCGACTGCCTTAAAGGCGCCATCTGCGTTGTCATCGCCCGTCCGCTTATCGCCGATCTGGGCTATGGTTTTCCGCCGAGCATTATGGCTCCCGGTGCTGCCGGCGACTGGATGCTCGGCGTCATTTGCCTGGCGGCCGTGTGGGGACACATCTTCTCGCCCTACCTTAACTTCCACGGCGGTAAGGGTATCGCCGTGGGCCTGGGCGTCATCCTCGCCTGGTACTGGCCCATTGGCCTGTCGCTGCTGGGCATGTTTATCGTGGCCGTCGCCATCACCAAGTTTGTGTCGGTGGGCTCGCTCGCCGCTGCCATCGGACTTCCCATCGCTGCCTGCGCAGTCTTTCCGTACAGCAGCCTGGGCCTCAAGTTTTGCATGGCGCTAATCGGCATCACCGTGGTGTGGGCCCATCGCGCGAACATCAAAAAGCTCATGACCGGTAAGGAGTCCAAGCTCTCGTTTACCAAGCGCGTCACCGAGCCCGACGATAAGTAGGAGAGAGTCATGAATGTTGCGCTGATTGGCTCCGGCTCCTGGGGAACCGCCGTCGCCGGCCTTGCCGCTGCGCGAGCCGAGCGCGTGACCATGTGGGCCCATAGCGAGCAGACGGCCGCCGGCATTAACGGTGAGCATCGCAACCCCCGCTATCTGGTGGACTACGTGCTGCCCTGCAACGTCTTCGCCACGACGGAGCTGATGCAGGCACTCGACGGCGCCGAGGCCATCATCTTTGCCGTTCCTTCGACGCACCTTCGCAGCGTGTGCCACCAGGCCGCGCCCTTTATCGCCGCCGATACCCCGGTGCTCTGCCTCACCAAGGGCATTGAGCCCGAGTCCGGCTTGCTCATGAGCGAGGTCATCGCCAGCGAGATCGGCAACGAAGCACGTGTCGCGGCGCTTTCGGGCCCCAACCATGCTGAGGAAATCTGCCGCGGCGGACTTTCTGCCGCCGTCATCGCCAGCAAAAATCCGCAGATAGGGGAGACCTTTAAGGACCTGCTCCTGTCCACGGCCTTCCGCATCTACCTCTCGCAAGACATGACCGGTGTCGAGGTTTGCGGCGCCATGAAAAATGTCATCGCCATCGTGTGCGGCATCTCCGCCGGCTCGGGCGCAGGCGACAACACGCTTGCCCTTATCATGACGCGCGGTCTGGCCGAGATCAGCCGTCTGGTGCACGCCCGCGGCGGTCAAGCTATGACCTGTATGGGACTTGCCGGCATGGGCGACCTCATTGCCACCTGCACCTCGGAGCATTCACGCAACCGCACCTTTGGCTACGAGTTTGCCCACGGCGTGTCGCTCGACGAGTATCAGGAGCGCACGCATATGGTGGTCGAGGGCGCCGTCGCGGCCCGCAGCGTCAGCGAACTTGCCCGTTCACTGGGCGTAGACATTCCGCTCACCTTTGCCGTGGAGCAAACGCTCTACAACGGTGTTACTTTGGATAGGGCGCTCGAGATTCTTACCGAACGCGTCCCTTCTCAAGAGTTCTATGGACTCACCGACTAGCGCAGAAAGGCTTCTACCATGGGTTCCATCAAAATCGCTCCGTCCGTCCTTTCGGCCGACATGGCCAACCTCAAGGGCGAGCTCGACAAAATCGCCGGCGCCGACTTTGTGCACTTCGACGTTATGGACGGTCACTTTACCGGCAACCTCACCTTTGGCGTTGACATCCTTAAGGCCGTCAAGCGCTCCACCGATGTGCCGGTCGACGCGCACCTGATGGTGTCGAACCCCGACGAGACGGTCGATTGGTACGCCGACGCCGGTGCCGACATGATCACCGTGCACTACGAGGCCTCCACGCACCTGCACCGCACGCTCACGCATCTGCAGCAGCGCGGCGTCAAGGCCGGTGTGGTGCTCAACCCCGCCACGCCCGTCTGCGTGCTCGATAGCATCATCGACATTGTTGACATGGTGCTGCTCATGAGCGTGAACCCCGGCTTTGGCGGCCAGAGCTTTATCCCCGGCACCATCGCCAAACTGCACGAGCTCAAGGCCATGTGTGAGCGCCACGGCGTGTCGCCCATGATCGAGGTCGACGGCGGCATCTCTTCCAAAAACATCGCCGAGGTCGTTAAGGCCGGTGCCGATGTTCTGGTGGCCGGCTCCGCCGTATTTAAGTCCGAAGATCCCGCTGCCGAGGTTGCGCTGCTGCAGAAGCTGGGCAACGAGGCCGCACAGGAGGCATAAACCCTTATGACCGCAGGTCAAAACCGCATACCCGTGAATCTTGACTATGCCGCCTCGACGCCCATGCGCGCCGAGGCGCTCCTTGCGCAGCGCGAGTACGACGACAGCGAGATTGCCGGCGTCAACCCCAACTCGCTGCACTCGCTTGGCCGCAAGGCCGCCGCACGCCTAGAAGTCGCTCGTCGCGAGATCGCCCGTAGCTTTGGCGCACGCGTTCGCCCGTCCGAGATCATCCTTACCAACGGCGGCACCGAGGCCAACCAGCTGGCGCTGCTCGGTCTTGCCGAGGGTGCTCGTCAGCGCGATCGCAAGCGCGATCGTGTAATCGTTTCGGCCATCGAGCACGATTCGATTCTGGACAACCTGCCGCTGCTGCGTGCCGCCGGCTTTACCGTCGACTTGGTGCAGCCCTGCCGCATGGGCTACATTGAGCCTGCCACGCTTGTCGAACTGCTCGGCAACGACGTGGCGCTCGTGAGCATCATGGTTGCCAACAACGAGACCGGCGTGGCGCAGCCCATCCGCGAGCTTGCCGCGGCCGCACATGCTGCCGGCGCCCTGTTTCATACCGATGCCATCCAAGGGTACTTGCATATTCCGCTCGATGTCACCGAGCTGGGCGTCGATGCTATGACCGTTGCCGCGCACAAGATCGGCGGCCCCGTGGCATCCGGCGCGCTCTACCTTAAGAGCCGCACGCCGCTGCGCCCGCGCATCTTTGGCGGCGGACAGGAGGCCGGTCGTCGTGCCGGCACGCAGGACCTGCGTACACAGCTTGCTTTTGCCGCTGCCGCTTCCGCGCTGTTGCCGAACGTGGCCCAGGAGCGCGCGACGCTGCAGGTCTTATCCGATAAGCTCTACGCCACGCTTACGGCTCATCCGCGTATTCATGCCACCATGGGCGACTACGCACAGGCCGATCGTCTGCCGGGCATGGTTTCCATCTACGTTGACGGCATGGACTCCGAAGAGCTCATCATCAAGCTCGATGCCGCCGGTTTTGAGGTTTCGGCTGGATCGGCTTGCTCGAGCGGCAGCATGGACCCGAGCCACGTTTTGAGCGCCATGGGTATTGGCCGCGAGCAGGCTCTCGGCGCCCTTCGCATCTCGTTCGATGACCGCGTAAACCCGGGCGATCTGGACGACTTTGCCCGGGCGCTGCTGTCGATCGTGGGTGCAGCATGATCGTCGCCGAGCTCGAGCGCGCCCTGCTGGCGCGCTATCCCAAGACGGACGCCGAACCTTGGGACCATGTAGGCTTATCCGTAGGCGACCCCGATGACGAGATCCGCGGCGTGGCCTGCGCACTCGACGCCACCAGGGCCAACGTGCACCGCGCCTTGGAGGCCGGTGCTAACGTGTTGCTCACGCATCATCCCGTCTACATCAAGGCGCCCGAGGCGTTTTGCCCGCCCAGTGCGATGCGTCCCCAGTGCAGCGCGGCACTCTACGAGGCGGCCCGCTGCGGAGTGAGCATCATCTCGCTCCACACAAACCTGGACCGCTCGCACGAGGCGCGTGTCTGCCTAAGCGATCTGCTGGGCGCCACGTCTGTGAGCTCGCTGGAGCACATGAACGACCCCGAGTCGACCGGTCTGGGCGCGCTTGCAACGCTCAACGACCCGTGCACACTACGCAATCTTGCCACCCGTGCTGTCACAGCCTTCGGAAGTGACCCACGCGTGTGGGGTAACGCCGATCACCCGTGCCGCACCATCGCCATTCTGGGCGGCTCCCTCGGCGACTTTGGCGAGCTTGCCATCGCCGCCGGTGCGGATGTCATCGTGACCGGAGAAGCCGGGTACCACGTGGCGCAGGACCTCGTTCTGCGCGGTCTGAGCGTCATCCTGCTCGGTCACGACCGCTCCGAGGAGCCGTTCGTGGATATCTTGATGAACTCTGCGGTTGACGCCGGGGTCGACCCCCGTCATGCGATTAAAATACTGAACCCTTGCCAATGGTGGACTGTGACAAAAGGAGAGAACTTATGAGCGCCGGCGCTACGCTACTCAAGCTGCAACAGATCGATTTGGAGCTCGCCCGCAACAAAAGCGAACTTGCCAATATGCCGGAGCTCAAGGAGCTCGCTTCCAAGCGCAAGACCTACGTTAAGCTCAAGGCCGAGATGACCAAGCTCTATGCTCAGCGCAAGGACCTGGACATTGAGCTTGACGATCTCAACACCACCGAGATCCAGACCAACAACGCCATTGAGGCAGCCAAGAAGCGCCACGTCGACGGCTCTGACTACCGCGAGGTCCAGGATCTGGAAAACGAGCTCGCCACCCTGGCAAAACGCCTGGACAAGATCGAGCACACCCGCAAGGACGTCGTTGTCGCCCATAAGGAAGCGCTTGACCGTGAGGCTCGCGCGCAGGCCATCATCGCCAAGTTCGAGGAGGGCGTAAAGGCCGATACCAAGGCCGCCCGTGCCAAGGCTGCCGATCTGCAGGCTCAGATCGATGCCGCCACCAAGGAGCGCACCGCGCTTGCCGCCACGCTGCCGACCGACGTGCTCACCGATTACGAGCGTCTGCTCAAGCAGTTCCGCGGCCTGGCTGTCGAGACAATCAAGGGCAACATCCCCACGGTCTGCCACACCGCGCTGCAGGCGTCGTCCATGAGTGACCTCAACCACGACGGCAGTGAGATTACGCACTGCCCGTACTGCCACCGCCTGCTCGTGCTCCCCAGCAAGGAAGCTTAAACGATGGCGGCACCCAACAATTCAATGCAACTTGAGGGAAAAACGATCCTGCTGGGCATTACCGGCGGGATCGCCGCCTATAAGTCGTGCAATATCGTGCGCCTGCTGCAAAAGCGCGGCGCGCGCGTCAAGGTCGTTATGAGCGAACATGCTACGGAGTTTGTGGGCCCGCTCACCTTCCGCGCCCTCACGGGCGAGCCCGTTGCCGTGGGCCTGTTCGACGACCCCTCCGACCCCATCCACCACATTTCGCTGGCGCAGGAGCCCGACTTGGTGGTCGTGGCGCCCGCGACGGCCAACATCATTGCCAAGATGGCCAATGGCATCGCCGACGATCTCATCTCCACCACGTTGCTTGCAACGCCGCGCCCCATCGTGATCGCGCCGGCCATGAACAATGGCATGTGGAAGGCGCCTGCCACGCAGACAAATATGGCCACGCTGCGCGAGCGCGGTGTCCACGTTGTGGGTCCGGGAAGCGGCTACCTTGCCTGCGGCGATGTGGATACGGGACGCATGAGCGAGCCCGAGGACATCGTCGAGGCCGTCTACGAGGTGCTCAAGCCCGTCCCGCAAGACCTGGCGGGCAAGCGCATCGTGATTACTGCCGGCCCCACGCACGAACCGATCGACCCGGTGCGCTTCATCGGCAACCGGTCGTCGGGCAAGATGGGCATCGCCCTGGCGGGGGAGGCCGCTCGCCGCGGCGCTGCGGTCACGCTTGTGCTGGGGCCGACATCGCTCGATGTTCCCCGCGGCGTGGAGTGCGTGCGCGTACAGACCGCAGCAGAGATGCTACAGGCGGCTCTGAGCGCCTTTCAGACGGCCGATGCGGCCATTTGTGCGGCCGCTGTCGCCGACTACACCCCCGCGGCCCCTGCCGACCATAAGCTCAAAAAGGCCAACGAGCGCCTGGATTGCATCGAACTGGTCGAGACGGTCGATATCTTGGCCGAGCTCTCGCGCCAAAAGGGAGAGCGTCGTGTGATCGGATTTGCAGCCGAGACCGATAACGTCGTCGAGTACGCCGAGCGCAAATTGACCCGCAAGGGCTGCGATGCGATCATCGCCAACGATGTCTCGCGCGCTGATTCTGGCTTTGGAACCGATACCAACAAGGCTTGGATTGTGAGCACAGCGGGTACGCAGGAACTTCCCGTGCTAACAAAACCCCAGCTCGCAGATACAATTTTAGACCTGCTTCAAAATATTTAAAAAAGTTCTTGCACAAGGGCAAAGTTTCGGGTTAATATACTCCCTGTTGCGAGCGAGAGCAGAGCAACAAACAAAAGCTTCGGGACGTGGCGCAGCTTGGTAGCGCACTTGACTGGGGGTCAAGGGGTCGCTGGTTCGAATCCAGTCGTCCCGACCAGAAGTTTGCAGGTCAGGCACCTAGTGTCTGACCTTTTTTGTTTTAATCACCATGATTATTTTGCTTAAAGCAACAACGTTCCCGCTCGATGTAATCACCGAATCAAAACGTGTACGTCAGCCACCAAAATCGACATTTTTCGACATGTTTGGAGGCTGATGTACACGAATGCGAAATCCCCGCCGCCTAAAAGCGCCCTCCACATGTCTGGACTCTCTATGCTTACGCTGGATAGACATCGCCGGAACGGGTATAGTATCGAAAGTTTTGTCGTTAACCAGCGGGGGAGTCCTGTGGGCATCAAAAAGAAGATCAAAAAGGAGCTTATCGGCACTTCCGATTACCCGTCGAATAAGATCTTTACGATCTCCAATTTCATCACCTTTACGCGCCTGATCCTCACCCTGGTATTTCTGTACCTGTTTGTGACGGATAACAACCGCGTCATCGCCATCGTTATCTACGCCGTTGCCGCCTCCACCGACTGGATGGACGGTCAGATCGCCCGCATGACTAAGACGGTCTCGTGGCTCGGCAAGGTCATGGATCCCATTTGTGACCGTGCGCTGCTGTTCACCGGCGTGCTGGGACTGGTGGTTCGCGGAGAGCTGCCCATCTGGGTCTGCGTGCTCATTATTGGCCGCGACATCTATTTGGGCATCGGCACGCTTATCGTGCGCCATTATCACCGTCGCCCCATCGATGTCGTCTTCCCCGGAAAGATTGCCACAGCGCTGCTCATGACCGGCTTCTCGCTCATGCTACTCGGGTTCCCCGTTATTGACGGCCTGCATCTTTTGCCTTCAGCCCTTACGGCCTTCCCAGGCCTCAACGGAAGCTCGGTGCCCCTCGGCATCTTCTTTGTGTACGGCGGCGTGATCTTCTCCATGCTCACGGCTGTCATCTACTCCATTAAGGGCGGAGCGGCCATTAAACAGGCTCTCATGCATCCCGAAGACGAGGACATCGACTTTCTGAACCCTGAAATCGAAGACTGATTCGTTGGGGTATGATTACGTACGGTTCATTATTTGCGGCACGTCCGCGATAAGTTAGGGGTTGTCATGGACAACATGGTTAACAATATGCCTCAGAATGATAAGACTGCTGACGCTACCTGCGTATTCCGCGTGCCTTCAAGCGACGTCACCGTTCCCGACCTCATGGCCAACGTGCGCATCACCGCCCCCGTTCTGTCCATCGTCAAGGGTCCGCAGACTGGTGCCGCCTTTGAGCTCGAGGATGACGTGACCACCATCGGCCGCGATCCCGCGAACGGCATCTTCCTCAATGACATGACCGTTTCGCGCAGCCACGCGCGCATTATTCGCGAGGGCCTCGGCGCTCGCATCGAGGACTTGGGCTCGCTCAATGGCACCTGGGTCGACGGTGCCATCGTCAATGCAGCCCCGCTGCACGACGGTTCTTCCGTCCAGATCGGTACGTTTACGCTCATCTACCACGAGAGCACGCCGGAGCGCATCGAAACCGGTGAGTAGGGCATGGCCGAACGCAACTATCTGAGTATCGGCCAAGTCGTCAACCTACTTCGAGGCGCATACCCCGATCTTTCGAACTCAAAAATTAGATTTCTAGAGGATGAGGGGCTCATTACCCCTCATCGTACGCCTAAGGGATACCGTCAGTACTCCAAGGAGGACGTTGATCGCCTGGAGGTCATCCTGCACTTGCAGAAGACCCGCTACATGCCGCTCAACGTGATTAAGCAGCGCTTGGAAAACGCCACGGACCTGTCAACGCTCGCTTACGAGGTGGGCTTGCTGTCCGATGTTCCGCTCAAGACGGAGCCCAAGGAGACTAAGCAAAAGCTGCATCCCATCGAGACCATTCCCGATATGCTGGGCGTCGAGATTTCGTTTATCCGCTCACTCGCCGAGAACGACCTCATTCGCATCATCAAGAGTCCGCAGAATCGCGAGCTTGTCGATGGCCGCGATTTTCCGATCATCCGCTACTGCTCCGAGCTGTCACGCTTCCATATCGAGCCGCGCAACCTGCGTCAGTACGTGTCTTCCGCCAACCGCGAGTCCTCGATGTTTGAGCAGGTGCTCGTGAGCATGCTCGGAATGGATACCTCCGATGACGAGCGCGACGCCAAGCTCGAGCGTGCGTTTAAGAAGCTTCACGACCTGACGGAAGGTGTGCACACTGCGCTGCTCAAGAACCGCGTTTTTGAGTCGCTCAACGCCGTGGTCGAGGACGCCGACATCGATGCACTCGATGAGGAAATCACTCGCTCCGAGTCCACCAAGGCCAAAAACGAAGAGACAGCCGCGCCGGCTTCGCACGAGGATTCTCTCGTAAAGCCGCTCAAGGTCGTCGCCCCTTCGCAATCCGGCACCGCCACCGCGGGCATATAACCGCTGCTGAAATTTCGGCAACCCATTGAAAGGTCATGCAATGTACGACTTCGAATCTCAAATCGTCGATATCCCCGACTATCCCGAGCCCGGAGTCATCTTTAAGGACATCACGCCGCTCTTTGGCAATCCCGAGGCGCTCAAAGCCATGACCGATGCCCTCGTCGAGCACTTTGCCGGCATGGGAATCACCAAGGTCGTGGGTCCCGAGGCTCGCGGCTTTATGGTTGGCGTACCGGTGGCTGTAGCCCTTGGCGCCGGCTTTGTTCCCGCACGTAAACCTGGCAAGCTACCGCGCGAGACCGTAAGCCAGAGCTACGAGCTCGAATACGGCACCGATTCAATTGAGATCCACGCCGACGCTATCAGCTCTAAAGATACCGTGTTGATTCTGGACGACTTGGTCGCGACGGGCGGAACCGTCGAGGCAACAGGTAAACTGGTGCGAGATATGGGCGCAAAGCTTGTCGGTTACGGTTGTATCCTTGAGCTTGCGTTTCTCAACCCGCGCGAGAAGCTCACGCCGCCCGATGACGATGTGGAGCTCTTTAGCCTGGTGACGGTGGACTAGCCGTTACCCTTAGTTACTGGAAAGGAAGCTACATGCGCACAGCAAACACGCACAAAAACATGGCACGCTGCGCTGCTACGGCAACCCTCGCTTGTGTTTTGGGCTTGGGCCTCGCGGCTCCTGCCTACGCCGATACCGCATCCGACCTTGCCGCTGCTCGTACGAAGCTCGAGCAGATCGGTACCCAAACCCAGCAGATTTACGATGAGCTCGCCACGCAGACGCAGGCGCTCGATCAGACTGCCGGCGAGATCACGCAAAAGCAGCAGGAGATCGCCGATGGCCAGGCCAAGCTTTCCACCTACGTGGCAGGCGAGTACAAGACCGGTGGCCTGAGCCTACTTCAGGTTCTGACGGGCGTCGACGACCTGAGCGATATGCTCAACCGTCTGTTCTACTACGGCAAAGTTTCCGATAAGCAGGCTCAGACCATTCAAGAGGTCAAGGAGCTTAAGCAGCAGCTCACCGATAAGCAGGCCGAGCAGGAAAAGAACGTCGCCGCCACGCAAAAGAAGGTCGACGAGCTTAACGCCCAGCAGGCTGAAGCCCAGAACGTCGTAAACTCCCTGGATTCGCAGCTGCAAGCCGAGCTTGCCGCAGAGGCCGAGGCCAACGCCGCGCTGCAGGCCGGCATCAACGCCAGCACCGCCGAGAAGGCCACGGTGAGCAACGAGACTGCCGGTACGACCGAGAAGACCAACAACGGTGGCCAGACCAGCAATAACAACAACCAGGGCGGCAACACTCCGGCTCCTACGCCGGCACCTGCTCCGACGCCGCAGCCCTCCACGCCCGCTCCAGCTCCGACGCCTTCTGCTCCGAGCCAGTCCGTCGATGGCGGTTCTGTTGTCTCGCGTGCATACAGCAAGCTTGGTTGTGCTTATTCCTGGGGCGGAATTGGCCCGAACAGCTTCGACTGCTCTGGTTTTGTTAGCTATTGCCTCACTGGTCGCTATTGCCGCCTGGGCACCACGGGCACCTTTATGGGCTGGACGCGTGTGTCCGATCCGCAGCCCGGTGACGTTGTGGTCAACTCATACCACACCGGCATTTACATCGGTGGTGGTCAGATGATTCATGCTTCCGACTACAACACGGGTGTTATCATCAGCTCCGTTGCCGCCGGCATGAACAATAACTACATCTTCGTACGCTACTAAGACATCTTACACAGCGTGTGAATGTGGACCTCGTGGCTTTAAGTCGCGAGGTCCATTCTTTTTTTCTCTCTCATCTTAGACGGCTATCTAGTATTCAAAACTAGATAGCCGTCCATTCGGTTTGCAAGAAGGCTATAATTGTTGATGAACAATTAGAAAGGACCCTCTATGAGCTGGGCACTTATCTCCGATTCAAGCTGCAACCTCCGTGATTGGCAACCGACCGCGCCCCATACCACCTTTGCATTTGCGCCCCTCAAAATTCGAGTGGGGGAGCGTGAATTCGTCGATGACCTTTCGCTCGATGTTCATGAGCTCAACTGCGCTGTTCAGGCGGAGACGAACGCTTCTTCGAGCGCTTGTCCCAGCGTAGGGGAGTGGGCCGAGCTCTTCAAATTGGCAGACAAGACCATCTGCATGCCGATCTCTGAGGGCGTGTCGGGCAGCTACAACGCGGCAGCCACGGCTCGCGATATGGTTCTTGCCGAGGAGCCCGACCGACAGATTCATCTAGTCAATTCACGCGCAGCTGGCGGCAAAATGGACCTCATTTTCTTGCTGTTCGACCGCTATCTTGCAAGCAACCCGGATGTCTCATTCGAGGACGCTTGCGCATACTTCGATAGCCTTGAACAGAACAGCAAAATCCTCTTCAGCTTGTGCAATTACGAAAATCTCGCCAAAGCCGGACGTATCCCTAAGGCAGCCGGCGTCATTGCCAACAAGCTCAATATCCGCATTTTGGGCACGGCAAGTGAGGCCGGTAAAATCGAACTCGTCGGGCACACGCGTGGCGAAAAGAAGATGCTCAACAAGATCATCGACACCATGGAAGCCGAGGGTTTTGCCGGCGGCGAGGTCATCATCGATCACGTTGAGAACGAAGCTGGAGCACAGGCGCTTACTGACCGCATAGTCGAACATTGGCCCGGCTCCAAGACCATCATCATGCCCTGCAACGGCCTGGATTCCTATTACGCCGAGATGCACGGCCTCATCATCGGCTATGGCATGGGCGTAGCTTCGGGCAAATAAAGTCCGACCAGCAAAATACGGGCGGGACAAAGCGACAGATGGCTCTTTGTCCCGCCCGTTTTATACGTCGGCTAGCTATTAAACCCGTTGAACTTGAGATAGCTCATCAGGTACGCTTTCGAAACAAAGGATGAAACCGCGCTGCGCACAAGCAGCGACTCACGCGTTACCTGATGCGCCGTATCGGGAACCGGCGTCTGCTCGACAGAAAACGCCGAACGAATCGATGCCTCGAGCTGATCGACCACATAGTCGAAGGCCGTCGGGGCATCGTAGCTCAAACGCTGAATGTTAAAGAGCGCCTGCACCGCGGCAATAGGTAGCACCTGCTTAAAGATGCAGATAGCGATCAGGCGGGCAATCTGCTCGCGACCATACTGCTTTTTGACCGGAGCAGGCACCAGGCCGACCTTCACGTAGTTATTGATCATCGATGGCGTAATGACAGGCTGCTCAACGCAAATAGACAGCGGCTCCATCCACAGCGCAACATACTCAATGACCTGGTCGCGGTAGAGCGTCACATTGGGCAACTGGTCATAGCGCGGCAGACTCAACGTATTGAGTTTGCGCACGATATCGGACTGAATAAATGCATCGGGCAGCACAGTGGGCTGAATATCCTCAGGCTTGATGCTGACCGACGAATCGGACATCGGGATAACGCGTTTGGCGTGGTTCATAAGGATCCTCCGTTCATTAGCTATATTGTATTCTAGGTTATCTAGTTTTGCATACTATATAGCAGGAAAGTAAAAGTGGCTGGACAGCACATTGATGCACCGTCCAACCACTTTGTTTTAAAGATAGCAACCTTACATAAGATATATTATCGTACTTATCCGCGGAGAAACGCGTATGCGCTCGTTGCTGCTATGGCTCCGTCAGAAACGGCGGTCACAACCTGACGTAAGCGCTTGGAACGGATATCGCCAGCAGCAAATAGACCTGGCGTGCGGGTCGCCATGGATTCATCAGTCAAAATGCCGCCATCAGGCGCCAGATCGACAAGATGCTCAACAAGCTCGGTATGGGGTTGCGTCCCGGTAAAGACAAAGATGCCAAACGAGCCAGGCTCAAAGGTCTCGGCATGCGTCTTACCGCTTGCATTGTCCTTGAACGAAATTGTCGTGGGCATCGCTTCACCAGAAAGCTCAACAATACTAGTTTGGTACCTAACTGTAATATTGTCCTTTTCGAGTACTTTCTGAACAACACCATCAGGTGCACGGAACTGATCGCGACGCAAGACGATGGTCACGCTGCTGGCGATTTCTGACAAGAACAGGGCTTCCTCACAGGCAGCATTGCCGCCGCCAATGACAAAAACCTGCTTGCCACGGAAGAACATGCCGTCACACGTCGCGCAATACGAAACGCCACGACCGCGATACGTATCCTCGCCAGCGAAACCAGCAGATCGCGGCGTGGCACCCATGCAAGCGATAACGCTCGAGGCCAGCGTATCGCCCATATCGTGATGCACCGTAAACAGCGCTGCATCGGCATCGTAATCGATGCCCGTAACCATGCTCCATGCGACCTGTGCTCCCAGGCCCTCTGCATGCTGCTGAAAACGCTCGCCGAGTTCGGCGCCGCTCAAGAGCGGAATGCCCGGATAGTTCTCGACTTCATTGGTCGTGGCGATCTGTCCACCCGACATGCCCTGCTCAATCACGGTCGTCGTCAGGTTGGCACGCGCAGCGTAAATGGCGGCAGCATAGCCCGCGGGGCCTCCACCGATAATCGCAACATCAATCGGCTGATCGGTAGTCATGGAATATCCTCTCGTCGATACATTGACGTTCTTTGCGCTCATACCCAAATTTACGTGAACATGACACTCATGCACTACAATGATAAATCGCGTAACAAAGCTGAAGGGGAGTTATCGATGGATCAAACGCAGACGGGCAATAGCGCTCCCCTGCCCATGCAAGCCACTCCCCAACCGGAGCAAATGACCGTTTTACCTACACAAAAACCCCTGGTAACCATTGTGCACGCATCGGTTGGATCTGGCCACAAAGCCGCCGCCAACGCGATTGCACAAGCATTTGACCTTATCCGCGGCACCAAGGGAATCCCTGAGGATATTGAAATTGAAGTGCTCGATATCCTTGATTTTGGACGTATTAAATTCGACGGCAATAAGACCGCGGCTTCTTTTACGGGAGCCACACGCCCCATTTACGACCTGACCTGGCGATATACGCTTACAGGACATCTGCTCTGGGGCGGCGGCACAGCATGGTCACGAATTATGTTCCCCGCCTTCAACGAATACGTCCGGACCCGCAGGCCCATAGCCGTGGTCGCAACACACATTACGGCGGCCAACGTCGCTGTGGGCGCCCGCGTCATCACGGGTATCGATTACCCGGTCATCTGCGTGCCGACCGATTACGAAGTCGAAGGCTTTTGGCCCCACAAGGACACCGATCTATTCTGTGTAGCCAACGAGTTTATGGCCGAAACGCTGCGCCCGCGCAAGGTTCCCGAGTCAAAGATCCGCATAACGGGCATCCCCATCCGAGCCGGTTTCGATTCAGATTACAAACGCGAAGATGAGCTCAGCAAGTTCAATCTCCCCATAGACAAAACCGTCGTATTGGTGATGGCCGGTGCAAGTTTACCCCAACCGTACGTCCGCTTTCGCGCGGAGATGGACCGCACCCTCCCCTTCCTGCGCAGTTTCGAGGACATGCACTTTATCTTTTTGCCGGGCAAAGACACCGAATATGCCACCCGTCTCAAGACGCTCTTCGACGCCATGAAGCTCGACAACGTCACGGTACTGGACTACGTGGACGACATGGCGGCCCTCATGCACGGCTGCGACCTGGCAATCCTCAAGTCGGGCGGGCTCACCGTCACCGAGTGCCTGTGCGCTCATCTGCCGATGATCCTGCTGGGCAAATCATACGGTCAGGAAAAGGCCAACACCACAATGCTCACCGGCATGGGCGCCAGCATGCATGTCACCACCGCACGAGAACTCATCGTGACGTTGCGCCATCTCCACGATCATCCGGAGTCGCTCAAGGCACTGCTCATCAATGGCGAAGTCCTGCGCCGTCCACGCGCAGCGGAGGACATCGCCATCGCAACCATGGAGCTCGTAGGCAAACCCCAAAAACGTAAACGAGCCTTCTGCCGCTTCTACTGGGGCGAAAAACCAGCGCATATCCGCTAGCGTCTTAGCGTCCGCTGCTCGGCGGGAGCCGCCCATATATCATTCCATGCTCAAACATTCTCGCTGCGCTGCGAAACTGCGCGTGGAACGATATATGGGCGGCTCCCGCCGAGCAGCTACGTTTACTTACTAGCAGCTACTTCGGTATCCCCTCCATTAGAACCTGCAAAGGTAAAACAGGAAAATATAAATACAGTAAGCCGATGCGACAAAGGATCCAACCCTTTGTCGCATCGGCTTATCAAAAAGAATGATTATTATTTTCAAGCGAGTAACCGCCCGCCCGCCTCTCACACATATCGTTCCACGCGCAGTTTCGCAGCGAGCGAAGCGAAGCGAGAATGTTTGAGCATGGAACGATATGTGTGAGAGGCGGGCGGGCGGGATACGAGCGCCCCTAGGCGACACCGCTGGAGCCGAAGCCTCCGTTGCCTCGGTCGGTTTCGTCTAGTTCTTCTACTTCTATGAGGTTGACCGTGGGGACTTCTTGGATGACGAGTTGGGCTATGCGGTCGCCTTTGTTGATTTGGATGTTGTTGGAGGGATCCAGGTTGATGAGGATAACCTTGAGTTCTCCTCGGTAGTGGGCGTCGATGAGACCCGGCGTATTGACTATAGACAGGCCCTGCTTGATGGCCAAGCCGCTGCGGGGCTGGACAAAGCCGGCGTAGCCGTCGGGCAGGGCGATGGCCAACCCAGTAGAGATCAGACGGCGTTCGAAGGGCTTCAGGACGCAGTCCTCGTTGGAGCGAAGATCCAAGCCGGCATCGGTGGGATGGGCGTATTTGGGAAGCACGACAGTGGGATCGAGACGCTTTATGTTGACGGTAATGTTGGACATGGAATCACCTTAGCTTGTCGAGCTCTTGCAGAAACTCATCGACGTCTTTGAAATCGCGGTAGACCGAGGCAAAGCGGATGTACGCCACCTTGTCGATCTTGGCCAAGCGTTTGAGCACCATGTCACCCAACTCATGCGACGTGACGGCCGTCAGCGTGCGAGAGCGCAGCTCGACCTCGATGTCGTCGATAATCTCATTGAGCTTCTTAGTGTCGATATCACGCTTGATGGTGGCGCGCATCAAGCCGACGAGCAGCTTATTGCGATCGAACCGCTGCTTAGTTCCGTCCGACTTAATGACCTCAATTGGGTCTTCGCATCGCTCGAACGTTGTAAAGCGGTAGTTACACGAGCAACATTCGCGACGGCGCTTAATGGTGTTATTTGACTCCTGCATACGGGAATCAACGACGCGGGTATGTGCCTTGCCGCATTTAGGACAGCGCATGGTACCTCCTCTTAAACGATAACAAGGGTACCATGCGCAGCGCGATAATGATTACAAACGAGCAGGAACCTTAAGATGCGCACCGGCGGCGAGCGAACCATGCTCCAGATGATTGACGTTACGGATCATGTCGGAAGTCTCTTGCGTGGAAAGGCCTTCGATTGGATATTCCTCGGCAAGCGACCAAAGAGAATCACCAGGCCGAACGCGAATGGTCTCATAGGTAACGTTGGAAACGGACTCGGCATACGCGGCGTGACGAGCGCTAAAGACCGACGTAGCGAGGACAAAGAAGAGCGTAAGCGCAACGGCAACGGCGACAATCGTCGGAACCTTCAGGGCAACGCGGGCCGGCGCGACTACAGCCTGCTGATTGCGAGCAGGCTTTACAGTCAAAGGTTGAAAGCCGGAGCGGCCACCCTGAACAACCGTAAAAGTGGGTTCTGCAGGCGTCTCGAGCTTAAGGGCGAGGTTTCCCTGGACCATATTCGTTGCGTTCATCATGTTCTCCTCTCGCATGTTTTGCTGAGAACAGTTTTATCAAGCCGCGCGGACAAAAATGTCTAGCGCGAGAACGAATGTTCGGTTATTATTATCTTCGAACAGTTGTTCCTGTCAAGCAAAATTCGAACATTTGTTTGACATGGGTAGAGAGGATGCCCTGATGGCTCGCAAAATTACCAAGCGTCAGCAGCAAATTTACGACTTCATCAAGGAATATCAGCAGGAGAAGGGTTATCCGCCCAGCGTGCGCGAGATGGCTTCTGCCGTGGGTCTTTCCTCCCCCAGCACCGTGCACGCCCATCTCTCTGCCCTGGAGGCGCGCGGGCTACTCAAGCGCGATGCCACCAAACCGCGCGCCCTGGAACTCTTTAACGAGGACGGTTCCTCGGTCTCAATTTCTAAATCTGACGAGCCCACCGCACCTCGCGGAACGGTCTCGCTACCGCTCGTTGGTCGCGTCGCGGCTGGGATTCCCATTCTGGCCGAGCAGAATATCGAAGACACTTTTACTATCCCGACCGAAATCGCCACTGATCAGGGTTCCTTTATCCTTGAGGTACATGGGAGCTCAATGATCAATGTCGGCATCTTCAATGGCGATTACATCATCGTCCGCGAGCAAAAGAGTGCCATGAACGGCGAAATTGTCGTGGCCATGATTGATGGTTCAGCGACCGTCAAGACGTTCTACAAGGAGCAGGGACGCGTACGCCTGCAGCCTGAGAATGACACAATGGAGCCTATCTATGCAACGAATCCCGTTATCTTGGGCAAAGTCGTCGGCTTGATGCGCCGGTTCTCGTAATGCAAAAACGCATCACCATCTTTGATACCGTCCGCGGGTTTACGATGATTTCAATGGCGGGTTTTCACGCTTGTTACGATCTCGCCTACCTGTACGGCTGGGACATGCCCTGGTTTACACAGACTGTCTTTCAAGACATCTGGCGCGCCAGCATCAGCTGGGTATTCTTGTTTATCGCGGGTTGGATGTGCACTCTTTCGCGCAACAATATCAAACGTGCCGCCAAATACGCCATAGCAACACTCGTCGTCTGGTTGGCAACAACACTTGTCTCAGTCGACGATTCGGTTAATTTTGGCATCATCTACTGCATGGCCGCATGTACCGGCATCGTAGCGTTGACCGATCCCGTCCTTAAGAAGATTTCGGCGAGATGGGGCATGTCCCTATGCCTTGTGTTGTTTGCCCTCACCTGGAGCATCCCCAAAACGATCTACCCTGTCCCCTACCTGGCGTGGCTGGGATTTCCAAGCCCTGGGTTTGTCTCAGGTGATTACTACCCCATCATCCCGTTTATCTTTATGTATCTTGCAGGATACTTCGCCGCACATATAGCGCAGGGAATCGATAAAACCGCCCCAAGCTGGGCCTACGCCAATCCCGTCCCGGCGCTCGCCAGCCTTGGACGTCATGCACTCCCCTTTTATCTGCTGCATCAACCCATCATTCTGGGCATTTTAGAGCTCGTCTACTCGGTGCGATAACGCTCGAGCCGCGGCGCGATACGGGCCGGCAGCTTCGCCACAATGCGAACGCCGTCCTCAAGATATTCCTCATGCAAAAGGGTTCCCTGCTCATGCACCAGCGTGATGAGGGCGCCTTCGCGATACGGGATATCAGCAGAGAGCAACACATCGGTAGCAGCCGCCTCACGAGCAATACGGTCGACGAGATCGTCGAGTCCCTCGCCCGTCTGGGCCGAGAACAGCACGGCCTCGGGATAGCGACGCCGGAAGCTCAGTCGATCAACGCTATCGAGAAGATCGATTTTATTGAACACCGTAAGCGTCAAACGCTCGCCGGCACCGATCTCGTCAAGAACGCGATCGACTGCCTCGAGCTGGCGCTCGTAGTCCTCGTCAGAGGCATCCACAACTTTAAGGATCAGATCGGCACCAAGAACCTCAGACAGCGTGGACTTAAAAGCATCAACGAGACCATGCGGTAGCTTTTGAATAAAGCCAACGGTATCGGTAATCGTCATACCGCGACCGCCGGGCAGGCGATACGAACGCGTCGTCGGGTCGAGCGTAGCAAACAGCTTGTCCTGCGAAAGTACCGTAGAGCCGGTCAGGCGATTGAGCAACGTCGATTTACCGGCATTGGTATAACCGGCTAACGCGACGCGAAACGCCGGTGACTCAATGCGGCTCTTGGACTGGACATCGCGACGCTGTTCAACCTGCTTGAGCTCACGACGAAGCGCGGCAATCTTATTGCGAATCAAGCGACGGTCAACCTCGAGCTGGCTTTCACCCTGGCCAAAGCGCGAACCGATGCCGCCGCGCGTCTGCTCCTTGGCAAGATGGCTCCACATGCCACGCAGACGAGGCAACAGATATTGAAGCTGCGCCAGCTGTACCTGTAGGCGTCCCTCACGCGTCTGAGCATGCAGGCCAAAGATATCCAAGATCAGCGCTGTACGATCGATAATCTTTACCGGCTCGCCCACGGCTTTCTCCAAATAGGATTGCTGCGAGGGCGATAAATCGTCGTCGAAGATAACAACATCGACATCCATACGATGCACGAGCCCGCAAAGCTCCTCAACCTTACCGGAGCCGATAAACGATTTTGGATACGGCTTGACCAGACGCTGTGACAAACGCGCTACGCACTGGGCGCCAGCCGTATGGGCCAGACGCTCAAGCTCGTCAAGCGAACGATCGAGCGGCCACGCATTGTCGCGCCACTCAACACCAACTAATATGGCACGCTCGGGCTCGGGCGCCGTGGGAACAAGGGGGAAACGGGCCATTAGGCAGCCTCAATACGATGCAGGATGTCCTCAACGACCTCATCGATCGTAAACTCGTCCATATCGAACCACACGATGCGGTCATCGCGTTTAAACCACGAAAGCTGACGTTTGGCATAGCGACGCGAACGCATCTTGATGAGTTCGCGAGCCTCATCCATAGAAATCAAGCCATTGAAAGCATCAATAATCTCTTTATAGCCAATTGCCTGCATCGACGTCAGGGCATCTCCCAGCCCCTGGTCCATAAGACCGCGAACCTCATCAACAAGACCCTGTTCAAACATCAGATCGACACGCAGGTTAATGCGCTCGTAGAGCACCTCACGATTACGCGTCAGACCAAACCATAGAGCATGATAATGCTCGCGCGTAACACTAAACTGACTTTTTTGCTGTGCATAGGAGATACCATCATCATGCATCTCGAGCGCACGAATCACACGGCGCACGTTATGGGGATGAATAACAGCAGCCGATTCTGGGTCGCGCTCGGCAAGCAGGGCATGCAGTTCTTCCTCGCCAATACGCTCGGCAAGCTCCTGATAGCCCGCACGGCGATCGTCCTCAAGTTCACCCGAGGGAAAGTCCATCTCATCGAGAGCAGCCTTGAGATACAAGCCTGTACCCCCGCAAAACACCGGTAGGCGGCCCTCGCCCAGCAAGCGCTCAACATGCGCGCGAGCGTCAGCCTGATAAAGCGCAGCAGAATATGCCACACCCGGCTCTACAATGTCGACGAGACGCAGCGGCGCCGTACACTCATCGGGCGTCATCTTTGCGGTACCGATGTCCATGCCGCGATAGATTTGCATCGCATCGCACGACAGCACTTCGGACGAAAGACGAGCGGCCAAACGGTCGGCAGCATCACTCTTACCAACCGCCGTCGGACCGACGATCGCAACGGCGGAAAGACCTACCCCGGAAGAAACCATTAGCGCGGCTCGCCCACAACGGAGCCGGACAAATACCAGGTCTTAGCGACATCAACGTCAACATCAACGATCTTGCCAACAAGCTGATCGATGCTGTAACCCTCGGGGATAGGCGCATGAACGGTCTGATTCTTAGGACTCTTGCCCAGCAGGACCGCGTCGTTCTTTTTACTCGTTCCCTCAATGAGCGCCGGAACCACAGTATGAAGCTCACCCTGGTTATACTCGTGTGCCGTGGTCTCGATAACCTTAACCAGGCGGTTGAAACGCTCGAGAATAACCTCATGCGGCGTAGGATCGTCAATCTCTGCGGCCGGGGTACCGGCGCGCTTGGAATAGATGAAGGTATAGGCCTGAGCATAGCGGACCGTCTCGGCAAGTGAGAGCGTCTGCTCAAAGTCTTCTTCAGTCTCGCCCGGAAAGCCAACGATAATGTCAGTCGAGAGCGCGATATCGGGCATGCGATTGCGGATGCGATCGACCAGGCCCAAATAGTCCTCGCGTGTATAACGGCGATTCATCTCTTTGAGGATACGCGTGGAGCCCGACTGAACGGCCAAGTGAAGCTGCGGCATGACGGCGGGCGTCTCGGCCATGGCGTCGATGGTCTCGGGGAGAAGATCCTTAGGATGAGAAGAGGTAAAGAAGATGCGCTCCACACCCGTATCACCCACGGCACGCAGCAGATCGGCAAAACGCGGCTTGCCAAACAGATCGCGACCATATGAGTTAACGTTTTGGCCCAGCAGCGTAATCTCGCGCACGCCCTGGCGCACCAAACCGGTCACCTCGTCGACAATTTCCTCGAAGGGGCGGCTCTTTTCGCGACCGCGCACGTACGGCACGATGCAATAGGTACAGAAATTATTGCAGCCCGTCATAATGGGCACCCAGGCGTGATACTGGGTCTCGCGATGCCACGGCATGCTCATGGCATCCGTATCCTCATGCTCATTGGTGCGGATATGACGCTTGCCATCAAGGAACGCCTCGGCAATGAGCTCGGCCACATGTGCGATGGAATGCGTACCAAAGATGACATTGACGTTATCGACGTTGGTGAGCAGGCCCTCGCCATCGCGCTGCGCGATGCAACCACCAACGGCAACCACACGCTTGCCCGAGGGTGAGGGCGGGAGGCTCTTACAAGAGTTGCACTGACCGTACAGGCGAGTATCGGCGGGCTCGCGCACGCAGCATGTCATGAAGACAACAATATCGGCATGCTCGGGATCGAGCGCCATGAGGCAACCATACGAATCGAGCAGACCGCTCACGCGCTCAGAGTCGTGCTGATTCATCTGGCAGCCAAAGGTGCGGATAAAGTAGGTTTTACCGGCAAGAATATCGCGTACGGAACGCTGGTCCATGTGCATAAGTCCTAACGACGGAGAGGGGGGGGCGAATCGAGGCAAGCAGAAGCTATGCCACAGGCTTAACATCATCCATGACGACGTTATCCATAGCAGCTCGATTGATCTGGTGAACGTAAATAGAAAGACGGATGGCCGTGCGCGACTCCCCGTTAATAAGGATGTCGGAGAACACGGGCGCGCAGGAAATATCAAAACCGGTTGGAATCAAAAAACCGCGCGCGATAGCCACAGCCTTTATGGCCTGGTTGACCGCACCGGCGCCGACACACTGAATGTTGACGGGCACACCATCCTTGACCATGCCGGCGATGGCGCCGGCAACGGACGCGGGTGATGATTTGCTTGATACCTTCAGGCAATCCATGAAGAAACTCCTGCGTTTAAAAGTACGTTTTAACTGCAATAACTGTATCGTACCGAGTGGACTCGGTAAAGGCACTATTCCTCTTTGGCAAGATCGAAGGTCACAGTGATTCGATCACGCGAAACGCGAATCTTTGGGTCGCCGCAAAGGTTGAGATAGTACCGGGCGGCAAGGTCATTAAAGTCGCGCTCCACAGCACGCGAAAACTGTGCCATGTCATCCTTGGCAATACGAAGCCCGCGACGATCCTTCGCGAGATCGACAGGAGCCGG
Source organism: uncultured Collinsella sp. (assembly GCA_902494165.1). GTDB lineage: Bacteria > Actinomycetota > Coriobacteriia > Coriobacteriales > Coriobacteriaceae > Collinsella. The sequence goes on along the minus strand of CABUSD010000017.1, from coordinate 14,170 downwards.
CGCATGCGAGGACGAATCACGCTCGCGCAGCAGACGCGCGGTCACACCGCGAACGGGCTTAATCTGCCCTGCCAAAATGCGATGTGCCGTGCGCTCGGACATCTCAAGACCCAAACCCGAGCAGATACGAATAAAGTCCTCGGCATTAGAGGCAAGGCCTAAACGATCGACAACCGGAAGCTCGCTCTCGTCATCAATAAACAGGAGACGAGACGTATCGAGCCGACTTGACGCCTGAGCATAAAGGGTCGCGGCAATCTCAGACGGAGAACCAAGATAGACATCGCAACCACGCAGCTCCTCGAGCGCAAACTCACAGGCAGCGCGAATAATATTATGCGGGCCGCGAGCACAGACATAACGTCCGTCCTCATCCTTGACGGCCTGGGGCCAGCTGGACTGATCGGCACGCTCACTGAGGCGGTCGGCTGCAACGCTCACCTTAAAGGCTGAACCAAGATCGACGCCGGACGTGACCACACGGGCCTCGTCGGTGTTCTGCTTGATCGAAAACAATGCCATGCCACGACCGTGAACGCCCCAACGGTCCATCTTCATGCTCTCGAGCTTGGAGGTAACGCGGGCATCGAAGATTCGCTCTTGCATATCCTGCGGAACGCCCGAACCGTTATCCAGAAAGACAAGCGTGCGGACGCCATCTTCCTTGGTCGTGGCGAGATAGACCTTGTCGGCGCCGGCATCGCGAGCATTACGGAGCATTTCGATGACGATATCCTCGACATGCTGAATGTCGTGTTTTGCCTGGCGCCGCTCGGCCTCCGAAACGCGGAGGCGGACATACCCCTCGCCAAGGTTCTCCTCGACGCGAAGGTTGCCCTCCCCCGACATCGACGCGATAAATGAGATGAGCTCGTTCGCGTCGCTCATGTTATTTAGCGATATCGACAGCGCGGCTCTCGCGAATCACGACGACGCGCACCTGACCGGGATACTCCATCTCTTCCTCGATCTGATGGGCGATATCGTGAGCCAGGACCGTGGACTGGGCATCGGAGATCTTGTCCGGCTGAACCATGACGTGGACCTCGCGACCAGCCTGCATGGCATAGGTACGCTCGACGCCTTCATGGGAGTTGGCAATCTCCTCGAGCTTCTCAAGACGCTTGATGTAGTTCTCGGCAGACTCGCGACGGGCACCGGGGCGAGAGGCGGAGACGGCATCGGCGGCCTGTACCAGGACATCGAGCACCGTGTTGGGGTCGACATCGGCATGGTGAGCCTCGATAGCGTGAACGATAACGGGCTTCTCGCCATAACGGCGGGCAAGCTCGGCGCCGATGACGGCATGCGGGCCCTCGACGTCGTGGTCGATTGCCTTGCCCAGGTCGTGCAGCAGGCCGGCGCGCTTAGCGGTCACAACGTCCAGGCCAAGCTCGGAAGCCATCACGCCGCACAGATCGGAAACCTCGAGGGAGTGCTGAAGCACATTCTGACCAAACGAGGTACGGTAGCGCAGGGCACCAAGGGTCTTGACGATCTCGGGGTGCAGGTCGTGGATACCGGTATCAAAGGCAGCCTGCTCGCCAGCCTCGCGCACGCGCTGCTGAACCAGGTCGGCAGCCTTGTGATACATCTCCTCAATGCGGGCGGGGTGAATGCGGCCGTCAGCAATGAGGTTCTCGAGGGCAACACGGGCGGTCTCACGACGGACCGGGTCGAAGCTCGAAAGAACGACGGTCTCAGGCGTGTCGTCGATCACGAGGTTGACGCCGGAAACCTGCTCGAAGGTCCGGATGTTGCGACCCTCGCGACCGATGATACGGCCCTTGAGGTCATCAGAGGGAATGTGCACGGAGGTAACGGTGACCTCGGCTGTGTGGTCGGCAGCGCAGCGCTGAATCGCCAGGGACAGAATCTCCTGGGCGGTCTTGTGGCACTCGGCGCGAACCTGCTGCTCGGACTCGCGAATGATCGTGGCAGCCTCGTGGGTGACCTCGCCGCGAACCTTATCGAGGAGCTCCTTGTGGGCGTCCTCACGGGTCAGGTCGGCGATACGCTCGAGCTCGGAGGTCTGCTTGGCGCAGAGCTCCTCAAGCTCGCGGGAGCGCTTCTCGACCTGACCGGCCTGGCTGGACAGCTGGTGCTCACGCTTGTCGAGAGCGTCGTTTCGGCGATCAAGGGACTCCTCGCGCTGCATCACACGGTTCTCGAGCGTACGAATCTCGCTCTTACGCTGCTTGTCCTCGGCCTCGGCGGCCTGCTTGTTCTTGATGATCTCCTCTTTAGCCTCGAGCAGAGCCTCTTTTTTGAGGGTCTCGGCCTGACGCTTAGCATCACCGATCAGGGACTCAGCCTGTGCGTGTGCCGACTGGATCTTTTCGTCGGCCTCGTGAAGACTACCCTGCTTGGCGGTGCGCATGTAGGCAATGGCGGCGATGGCACCCAAAACGATGCCAACGAGCGCTGCGATGATAGGCATGCTCACTCCTTTTTATGGATTCGTTACACAACAAAGCGAACCGTCCTTACGAACGGCTCGCGACATTTGAGTAATATGGGCGCAGCTTATGCGGGTCGGATACAGATAAACATATAAACAAACTCATCACAGATGAGCACATATCACAAAGCAAATGACAGTGTTTATCGTACGTTGAACCACAACAACTGTCAAATAAATGGCCCCGGCACAGCGGCTAAAACACGGTGAACGGCAGGGCCACAAAACACATACGCCTAAACCGCACATTCCTCGCGTTCGGCATCGAGACGTGCCTTAACGGCATCGGCGGCGACGTGATACGAGAAGCCCTTGCCCATCAAAAACCGAACAAGTTTTTCGAATTCGCGCGTCTCTGGAACACGCCGCTTGGCGAGCAGGGCTGACGCACGCGCCAAATCGTCTTCGACGGCAAAATAATCCTCGGGATAACCGGGAATGTCATCGAGCACGACATGACGGCGCTTGAGCTCGGTCTCGATTTTGCGCTGTCCCCAACCGCGCCGCTTGCGCTCCTCGATAAAGTACGAGCAAAAGCGGCTCTCGTCTAAAAAACGATACTCGGTGGCGCGCTCGACGGCGAAATCGATCGCAGGCTGGTGAAAGCCGTAGCGAGCCAGCTTGTCACGGACCTCACCCGTCGCATGGTCGCGGCGCGATAACATCTCGGTCACCATGGTAAGTGCACATTTACGCTCAATGAGCTGCACCGCCTCACGGAAGTTGTCCCAATCACAGGGAAGATCGGGGCGGTTTTTGACATACAGCCGCGCGACCCGCACGGGAATCCAAATGGACCGCTCAAAACCGCCCTCAAGCTCACAATCGATATGTGCGCAAGGCTTTTTGGACGCATACCCGCTCGAGAACGAGGAGGCCGCCTTCTTATCGGGAAAGACGACCGTGGCCTCGGTCACCGTATACGACATGAGCGTAACCGCTACTCGTCGTCATCATCGAGCATGGCGGAACCATCGATGGCGTAAAGCTCGTCAAACTCCTCAGGCGCAGGCTGATCGGTCAGCTCGACCTCGGACGGAGCATCGTCATCAAACTCAAGTCCACAGGCAAGGCGGACCTTATGCTCAATCTCGTCGGCACAATCGGGGTGTTCGCGCAGGAACGCCTTGGCGGCCTCGCGACCGTTGCCGAGCTTATCCTCGCCATAGGCAAACCAGGAGCCCATCTTCTTGCAAATGCCGCACTCGACAGCCATGTCCAGAATCGAGCCCTCCTTAGAGATGCCCGTACCGTACATGATGTCGAACTCAGCAGAACGGAACGGAGCTGCCACCTTGTTCTTAACGACCTTGGCGCGCACGCGGTTACCGATAACCTCGTCCTTAAGCTTAATGCTGTCGATGCGGCGAATGTCGATACGCACCGAAGAGAAGAACTTAAGGGCGCGGCCGCCCGTCGTGGTCTCGGGGTTGCCGAACATGACGCCGATCTTCTCACGCAGCTGGTTAATGAAGATGCACGTCGTGTTGGACTTGGACAGCGAGCCGGCGAGCTTGCGGAGCGCCTGGCTCATCAGGCGAGCCTGAAGACCGACCGTAGTGTCGCCGATTTCTCCCTCGATCTCGGCACGCGGGGTCAGCGCGGCGACGGAGTCGACGACGATAGCATCGATGGCGCCGGAACGCACGAGCATGTCAACAATCTCGAGCGCCTGCTCACCCGTATCGGGCTGGGAAATCAGTACCTCGTCGATATCCACGCCAATGCGCGCGGCATACGTGGGATCAAGCGCGTGCTCGGCATCGATAAATGCCACAACGCCACCCATTGCCTGGGCCTCGGCCAGGATCTCGAGCGAAAGCGTCGTCTTACCGGAGGACTCAGGACCGTAAATCTCGACGATACGGCCGCGCGGCACGCCGCCGATACCCAGCGCGGCATCGAGGGCCAGGGCGCCCGTGGGAATGGCCTCGACCTCGAGCTCGGGGCCACCGTCGCCGTACCTCATGATGGAACCCTGGCCGAATTTCTTCTCGATCTCGGCCTTGGTGGTGGCGATCATCTCATCGCGCTCTTTACCCGTCGTGCGAGCATGAACGGTACGTACGGGACCTGAATTCTTGGCCATGAATAGCCCTCCTCTTAACAACCTGCATCGATAATAAACGAACGGCTGTTCGTGGTCAACCGTTCAGGCCAATCATATGCAGGCGGTCTTTCCAAAACCCAACCAAACGCCGACCAAACACTGACCAAATACTTGACCACAAAGGACCAAATATGAACAAGGCAGGCAAAAATACATCTACAACCAGCACAAACGCTAAATTTGTCAGAGGTCCCTATCTCCACAATTAAGGGGCTCGAAGGCCCCTTAAAACATGTCTATTCCATAGAGTTGAGCACAAGGGCAATGCGCCCCAATGCCTCCGCGACCGCATGGGCACGAACACACGAACGGTCGCCCTCATAGTGGCAGCGCACAGAGTCCACGACCGGCACGCCCCCATCGGCGGAACGATGCGCCCAGCCAATATAGAAAGTGCCCGCCGGATCGTCCTCAGTGCCACCGCCGGGGCCGGCATAACCCGTTGCGCTCACTGCAATATCGCTCTGGTACAGCTCCAGCGAACCCACCGCCATCTCGCGCGCGGTCTGATGCGACACCGCGGTATAGCGGTCGAGCGTCTCCTGCTCAACACCAAGAACACGATGCTTAATCTCATCGCAATAGGTCACCGCACCGCCACGCAGCACCGCCGAGGCGCCCGGGATATCGGCAATCGTCGAGGCGATCATACCCGCCGTCAGCGACTCAGCCGTCGAAACCGTCACGCCCCGAGCGCTCGCGCGCTCGACAATATCACGCGCCAGCTCCTCGTTATGTGCGGAAATCTGCTCAAAAGAGTCCGTCATACCCACCAGGACCTAGACCGAAAAGACGATCTTGCGGCAGTTCCAGAAGTACTGGGCGCCCGAGATAACGGTCAGGACAACGGCAACGGCGTACAGGAAGCGCGACACCGAGTAGATGCCGAGCGTCAGCGCCACCGGGCCAAGGTGCAAGCCGGCCATAGCAAAAACGCACAGGTAACCGCAAATGGAGACCATCGTGGTTGCCGTCTTGTACTTGCCGAGCTTATCGGCCGCAACGACCACACCGGCCGCACTCGCGACCATGCGAAGGGCGCTCACCAGCAGCTCGCGGAACAGAATAATGAACACGGACCACACGGTCACCGCGCCAAAATCCAAGAACAGCAGCAGGGCCGAGAACACGAGCAGCTTATCGGCGATGGGGTCCAAGAATTTACCGAAGTCGGTGATCTCGTTGCGCGAACGCGCCAGATAACCGTCGACCTTATCGGTGCACGACAGGATCACATACAGAATGAAGGCAGCGGCGGCGAGCGGGCCGTCGAAGGTGCTCCAATCCGTACCGGCAACACTCGTGTGAGAAAGCGCCGACACGATCATGAACACCGGGATAAAGACGATGCGAACGCACGTCACGATGTTGGCGGGCGTCCAGACACTCGTCAGTTCCTTATTGCTCTCGTTAGCCACGACGCTCTCCTACTCCACAACATGACCGATAAGCTCATAGCAGAAGCTATCGGTAAACTCGACGGTCAGAATATCGCCCACGGACGCCTCGCTGGCGTCCAGATGCACCGCGCCATCGGAATCGGGCGCCTGGAACCAGGCATGGCCGATCAACTCGGCGCCATCCTCGGTCTCCTCGATACCGTCGACGATCACCTGGGCGCGCTCGCCCACGTGCGCGGCGGTCGCGGCAAAACCGAGCGACTCGGCCAAGTCCATAGCTTCCTGGGCGCGCTCGAGCTTAACGTCCTCGTCGACCTGGCCCTCCATCTTGGCGGCCAGGCTGCCCTCCTCCTGCGAGTAGGCAAAGACGCTCGTGTAGTCAAAGCCCACGGTATCCATAAAGTCGATAAGATCACGGAACTCGTCGTCGGTTTCGGTCGGGAAGCCAACCATGGCCGTAGAGCGGATCACGATACCAGGGATGCGATTGCGCAAGTCGCGGAACAAGTCCTCGAGTTCCTGGCGAGAGCCAGAACGGCGCATGGCCTTCAGGATGCGGGCGGAACAGTGCTGCACGGGGATATCGATGTAAGGCAATACCTCGGGCGTGTCGCGAATGGTCTCGATAAGCTCGTCGGTCATACCCTCGGGCTGCAGATAGAGCACGCGGACCCAAACGTTGTGCGGACGTACGGCTTCGGCGACGGCGCGCAACAGCTGAGCCAGATTGCGCGGAGAGCCCTCGGCTATGTCCTCATCGGCAAAGTCGGTGCCCCAGATACCCGTATCCTGACCGATCAGCACGATCTCGCGCACACCGCCGGCAACCAGGTCGCGCACCTCCGAGATGATGCTCTCGGCATCGCGCGAATGATAGCGGCCGCGAATGTAGGGAATCATGCAGAAGCTACAGAAGCGATTGCAGCCATCGGAGATCTTCACGTAGGCGACCGCGCCCTCGACGGTACGCTTGACCTGAGGAATATAGGCGGCAATCTCGCGCTCGAAACCCAGCACGCCGTCGACGACCGCCACGATGCCGTCCTCTTCGTCGGCCTTCACAAAGGCAGCGACCTCGGGCAGCTCATCGGGCAGGTCATCGCCGTAGCGCGACGGCACGCAACCGCACATGACGATGGGACAGGAGCGAACGCCGTCCTGCACCTCGTTGGCGAGCTCGAGTGTGGTCTCGATGCTCTCAGACGTTGCGGAGGCCAAGAACGAGCACGTGTTGACGATAGCGATATCGGCATCCTGCGGATCAAATGCCTCCTCGTAACCCGCGGCAGTCAGCAGCGAGCGCATGCGGTCGGTATCAACCTCGTTTTTTGCGCAACCGAGGGTGATGTAGAGCACGGAGCCCAACGGTGTATCCATGTTGGAGAGCGGTCCTTTCGAATGAATTAACGGTAGTTGGTAAATTGAAGCGGCTGGCCGTAGTCCTGATCGCGCAGGAACTGGATAACAGCCTGAAGCGCATCTTTAGAGGCCGAGGAAACGCGCAGTTTATCGGCCTCGATGGTGACCTTAACCTTGAGTTTTTGATCCTTGATGTCCTTGTTGATCTTCTTGGCGGTCGTCTGGTCGATACCCTCCACGATATGGCCGAGCACGCGAACAGTACCGCCAGAGGCAGCCTGCGGAGCATCCCAAGAGACGGCCTTGAGGTCGATGCCGCGCTTGATGAGCTTAGAGCTCAGGACGTCGATAATCTGCTTGGAGACAAAGTCGGCCGGAGCGCTAATCGTAAAGAGCTTGTCGCCCTTCGAGAGCTCGATCGTGGCGCCGGAATCCTTAAGGTCATAGCGCTGGGAGATTTCGCGCGTAGTCTGCTGGAAGGCGTTGTCGACCTCCTGCATGTTGACCTCGGACACAACATCAAAGCTGGAATCTTTAGCCATGGTTCATCCTTTCGCTTGCGAGCGGCCTAGTAGCTGTCGTACGAATAATCGGTAGAATCGGTCGTCGTTTGACCGTCGGTGACGGTATCGGTGCCATCCGTGGACTGGGCATCGGTGCCGTCGGTACCATTGGTTCCGTCGGTATTTTCGGCCCCATCGGTGCCTTCGGAGCTCTCGCCGTCCTTGGCGTCGGTGGTCTCCTTCTTGGGAACGGTGATAGTCACACGCGCCACGCCCGATGTCTTGGTATCGTAGCGGACCTTTTCACCGTTCTTGGTAACCGTGACGTCGGAAGGCTTGGACGTAGTGATTTCAATCGAAGACTCGGGCGTGTACTCCTGCTCAAAGGGGCCGGTCGCTTGGGCGCCATAGACCGACTTGCCGTCGACCTTGACTTCAATCCACGCGGTCTTGCCCTTGGCGACAGAGACCTTGACCTTCGTAACCTCGTTTTCGCCCTTCTTGGTCGTCTTCTTAGGGGTTTCTGAATCAGTCGACTCGTCCGTGGCCTCATCGGCATCTTCATCCTCATCGGCCGTTTCGGCCTTCTTGGAAGACTTCTTGGTCGTCGTCTTGGTTGCCACAGGGGTCTCGGGCGTCGATTCGGGAGTCGAAGAGCCGCAGCCGCGCAACAGAACCACAATGAGCACAATCAGCAGCAGCGCAACGACACCGATACCGGCATAGACGATACGCGGATCGAGCCCGTTGTTCTGAGGGGCACGCATACCACCGCGCCCATGGTTGGATCCGCCACGACCACTGCCCTGAGGCATACGTCCGCGATTGCTGTCGGGACGACCGCGATAACCGCCCTGCCGCTGCATATCGCGCTGACCCGAACGAGGTGCGAGCCCGCTACGGCCCTGGTAGTTACGCTGTCCCGAACGCGGGGCGGAAGAGCGCTGGCCAGACGGTTGCGACTGCGAGCGCAGACGCGGCGTCACCTGCGTAATATCGGCGTCCGCATAGCCGCCGCGAGCACGACCGGCAGAGACACCACGGTAGCCACGATCGGAATAGCCGCCATCGCCGTAGCCGACACGGGGATCGCGCGCCACACCGCGTGCAGCGGGAAGCGCACGATCGTCGGGCATAGGCGTCCTGCGGAAGCGATCGCGCTGAGAACGGATTTCCTCACTGGACCCCGTCTCGGTAATATAGCCAGCCTGCTGCGGACGCTGACCATAACGCGTTGAGCGACCGCCCTGAACCATCAGGAAGCGCCCGTTATCCACCGAGGAACGCGAATTGACATAGCCGGCGGCGTCCTGAAAACGACCGCCCTGCTGCGACGTCTCGCGCTCGTATGCCATCAGCTCATCAAAGTAGGCATTGACGACCTCGCGCGGATTGAGGCCCAAAAAGCGTGCATAGCTCGAAATCATGCCCTGCGCATAGCCGCGCGGGGGCATCGACGCAAAGTTACCGGTCTCGAAAAACTCGATGATCTGCGGTCTGATTTTGATGGTGTTGGCGACCTGCTGAATGGAAAGGCCCATTCGGCGACGCTGCTCGAGCAGCATGTCACCAAAGCGTGCAGCCATCAGAATCCTCCAAACTCACGATCTTCACGTGCCATCTCGGCGTCGACGGATTCAAGTGCGGCAAGCCCCTCCTCGTCCAGAAGGACCTCGCGCGGCTTGGAACCGTCGGGCGGGCCGACGACACCCTTTTCTTCCAGCATGTCCATAATACGCCCGGCACGCGCATAGCCAACCTTGAGGCGGCGTTGCAGGCCAGATGTGGAGCCAAGCTGCGATTCCACCACAATATGGGCGGCTTCCCAGATAAGCGGATCGTCATCCTGCGGCTCGGCAACTCCGGTCCGGACAATACCGCCACCGACCGCCATGGACATCGAGGCGGGAGCCACAGCAGAAAGGATCTCCTCGTGGTAGTCCGGCTCGCTCTGAGATTTGACGAACTCGACGATCTCATTGATCTCGTCATCCGAAACAAAGCAACCCTGGATACGGCGAGGCTTGCCCCAGTCGACCTTCGAGAACAGCATATCGCCCAGACCGGTGAGCTTTTCGGCACCCATCTGATCAATGATGACGCGGGAATCGATACCCGTAGCGACGTTAAAGGCAATACGGTTGGTGATATTTGCCTTGATGAGACCCGTCACCACGTTGGAACTGGGGCGCTGCGTGGCCACGATAAGGTGGATGCCGGCGGCACGGCCCAGCTGGGCGATACGCACGATCGAAGCCTCGACATCCTTGCCGGCGACCATCATCAGGTCCGAAAGCTCGTCGATGATGATGACCAGGTAGGGCATCTTTTGCGGCGGGTTATCGTAATGCTCAAACTCGCCGGCGGCCTGCTTTTCGTTATAGGTCGAAATCTTACGGACGTTGAGGCGTTCGAAGACCTTCAGGCGGCGCTCCATCTCGGAAACGGCCCACTGCAGGGCGCTTGCGGCCTGCTTGGGCTCGGTCACGACGGGCACATAGAGATGCGGCAGGCCGTTGTAGCCCGCGAGCTCGACGCGCTTGGGGTCGACCATGATCAGGCGAACGTCCTCGGGAAGCGCACGCATGAGCAGGGTCGTGATGATGGAGTTAATCATGACCGACTTACCGGAACCGGTAGTACCGGCGATTAGCAGGTGGGGCATCTTGGCGAGGTCCGCAACGACCGGCGTACCCTCGGCATCACGACCGATGGCTAGCTCGAGCGGGCCGCCCTTCACATAGGGCAGAACGTCGCCCAGATTGACGTTTTGACGTTTGCGGTTAGGGATCTCGATACCCACAAGCGAAGTACCGGGAATCGGAGCAAAGATACGCACCGACTGGGCAGCAAGCGAAAGCGCGATATCGTCCTCGAGACTCGAGATCTTGCTCACGCGCTCGCCCTCGCCGGGCTGCAGCTTAAAGGTCGTCACCGTGGGGCCGGCAATCCAGCCGACCACGCGGGCGCTTCGGCCAAACTCAAGCAAGGTCGACTGCAGCGATTCGGCGGTCTGCTCCAGCTCCTTGTCCGAAGACGCGGAAGACGCCGACTGCGGGTTGGCATGCAGAATCTCGAGCGGCGGAAGCTTGAGGCCGTCCTCTTCTTCGCCCTCGGCATCCGCAACGGCTTTATCCGCTCCCCCATCGCTGGCTACCGGTGCTTCGGCAGCGCTCGCAACAGACGCGTCGGCAACCTTGGGATGCTTGAGGAAATCAGGAATCTGCGGAGCAGCCGAAACCGGATTCACGGCAAACGGCGGCTCTGACTCATCGATCTCGGCTGGATCGTCTTCCATCGAAAGCTGGCCGGTCACCTGCCCGCGCGTGCCTGGGCGACGCGGCAACAAGGTTGTCTTGGCGGACTCGAGCGGAGCCTCGTCGTCCTCGTCATCGCCCTCGGTGAGTTCGATTTCACTGTCGGACCAAGACGGATCCGGCTCGCTCGTATTGAGTTTAGGCGCGGCTTTGCCCTTCTTGGCGTGACGGCGCGGCAGCAGCGTCGTCTTGGCGTGCTCGGCCTCAACGGCCTCGGACACATCGACAAACGGATCCTCGTCCTCGTCGTCTTCGTCCAGAATAGGATCGGCATTATCGCCCATAACCGTGGTCACGGCAGCATCGGAGCCCTTATGGCGCAGAATGCTCAGGTGCGGGCGAGCGACACCGGGAACCGAAAGGGCCTCGTCGTCGCCCCACGGGCTAGCGTTGACATCGGCGCGGCGGCGCTCGGCAAAATCGGCCGCACGGTCACGGGCGGAGCGCAGAACGCCGCCCACCGAAAAGCCGATGATAACCAAACCCACAACGACAAGGCCCAGCAGGACCACCATCGCAATGGGTTTACCCAGGGCATTTTGCAGCGTGCCGGCGATAAAGGCACCAATGTAGCCACCCGAGGCAGAAAGGTTTTGCGGCGTGAACATAAGGGCGCTCGAATCGCTCGTACCCGGCACCATCAAAGACAGGATGGAAACCACGGCCACAAAGACCACGGCACCGCCGGCAACCGAACGCACGTTGAGCGGAGAATCCTCACCCAAAAAGAGCGTGGCAGCAAACAGCAGGATGACGATCGGCAGCACATAGGCGCCCAGACCAAAGCCCAGGTGGTAGAAACCGGCGACCGCAGCCGTCACGGGAGCGGAAGCCGGCGAAATCACGGCAATAAAAGACGCGATAGCCAAAACGGCGATAACGACGCCCGCGATATCACGGTTAGCCGAGGGCTCGACCAAGGGTTCAAAATCGTCGAACTCGTCCTCGTGACCCTTATTGGCACGCAGATGGGAACCGGCACCCTTAGCAGATGCCGGTTGGTTTTTGGCCTTATTGCCTTTGGCGTTTTGTGCAGATCCACGCGCCAAACTAAACCTCCATGACGACCGGGATGATCATCGGGCGAGTGCGCGTACGGCTCCAGATAAAGTTGGAGAGGGAGTCGCGCAGGGCCTTGCGAATAGCGTCGGAACCGCTGCTGGTGAAGCTGAACTTGCCCTTCTCGATCGTCTTCATGATGGACGCGGAGGCATCCTCGGAGAACTGGTCGTCGATGGCAAACGAAACACCGCGGCCCGAGAACTCGATGGCCTCGATCTTCTTGTGCTTAAGCGAGACGATGGCGACGGCTGTGACCATACCGTCATTGGCGAGCTTCTGACGATCGCGCAGGACGATGGGGTCGGTATCGCCGATGCGCAGACCATCGACGTAGACGACGCCGGACTCGACGGGCGTGCCGCGCTTGACGATACCGCCACGCATCTCGAGCGTGTCGCCGTTGTCGAGGATAAAGATGTGATCATCCTTAATGCCCATCTTACGGGCAAGCTGGGCATGGGCACGCAGGTGCACGGCCTCGCCGTGAACCGGCATAAAGTAGGTGGGCTTGGCCATGGCCATCAGAAGCTTGAGCTCCTCCTGGCTGCCGTGGCCCGAGACATGGACGAGAGCGCGATTCTTATCCCACACGTCGCAGCCAAGCTTGGCCAGGCTGTTGACGACCTGCTGCACAGCCTTCTCGTTACCGGGGACCGGCGTTGCCGAGAGGATGACGGTATCGCCCTCATGGATGGAGAGCGTCTTGTGCTCGCCGTTGGCCATGCGGGACAGGGCCGACAGCGGCTCGCCCTGAGAGCCGGTGCACATGACGACAATCTTGTCGTCGGGAAGGTTATCGATATCGAAGGCATCGATGATATCGGCGTCATCGATGTTGAGGTAACCCAACTCGCGCGCCACGCGGGTGTTGGTGAGCATGGAGCGGCCGGTCACGACGACCTTGCGACCGCACTTGCGGGCGGCGTCGCAGATCTGCTGCAAACGATGGATATGGCTCGAGAACGACGCGACGAACACGCGGCCCGGGGCGTTCTTGATGGCGTGCAACAAGCTGGGACCGACCTCAGCCTCGGACTTGGTAAAGCCCGGAACCGTGGCGTTGGTGGAGTCGGACAGCAGCAGGTCGATGCCCTGCTTGGCAAAGCGGCTAATGGCGGCATAGTCGGGCGTGACACCGTCGATGGGCGTCTGGTCGAGCTTAAAGTCGCCGGTGTGCATAACGGTGCCCTGGTTAGTGCGAATGAACACGCCCAGAGCGCCGGGGATGGAGTGCGTCATCGAGAAGAAGTCGAGCGAGATGCCACCCAGATTGACGTGGCTGCCGCCTTTGACCTCACGGAACTTGGGCGCGCGGATGCGGAACTCAGAGAGCTTACCCTCGATAAAGCCAAGCGTCAGCTTGCTCGAGAAGATAGGTACCTTATTGTTAAGGTCCTGCAGCAGATACGGAAGCGAACCGGTGTGGTCCTCGTGTCCGTGGGTAACGACGATGCCGCGGAGCTTCTCCTCGTTCTCCAGAACGTAGGTGTAATCCGGGAGTACCAGATCGATACCGGGCTGGGAGTCGTCGGGGAACATGAGGCCAGCGTCGACGAGCACCATGTCGTCGCCGCACTCGAAGACCGTCATGTTCTTGCCGATGCCGTCAAGGCCGCCGAGCGGAATGATCTTCAAGGGAGATGATTTTTTAGCTGCCATAGGTTAGTGTGGTTTCCTTTCTTCGAAACGGGTCTGAAACAACCGACGGGGCGCTTCTGGCAAACCGACCGCCGGGCACGTACAACAATGCATCGCAGAGTCGATGCAATAACCACAGTATGATACCCATTTGCACAACAACAGACCACCCATGCATCAAAGCCCCATCTGAACCGGTCTATCCCGCCGGTCTGGGGCCATCGGGGGCCGGGGCGGGTTAAGTTTGCTGCTCTACAGTCCTGCGCAAGACGGAAAGCACATTAAGTGCTTTCCTTTGCGTGCGGAACTCGCGACAAACT
>CABUSD010000016.1:0-61180 GCA_902494165.1 uncultured Collinsella sp. | reverse complement strand
GGCGGGAACGCCTGCCGATATCATGGCGTGTCCTGAGTCGATGACGGGCGCTTATCTGACCGGCAAACGAATGATCCGGGTGCCTGATGAACGGCGCAAACCCGGTCGCGGCTGCCTTAAAATTACGGGCGCTCGAGCCAACAACCTCAAAAACGTTACTGCCAAGATCGAGTTTGGTACGCTTACGGTTGTTACCGGCGTGTCGGGATCGGGCAAGAGCTCCCTAGTTACCGACACCATTGCGCCTGCCCTTACGAATGCCATTCACCGCTCGACGCGCCCTGTGGGTCCGTATAAGAAAATCGAGGGCATCGAGTGTATCGATAAGGTTATCGATATCGACCAGTCGCCGATTGGCCGCACGCCGCGTTCCAACCCTGCTACCTATATCGGCCTGTGGGATGATCTTCGCGCACTGTTTGCGAGTACGCCGGAGTCGAAGGCGCGCGGCTACTCGCCAGGTCGTTTCTCCTTTAATGTGAGTGGCGGGCGCTGTGAGGCGTGCAAGGGCGACGGACAGATCAAGATCGAGATGCACTTCCTTCCCGATATCTACGTTCCCTGCGAAGTTTGCGGCGGTAAACGCTACAACCGCGAGACACTCGAGGTCACCTATCGTGGCAAGACCATCTCGGACGTGCTCGACATGAGCGTTACCGAGGCGCTGGCCTTCTTTGGGAATATCCCGCAGATTAAGCGCAAGCTCCAGACGCTGTACGATGTAGGCTTGGGCTACGTGAGCCTGGGCCAGCCCGCCACGACGCTTTCGGGCGGCGAGGCGCAGCGTGTAAAGCTCGCCAAGGAGCTTCATCGACGCCAGACGGGCAAGACGTTCTATATTTTGGACGAGCCGACGACCGGCCTTCATTTTGAGGACGTCCGCCAGCTGCTCGATGTACTGCAGCGCTTGGTCGATGCGGGCAACACGGTGCTGGTGATTGAACACAACCTTGATGTCATCAAGGTTGCCGACCGCCTGATCGATATGGGTCCCGAGGGCGGTAACGGCGGCGGAACCGTCGTGGTTTCGGGTACACCGGAGCAGGTTGCGGACTGTCCGCAGAGTTATACGGGCAAGTTTTTGGCGCCGTTGCTCAGGCGTGACCGGGAGCGCCAGGCTCAACTTGATGCTCAATAAATAGGCGATTCAGTTTATGGGCGCCATCGACTCCTTGTGATTCGATGGCGCTTGCTGTGCCGAAGTGACGTATGCAGCCGAATTGGACATATACTTAATCCTTGCGTCCGAATGCGAGGGAAAGGATATGTCATGGCAAAGGCTGTAAAGACGCCAAAAACCAATGCGATGCGCGAGCTGGAAAGCGCCGGCATTTCCTATGTTCTACATACGTACGAAGACGATGGCGATGAGTCGGTGGGCCTGGGGGTCGCGATTTCGGAGCAGCTTGGCGAGGAGCCCGGTCAAGGATTTAAGACTTTGGTCTGTGTGACACCGTCCAACGACTATGTCGTGTGCTGCATCCCTGTTGCCGACGAGCTCGATCTAAAGTCCGCCGCGCGTGCCGCGGGGGAGAAGTCCTTGGCCATGATGCATGTGAAGGATTTGCTTGCGGCGACTGGCTACGTTCGCGGCGGCTGCAGCCCGGTCGGTATGAAAAAACGCTACCGGACGCTCATTGATGAGACATGTGTCCTTTGGGATACCATTTTTATTTCGGGAGGCAAGCGTGGTTATCAGCTCGAGCTTGCACCCGATGATTTAATTGCATTTTGCGGGGCGACGGTTGCCGCGATTACGAGAGAGGACTGAGCGATGCCGCAGGAAGAATTGAAGCGCGGAGCTCATTTTGCAAAAGAATCTGCGCCTCAGACACCCTCATCCGAAGCTTCTTCGTCGCGAGATGACACTGACGACATGGGCTCGTCGGACTACTCCACGGTTGGTCGTTCCGCCGGGCTTATGACCATCCTGACTATCGTGTCTCGCGTCACCGGTTTTATCCGCACGTGGGCAATGGCGGCCGCTATCGGCATGTCGCTACTCTCGTCCTCCTATCAGGTCGCCAACAACCTGCCCAATATGCTCTACGAACTCGTGATGGGCGGCATGCTCGTGACGGCGTTTTTGCCCGTGTACATGGGCGTGAGGCGTGAGCAGGGTCGCGAGGCCTCAAACGAGTACGTGGGCAACCTGCTCGGCATTCTGCTTTTGGTGCTGGGTGGCATTTCGTTGCTGGGGACCGTGTTCGCCCCGGGCTTTATCTGGACGCAATCGTTCCTTTCGGGTGACGGCGGCAGCATGGATACCGCTGCGTTCATGTTCCGTTTCTTTGCCATCCAGATTCTGTTTTATGGTTTGGGCTCGGTGTTCTCGGGCGTTCTCAACGCACACCGCGACTACTTCTGGTCGACGTTTGCTCCGGTCCTCAACAATGTGATCGTCATTGCGAGCTTTATGGGTTTTGCGCCCGTGTCCGCACAGTTTGGCGAACGTGCCGGCATCATCTTGATTGCGGCCGGTACGACCCTCGGTGTCTTTGTTCAGATGGCATGTCAGATCCCCGCGCTTGGCAAGCACGGCGTGCACCCCCATATCCATATCGACTTTAAGGACCCCGCACTGCGGCAGACGATTGCGCTCGGTATCCCGACGCTGCTCGCCACGGTGTGCATGTTTGTCTCGACTTCTATCACCAACGCTGCCGCGCTGGTGGTCCAGCCCGAGACTGGTCCTTCCGTCATCGCCTATGCGCGCCTGTGGTACACGCTGCCCTACGCGCTGATTGCCGCCTCGCTTTCGACGGCGCTCTATACCGAGCTCTCTCACGACGCGCAGGAGAAGGATTACGACAGCGTTCGCACGGGCATTTCGCGTGGCGTCGCCCAGATGCTGTTCTTCCTGATTCCGTTCGCGCTGTACCTGATTGTCTTCGCGCGTCCGCTCAACATGATCTACTGTGCTGGCAAGTTCGATGAATCCGGCGTGACGCTGGTGTCCGAGTACCTTGTCTACCTGGCGCTCTCGCTGCCGCTCTACGGCGTGGTCGTGTTGATGCAGAAGAGCTTCTCTGCCTTGCTCGACATGAAGCCCTATAGTCGCTATTGCCTGTATTCTGCCATCGGCCAGGCCGGCTCGGTTCTGCTGTTTGGCGTTGTGCTGGGCTTCGGCATGCCGGCAATCGCGCTTTCGTATGTCGTCGACTACGTGATCTTGGTCGGTTGTTCGCTGTGGTGGCTGCGTCGTCGTCTGCGTGGCCTTCAGGTCAAATCTATCCTACATGGCGGTTTCTTTGGCCTTTTGCTCGGTGGCCTGGGTGCTGCCGCAGGCGCCGGCGTCATGTGGGCGCTTGAGCACTTTGTCGGGGCGCTTGGCGGTTCGATTCTGATTACTCTTGGCTATGTTTGCGTTGCGGGTGTCGTCTCGCTTGCTGTTACCTTTGGCCTTGCCGTCGTCCTTAAGATGCCCGAGGTCTCGGCGCTGCTTCGTCGCAAGTAGGTGCGCGTGGCCGGTCACGACAACATTCCAACGCTTGCCGAGCAGGTTTCGCGCGTTCCCACACAGCCCGGATGCTACCTTTGGAAGGATGCCAAGGGCGATGTCATCTACGTGGGCAAGGCGAAAAACCTACGCGCCCGCATGCGTCAATACGTGACACTGCAGGATGAGCGTCAAAAGATTCCGCTGATGATGCAGCTGGTGGCGAGCTTTGACTATATCGTGGTGGAGACCGAGCATGAGGCGTTGGTGCTCGAGCGCAATTTGATTGGTCAGTACCATCCGTACTTTAACGTCGACCTCAAGGATGACAAGAGCTACCCCTTTATCGCCATTACAAAGGGCGACCTGTATCCCGCTATCAAATATACGCGTGAGCGTCATAAGCCGGGAACGCGCTATTTTGGACCCTATACCGATAGCCGTGCGGCACGTGAGACGATAGATACGCTGCGCAAGGTTATTCCCATCTGCTCCGCATCCTGTGCGGAGTGGCGTCGTTGTCGCCGTATCGTTGAGTCCCACAAGGGCGAGGAAGACATCGTCAATATGATTTGCGCGCAAAACGGGCGTCCCTGCTTTGACTACCATGTCGGGCGCGGCCCGGGTGCGTGTGTCGGCGCGATTTCCCCGGCAGACTATGCCAAGAACGTCAAGCGTGTCGAGCGCTTTTTGTCGGGCCATCGCAAGGATGTCGTCGATGAGCTGACCTCCGAGATGACGGATGCCGCCGAGGCGCTCGACTTTGAGCGCGCGGCACGCGTCAAACGTCGTTTGGAGGTCATCAGGGGTCTGGACGATCGTCAGCAAGTCGTTTTTCCCTCCAGTGTCGATATCGATGTCATCGGGTTCTATCGCGAGGAGACCATCTCCGCCGCTTGCGTCTTCGTCGTTCGCGAGGGCCGAACAGTT
The DNA here is from genome assembly GCA_902494165.1 of uncultured Collinsella sp. Taxonomy (GTDB): domain Bacteria; phylum Actinomycetota; class Coriobacteriia; order Coriobacteriales; family Coriobacteriaceae; genus Collinsella. The sequence goes on along the minus strand of CABUSD010000016.1, from coordinate 56,811 downwards.
CGCACCTGCGAGTTCATTCTCGACAAGGGTCTTGATGTTGACGAGGAAGAGCTCCAGTCGGGCTTTCTTAAGCGCTATTACGACGAGACGGCTGATATTCCAGCTGAGGTCAACCTTTCCGTCGAGCTTGAGGATGCGGAGGCGCTGGGGGAATGGCTTGCGGGCAAGCGCGAGCGTTCCTGCCATCTCCATAGGCCGCAGCGTGGCGAAAAGCACCGTTTGCTCGATATGGCATCCAAAAATGCGCGCCATGCCCTCATGCGCTACATGATGCGAACGGGGTACGCTGACGACCGCACCAATCAGGCGCTCCTGGAGCTCGAAAGCGCGCTGGCGCTGCCAGCGCCGCCGATGCGTATCGAGTGCTTCGATATCTCGACGCTGCACGGAACCTTTACCGTCGCCTCGATGGTGGTGTTTACCAACGGACGCGCCGACAAGAGCCAGTACCGTCGTTTTAAAATTCAGGCCGAATTGGACGAGGCAAACGACTTCGTGTCGATGTCCGAGGTTTTGGGACGACGCTATGCTCCCGAGCGCATGGCCGACGAGCGCTTTGGATCGCGCCCCGATTTGCTCGTTGTCGATGGCGGTAAGCCGCAATTGACCGCTGCGATCAAGCAACTTGAGGCTCTTGGGCTCGATATACCAGTTTGTGGCTTGGCAAAGGCCGATGAGGAGGTTTTCGTGCCTTGGGACGAGACTCCAGTCGTGCTTCCGACCGGGTCCGCGTCGCTCTATCTAATCAAACAGGTGCGCGATGAATCGCACCGTTTTGCCATCACGTTCCATCGCGAATTGCGCGATAAAGCCATGACGGTTTCGGTACTCGATGACGTTCCAGGCGTGGGACCCACCAGAAAACGTGCCCTTATGCGCCATTTTGGCTCGATGAAGCGTTTGCGCGCGGCGAGCGAGCAAGAGATCGCGGAAGTTCGAGGCGTTCCGGCCGATGTCGCCAAAGCGGTCCACGAGGCACTTGTTGCATGGAATGCCGAACGCGCCCAGGCATCGGCCAACCGTTCCGAAAACTAAACGTGCTTCTAAACAACTGATATACATGATTGGCCGATTTTCAATCATTTATTTCGCGGCGATTACCTGTCGATTTCGGGTTTTATTAACGCTAAAACGTTTGACTAGCCATGGTGAACAACCCTGCTATCCTGCGGGTTGACGATGACTGATATCTCACCTCGTCGATACATACTGTCTGGCGAATCGTTTGTCAATGAATTCGGTGAACGGTAGTAAATACCGTTCAAGCGTATGTATGTATCGGTCGCCGAGCGCGGCACCTCAGTTGGGTTCGTCGGTAGGTAAGGTATATATCGTCCGCAAGTTGCGCGGGGGCAAGTCTAGGTGCTCCCGGGTAAGATTCTCTATTGATAGGAGAAGACATGGCCATCATCAACAAGGGTATGTCCAGGCGTTCGTTCCTCGGCCTCACCGGCAGCGTCGCTGCTGTCGCAGGGCTTGGTCTCACCGGCTGCGGTGGCAGCTCCAACGACGAGGGTTCCGCTTCCGGTTCCGCCGATTCCGCCAACCGTGGCGGCGGTGTGATTACCGCTGGTTCCGCTTACGCTCCGTCCAGCTTCGATCCCGCCAGCACCGGCTCCGCTGTGGGCCTGGGTGCTAACTGGCACGTCGTCGAGGGTCTCTACGGCATCGATTACCACGACTACAGCACCTTCAACGAGCTCGCCACCGACGATCCCAAGTCCGTGGACGACACTACCTTCGAGGTCACCATCCGCAAGGGCGCCAAGTTCTCCGATGGTACCGAGGTCACTGCTGACGACGTCGTCGCTTCCTACACCGCTTGCGCTGCTTCCGCTACCTATGCTCCGTTCTTCCAGCCCTTCGAGTCCATCGAGGCCAAGGATGCCAGCACTGTAACGGTCAAGACCAAGGTCCCCAACTTCTCCCTGCTCAAGGATCGTCTGGCCATCATCCGTGTTACCCCGGCTACTCAGTCCGAGGAGGATCGCGCCAAGCAGCCGATCGGTTCCGGCCCCTGGATGTACGACTCTATCTCCGATACCGAGATCACCCTGGTTCCCAACCCCGAGTACAACGGTGAGTATGCTGCCGAGGATAAGAAGATCCAGTACAGCATCCTGACCGACCCCACCGCTCGCGTTACCGCCCAGCAGGAAGGCTCCACGCTCGTTATGGAGCTCGTCACCGCTGACGCCGTCGACCAGCTCGAGAGCGCTGGCTGCAAGATCGACAACGTCCAGGGCTTCGGCACCCGCTTCATCATGTTCAACGTCGCCAAGGAGCCTTGGAACAACGTCAAGGTCCGTCAGGCCGTCATGTACGCGCTCGACACCGAGAAGATGATCACCAACACCTTCGCCGGCCTTGCCACCGCTGCCAGCTGCTACCTGCCCAAGAGCTTCACCAACTATCATGAGGCTTCCACGGTGTACAAGACCGACGCCAAGAAGGCCAAGAAGCTCATCGAGGAGTCCGGCATCACCCCGGGTGCCATCACCCTGCGCACCACCGACAACGAGCAGATTAAGGGCATGGCCGCCCAGGTCAAGAACGACCTCGACGCTCTCGGCTTCGAGGTGACCATCCAGACCGATACCTCGCCGGCCACCTACGCTGCCATCGACGGCGGCGAGGCCTACGATATCCTCCTTGCCCCTGGCGATCCGTCCTGCTTCGGCGCTGACCCCGACCTGCTGCTCAACTGGTGGTACGGCGACAACGTCTGGATGCAGACCCGTTGCCCGTGGAAGGAGTCCGCTGAGTGGGAGAAGCTCCACGGTCTCATGGACGAGGCTCTTGCCGCCGAGGGCGACGAGCAGCAGAAGAAGTGGAACGAGTGCTTCGACATCATCGCCGACAACGCTGTTCTGTACCCCGTTGTCCACGTCAAGACCGTCTCCGCTTCCTGGGACGATCCGTCTACCGCGCCCAACGGCGAGGCCCTCGATGGCTTCAAGGGCATCGGCACGACGAGCATGTCCTTCAGGGGCGTCGCGACCGTCAAGGCCTAAGACTCGTTTGAGTCATATGTGGGGCGTCGGTCGTAAGGCAACGTCCTCATAGTTGAAACAAAGACCCGGGCGGCCTCGATGTCGCTCGGGTCTTGTAATGAGTATCCATACTCATATACCAGTTGGTCCTACCGACAAAAGAAAGGGGAGAGAACGTGAACAACTTTCTACGTTTGATTGGAAGGCGTCTCGTGGCGCTGCCGATCATGGCATTGGGCGTCACCGTCCTGGTGTTCTTCCTTATGTCGTTCTCCAAGACCGACCCCGCCTATACGGCGTTGGGTGACGGTGCCTCGCCCGAGGCGGTTGCCGAGTACCATGAGAAGTATGGTCTGGACGACCCCTGGCCCGTGCGCTACGTGCGCTACATGGGCGATCTGATCCATGGTGACATGGGCACCTATGGTGCTGCTCGCAACTCCGTTGCCAAGCGCATCTCCACGGCCCTGCCCGTCACGATGCAGCTGACCTTCATCGGTCTTGCCATCGGCGCGGTCGTCTCGTTTTTGCTCGGCGTCATCGCGGCACTGTATCGCGATAAATGGCCGGACCAAGTGATCCGCGTCTTTTCCATCGCCGGCTTGGCAACCCCGTCGTTCTGGCTTGCCGTTCTGTTGATTCTGCTGTTCTCTTCCTACCTTAAGGTGCTCCCGGCATCCGGTGCTCTGCCTCACTTCACCACCAACCCGGCTGGCTATCTGGGACGTATGATCATGCCCGCTATCGCTCTGGCATTCCCGCTGACGGGCCAGATGACTCGTATCGTGCGTACCGCCATGGTTGAGGAGCTCGACAAGGACTACGTCCGCATGGCCCGTGGCGCCGGCGTTCCCGAGAAGGTCGTCGTCGGCATCAACGTTTTGCGCAACGCGCTGATCACCCCGGTCACCACCCTCGGTCTTAAGATCGGTTACCTTATGGGCGGCGCCGTCGTCATCGAGGTCATCTTCAACCTCCCCGGCATGGGTACTGCGATTCTGCAGGGCGTTCAGGGCAACGAGGCGAACCTGGTTCAGGGCGTCGTCATCGTCGTTGCTCTTGCCTTCATCATCATCAACATCGTGGTTGACATGCTCTACCTGCTCATCAACCCGCGCATCAGGACGGTGTAGATTATGGTAAAGATTCGAGAGAAGCAAACCGAGCAGCTCGAGAAGGCTGCCTCCAAGGGGCTCAAGCTCGGTGGCTGGAAGAAGATGACGCTGTCTTCTAAGATTGCCGCCGTCGTGCTGGTGTTGGTCGCCCTGACCGCGATTCTGGCGCCCCTTCTTGCCCCCTATAGCCCGGTCGAGATTTTCACTGCTCGCCAGGCTCCCGGCAATGGATTTATCTTCGGTACCGACGATAAGGGCCGCGACATCCTGTCGCGTATGCTTTACGGTGGCCGTTACTCGCTGATCATCGGCTTCGGTGCTACTGCCATGGCTCTGGTCTGCGGCTCGGTCGTGGGCGCCCTCGCGGCGGTTTCGCGCAAGTCCGTTTCCGAGGCGATCATGCGCATCCTGGACATCATCATGTCCATCCCGGGCATCGCCCTCGCTGCCGTCTTCGTCTCCATCCTGGGCAATTCCGTGCCGTCGATCATCTTCGCCATTGGCTTTATGTACACTCCGCAGATTGCCCGTATCGTGCGCGCCAACATCGTGTCCGAGTACGGCGAGGACTATGTCCGCGCGGTCATCGTTTCCGGCGCCAAGGCTCCGTGGATTTTGATCAAGCATGTTCTGCGTAACTGCATCGCCCCGATCATGGTCTTCACCGTTACCCTGGTCGCCGACGCCATCATCTTCGAGGCCTCGCTGACCTTTATCGGCGCTGGTATCCAGGAGCCCACCGCTACCTGGGGCAACATCCTCGCCGACGCCCGCGGTGGCGTGCTCGCTGGCCGTTGGTGGCAGGCGCTGTTCCCGGGTCTGGCTATCATGATCACCTGCCTGGCGCTCAACATCCTCTCCGAGGGCATTACCGACGCCATGGCCGCTGCTCCCTCCGCCGCCCTGGATCCGACCGATTCCTCCAAGCGCCGCGAGGCCGACCTGCTGGTCTCCGACCCTGTTCGCGCTTACAAGGAGCAGGCTCAGTCCCTGTCCGCCCGTCTTGGCGCCCTGCGCGATGTCGAGCTCAAGCGTAACGACCGCCATGTGCCCGATGAGTCCGTTGAGCCGATCCTTTCGGTCCGTGATTTCTGCATCCAGTTTGAGCACCACGGTGATATCAACGTCGTCGATCATGTCAACTTTGATGTCCGTCCTGGCCAGACCATGGGCCTGGTCGGTGAGTCCGGCTGCGGTAAGTCCATCACCACGCTGGCCATCATGGGCCTGACCGACGATGACGAGCATCTTTCCGGTGAGGTTCTCTGGGAGGGCCGCGACCTGCTCAAGATGAGCAAGAAGGAGTGGTTCGGCCTGCGCGGTACCGATATCGCCATGGTCTATCAGGACGCCCTGTCCTCGCTCAACCCCTCCATGCTCATTTCCGCCCAGATGAAGCAGCTCACCAAGCGCGGCGGTACCCGTAGCGCCGAGGAGCTCCTGGAGCTCGTGGGCCTCGACCCCAAGCGTACGCTCGAGAGCTATCCGCATGAGCTTTCCGGTGGTCAGCGTCAGCGCGTTCTGATCGCTATGGCCCTTACCCGCGACCCCAAACTGGTCATCTGCGACGAGCCCACGACCGCTCTGGACGTTACCGTCCAGAAGCAGGTCATCAAGCTGCTTAACGATCTTCAGGCCAAGCTCGGCTTTGCCATGATCTTCGTTTCGCACGACCTGGCACTGGTCGCCGAGGTCGCTCATAACATCACGGTTATGTACGCCGGCCAGGTTATCGAGCAGGCGCCCACCAAGGAGCTGCTCACCAACCCGATTCACGAGTACACCCGCGGCCTTCTGGGTTCCGTCCTGTCCATCGAGAGCGGTTCGGGCCGCCTGCACCAGGTGCCCGGCGCCGTTCCGAGCCCGCGCGATTTCCCCAAGGGCGATCGCTTCGCACCCCGCTCGAGCCATCCGCGCATTGGCCTGGACACCCGTCCGGTCTTCAAGCGCGTGCCCGGCACCGAGCACTTCTATTCCGAGCTCCCCGACGAGGTGCTCAAGGCAAATGGTTTGACCCCTCACGCGGAGGTGATGTAGATGAGCGAGACCGCAGTCAACGGCGTCGAGCCGATCATCTTCCTTGATGACGTCCACGTCACCTTTAGGACCCGTACCGGCTCGATTCTGCACCCCAACCTGGTTCACGCCGTCCAGGGTGTAACGATTAAGCTCATGCCCGGTCAGACGATCGGCATCGTCGGCGAGTCCGGTTGCGGTAAGTCCACCACCGCTAACGTCATGTGCGGCCTGCAGGCCCCCACGAGCGGCAAGGTCTACTTTAAGGGCAAGGACGTTACCAAACGTACCGCCGAGGACCGTCGCCACATGGGTCGCGTCATCTCGGTCGTGTTCCAGAACCCGGCCACGGCGCTCAACCCCCGCATGGTCGTTCGCGAGCAGCTGCTCGACCCCATGCGCGTCCACAACCTGGGTACCGAGGCCGAGCAGGAGAAGCGCGTCAAGGAACTCTTGGAGCTCACCGGTCTGCCCAGCTCTGCCGCCGAGGTTCTTCCCGGCCAGCTTTCGGGCGGTCAGCGCCAGCGCGTGGCAATTGCCCGTGCCCTGTCGCTGAACCCCGACGCTATCATCGCCGACGAGCCCACCTCGGCTCTGGACGTTTCGGTCCGCGCACAGATTCTGAACCTGCTGACCGACCTTAAGAAGGAGCTCGGCCTGGCCATGGTGTTCATCAGCCATGACATCCAGACGGTCCGCTATATCTCTGACGACATCATCGTTATGAATGGCGGCAAGATCGTCGAGCAGGGCGAGGCCAAGCAGGTCTTCCAGCACCCCCAGGACCCCTACACCAAGATGCTGCTCGGCGCTGCGCCGTCGCTGCTTCATCCCAAGCTCGGCGAGTAGCCTCGCTTTCCCTCCCGTGCGCCCGGTTCCCTTGCCGGGCGCACCTCCGTTGCGAATTCGAAAGGTTGGGTTCACGAGCCATGCCAAGTGCTCAGGAGCTACAACATCAATTTGGTGGATATCGAGGCGCCATGCCCCGTCCATCAGATTTCGATCTCTTTTGGAAGGATCGCATGGCCGAGGCCGACGCCGTCGGGCTTGACTATGCGATCGAGACGGCATCGGTCGCCGATGCCGCGACCTGCCAGCTTTTCGACCTCTGGTATACCGGCATGTGTGGCGCGCGCCTGCATGCCAAGTACCTTAAACCTGTCTCGGACGAGCCCGTGCCATTGGTACTTCAGTTCCATGGGTATCCGGGTGCAAGCCGCAGCTGGTTTGAGCAGGCGTCGTTTGCGGGCATGGGCATGGCACTCATCGCCCTCGACTGCCCCGGCCAAGGAGGTCCCTCCGAGGACATTGGTGGATTTGAGGGCACAACGGTTGCCGGTCATATCGTCGCCGGTATCGACGGCGACCCGGCCAACCTCTACTATGTCCGCTTGCACCAAGATATTCGCATCCTGTGCCGTATCGTTCGCGAGCTCGAGGGCATCGATCTTGCGCGTGTGTTTGTGAACGGCGCGTCGCAGGGCGGCGGTTTGGGCATTGCGACCTGTGCGCTTAACAGCGAGCTTATCAATCGTGCCGCCATCCTCTATCCCTTCCTGTCAGATTTCCGCCTAGTCTGGGATTTGGATGCCGACGACATTGCCTACGAGGGCCTGCGCTATTGGTCTCGCTGGTTTGACGAGGACTCGACTCGTATTGACGAAGCCTATGCCAAGCTGGCGTACTTCGATTCCAAGAACTTTGCCCCTATGGTCAAATGCCCCGTGCTGTTTGGCACCGGCACAGCCGATATCGTCTGTCCGCCAGCGACGCAGTTTGCGGTCTATAACAACCTGACCTGCGAAAAGCGTCATGAGTTCTTTGAAGGCTTTGGCCACGAGGAGATTCAGGATTTTGACGATCTGATCATTTCGTTTTTCTGCAAGGGAGGGGAGGCTCATGTCTAAGTGCGAGAGCAATGTCGACGAGCTGATTGTCCCCGGACTCGTGGGAATTCCTGGAACGGTTTCGTCAAGGCTCGCAGAATATCGGGGCTGGCGCAGTGATGTCCAAGCGGATGTTTCTGTTTTAGAGACATGCGCTTCGAATCTTGAGATTCAAGGCCTGGCCATTACGGCGATTGACTTTGTTAACCCCTGCGCCCGTTACTCGGAGGTCTCCTTTGAGCTCGGTGACGATGCGATTCACGCTCGTTTGATCGAGCCTGTCGGTCGTGCCCGAGTATCTGAGCGCGTGCCGCTGTGCCTGATGTTCCACGACATCGATCGGCCTGTGCGCGGCTGGCATCACATGACGAGATTTGCCGCCATGGGGTATGCCGTTCTCGCGCTGGATGACGATGTTGCTGGTGCGGACGACCTGCGGCGGGGGATTGCTTCGCCCGCTTTTGTCGAGCGCGTCCGTTGGGGTTGCGCGTTGGCGAAGGTGGCGCGCAATCTTGATGGCATGGACCCCGACCGCATCTTTGCATGGGGCGAGGGCCTTGGCGGCGGAGTCGCGCTGGCGGTTTCTGCTCTGGACGAGCGGGGCCTCGCCTGCACGGCGGTTGCCAATCCGCTTCCTGGTGGCCTCGAGGCGCTGTCGTCTCGGGTGCGCGGATCGGTGCTCATGGGCACATCGCTTATGGATACCGTGAGCGATCCCAAGGATCAGTTTGCTGTATTCAACGGTCTTGAGTGTGACCGGAGGCATATCATCTATGCAAAATACGCTCACGAGCGCATCAATGCGTTCGAAAACGAAGTCGTCGACTTCTTTAACCAAACGTTCTACTCGTGTTCTTTGGCCTAGACGGCCTGGACACTGCCAACAAGAGTGGGCAGCATAGGGCTGCCCACCAGACAACTAAGGAGATTCTTGTGGCAACTCAGAAATTCACCGGCGTTATCCCTCCCGTCGTTGTTCCCGATACCGAAGACCACCAGCTCGATGTTGCCTCCTTTGAGCGCAGCATCAACCGCATGATCGATGCCGGCGTCGATGGCTTGTTCTTCCTGGGCTCCTCGGGCGAGGTCGTCTTCTCCACCGACGAGCGTCGCCGTCAGATCATCTCCGAGGCCGTCCGTATCGTCGACCACCGCGTTCCCGTTCTGGTCGGCATCATCGACACCGAGACCGAGCGCATGATCGAGCACGGCAAGGTCGCCCAGGAGCTGGGCGCCGATGCCCTCGTCGCCACCTGCCCGTTCTATGCCCTGCAGGGCATGACCGAGGTCGAGGAGCACTTCCGTATCCTGCACGAGGAGCTCGACCTGCCCATCTTTGCCTACGACATTCCCGTCTGCGTTCACACCAAGCTCCCCTGGAAGCTCCTTGCCAAGCTCGGCGCCGAGGGCGTCCTTGCTGGCGTCAAGGATTCCTCGGGTGATGACATCTCGTTCCGCTACCTCGTTCAGGAGAACGAGAAGAACGGCCATCCGATGAGCATCCTCACCGGTCACGAGGTTGTTGTCGACGGCGCCTACCTCGGTGGCGCCGACGGTTCCGTCCCGGGTCTCGCCAACGTTGAGCCCGAGGGCTACGTGCGTCAGTGGAAGGCCGCTCAGGCTGGTGACTGGGCTACCGTCAAGGCCGAGCAGGATCGCCTCAATGAGATTTCGCACATCTGGGATGTCACCTCGGGCGTCCAGGGCTATGCCGGTGGCGTCGGCGCCTTCAAGACCGCTATGAACCTCATGGGCATCTTCGACAGCCCGACCATGCCGCGCCCGGTGAAGGCCATGACCGGCGAGAACGTCGAGGCGATTAAGAAGGTCCTCCAGGACAACGGTCTCCTGTAAAGCTTCCCCAGGCACCCGATCTTGGGGCTCAAGTGGTCGGGCGTGACCCATTAGGTCAACGCCCGACCACTTTCACCCCAACCTCGGGCACCTGGGAAACCTTTACTAAGTTGCGGCGATAACACCGCCTTCATTTCCTGTAGTTGTTTTTTATCTCCTAAGGAGAGCGACATGGAGAACAAATACGTCTGCTCTGTCGATATCGGCGGAACTAAGATCGCGACTGCCATCATGGAGTACCCGACTGACGGCAGCGTGCCCCATCCCGTTTTTGAGGCCGAGGTTCCTACCGAGGCCCAGGAGGGCGGCGAGGCCGTCTTCCAGCGTATCGAGGCGTCCATCAAGGCTGCTCTCGAGGCGAATCCCGATGTCGAGGTCCTTGGCGTCGGCATCGGTGCCGCCGGCGTCGTCGATCCCAAGACGGGCGCCATCGCGTATGCCAACGAGATCATGCCCGGCTGGTCCGGCGTTCAGTTGGGGCCGCGCCTGCGCGAGGACCTCGGTCTTCCCGTTGCCGTCGTAGGCGACGTGCAGGCTCATGCTCTGGGTGAGGCCCACTGGGGCGTCGGCAAGGGCAAGTTCTCCGTCTTGTGTCTTGGCATCGGTACGGGCATCGGCGGCGCATATGTCGAGAACGGCCGCGTGATGCAGGGCTTCCATGGTGCTGCCGGCCATATGGGCCACATCGAGTGCTCGGCTGCCGCCGGCATTCCCTGCGCCTGCGGGCGTTCCGGCCATCTGGAGTCGGTTGCTTCGGGCACTTCCATTGGTCGAATGTACGATGAGCGTTTTGGCCGCGTCGACCCCAGCCGTCCTTCGGTCGGTCGCGATGTGAACGACCTGTGCCGTGCGGGCGACGCAAAGGCGACCGAGGTCATCCATGACGCCGGCTTTGCGCTGGGGGCCAGCTTGGGCTCACTCGCTAACATCCTGGACCCTGAGGTCATCGTGCTTTCGGGCGGCGTGATTCACCAAGGTCCCGATTGGCGTTCGCAGACGTGGAAGGATTCGGTGCACGAGGGCTATGCCAGCCAGGCGCTCGATCCGCTTCAGAACACGCCGATCCTCATCGGTTCGCTGGAGGGCGACGCGCCGCTTATCGGTGCCGCCGAGCATCTTCTTGCCTCGTTAAAGTAAACGTATCTGCTGTAGGAGCCTCCCGAGACAACACGCCTCGGGAGGCTGTTCTGAGAAAGGTTGCAGCCTTATGACCGTCGATCCTTTGATTCAATCCCTGAAGGGCAAGCTCGTCGTGAGCGTTCAGGCGTATATGGGCGAGCCGCTTCGTACGCCCGAGACCATGGCTCAAATGTCTCGCGCTTGCGAGCTCGGCGGCGCTGCCGCCATTCGCTGCCAGGGCCTTGCCGACATTGCCGCCATTAAGGGTCGCTGTGAGGTTCCCGTCATCGGCCTGTGGAAGGATGGGCACGAGGGCGTTTACATCACGCCGACGCTGCGTCACGCTCGCGCCTGCGTTGCTGCCGGTGCCGATATCGTGGCGATCGACGCCACCGATCGTCCGCGCCCCGATGGCAAGACGGTCGAGGATACCTTCCGCCCGCTGCACGAGGAGGGTGTGCTCCTGATGGCCGACTGTGCAACCATCGAGGACATTCGCCGTGCTGTTGATATGGGCTTTGACCTGGTATCCACCACGCTTTCTCACGGCGTCGCCGCCATCGACTGCACCATGGCCGATGGCCCCGATCTGCCGCTCCTGCGTCAGGCGACCGAGGAGTTTCCCGGCCTTCCCATCATCTGCGAGGGCCGCGTGCACACGCCCGAGGAGGCTCGCGCCGCGATCGATGCCGGCGCCTGGGCCGTTGTCGTCGGCACCGCCATCACGCACCCCACGAGTATTACAAGTTGGTTCAAGGCTGCGCTTGAGGCGTAAGACAGGCCTCGTATCCGCTCGGGGCGGTATACTCAATAAAGGCAATTGACCGCGCGGGATCCGGGTCGCCGGGTCCCGCGCTTGTTTTTTGGGAGGCAGCGCATGCAAAAGGGAGATGCCATGGATGCGGCGGAGCGCTCGGAGCGCATCCCCGATATCGTCATCATCACCGGAATGTCCGGATCGGGCCGCACACAGGCCATGCACGTGTTTGAGGACATGGGCTATTTTTGCATCGATAACCTGCCTCCGCGTCTCATCGCCCAGCTTGCCGAGCTCGTCGGCATCAATACGGGTGTGGGCAGGCATCTCGCCGTTACCTGCGATTTGCGTAGTCAGGGCTTGTTCGATGAGCTGCTCGATGCGGTCGCCGCGCTCGAGGAGCGCGAGATGAGCTGCGACATTGTGTTCCTGGAGGCTTCTGACGAGGTGCTGATTCGTCGCTACAGCGAAAACCGCCGCCGTCATCCCATTGCCAAGCCGGGGGAGACTACGGCCGATGCCATTCAGCGCGAGCGCCTGCAGCTGCAGGGTGTGCGCGATCGAGCCGATATGATCATCGACACGAGCCGCCTGCGTACCTCTGCCCTGCGCAACAAATTGCGCATGGCGTTCTCCGAGTTGTCCGACCAGCAGCTCATGGACGTCCACGTGTTCTCGTTTGGCTTTAAGCACGGCATGCCCGTCGAGGCGGACATTATGATCGACGTCCGCTTCCTGCCTAATCCGTTCTACGATCCCGAGATGCGCACGATGACCGGTCTCGATAAAAAGGTCTCCGATTTTGTTCTGGACCATCCCAAGACGCAGGAGTTTTGGAAGGCTTGGACACAGCTGCTCGATACGGTGATGCCGGGCTATATCGCGGAGGGCAAGCCGCAGCTTTCTATCGCCATCGGCTGCACGGGCGGCCAGCACCGCAGCGTTGCCATTGCCGAGGCCACGGCACGTTATTTGGAAGGTGCCCAATATCACGTGAGCATTTCCCACCGCGACCTGTCGCGCGCCAACACGAAGGCATAGGCCTGCATGTCGTTTACCGCTGAGGTGCGCGACGAGCTTGCGCGCTGCGAACCCGAATGTGAATACTGCGACTTGTCGACGCTCGCCGCCCTCACGCGTGTGAGTGGTACGCTCTCGCTTACCGGCTCTGGGCGGTATCGTTTGACGGTTGCGACTGAGACGGGAGCCGTTGCGCGCACGATGATTACGCTGACGCATCGTATCCTTAAGCTCAAAACGGAGTTCACTGTCCGCAAATCTGTCTTGCATAAGGTACGAAACTATCTCATCACCTTGCCCGATCAGCCCGATTTGGATAAGGCCTTGGTTCTGCTGGGCATCCTCGACCGGAGGGGAGGACTTGTCGCCGGCGTGCCCCGACATATCGTTGCCCGTCCCTGCTGCAGGCTTGCCTACATCCGCGGCGCGCTCATCGCCGGCGGCTTCGTGGCCGATCCACGCGGTGATTTTCATTTGGAGATCGCGGTGCAGGGCGAGCAATATGCCAAGGGGCTTTGCGATCTGTTGGAGCAGATTGGGGTCCATGCTCGTGTTAATGCACGGCGGGGGTCATATGCCGTGTACATTAAGAGCGCCGAGGAAATCGAGCATCTTTTAAAGCTGATTGGTGCCAAGCGCAGCGTTGCCGAGATTGAGGAGGCGCGCGCGGTCAAGTTGGTTAAGAACGATGTGAACCGTCGCGTGAACGCCGAGCTCGCCAACCAGACCAGAAGCGCCGGTGCTGCCCAACATCAGCTTGCGCTTATCGATGAGCTCGAACAGCGGGGTTTGCGCGACACGCTTCCGGATGCCTTGGCGGTCTTTTGCGACCTGCGCGAGCGCTATCCCGATCTTTCGCTGCGTGATTTAGGGGAGATGGCTGACCCTCCCTTGTCGAAGTCTGCCCTCTACCATCGAGTTTTGAGGCTTGAAAAGCTCATTGAAGCAAACAGGTAGGTTAAAGTATCGACTTATATACGGATTTAGCTGCTATTTTATTCTTTAAAGCGTTTTAACACAAATTTGATTTTCAATTTCGAGCATTCTCGTGAAATTCAAGTCAAAAAAAAGGTATATTAGGCGAGTGGTTAGTTTGTGGGCCTCAACGGCAGGCGCTGTAGCTTGCGGGGGCCTTACGAAAGGAGACACAATGGCAGTAAAGGTTGCTATTAACGGCTTCGGTCGCATCGGTCGTCTGGCCTTCCGTCAGATGTTCGGTCATGAGGGCTCCGAGATCGTCGCTATCAACGACCTCACCTCTCCCGATATGCTCGCTTACCTGCTGAAGTACGACTCCACGCAGGGCAACTACGCTCGCGATCACGAGGTCGTTGCTGGCGAGGATTCCATCACCGTTGACGGCAAGGAGATCAAGATCTACAAGGAGGCCGACGCCAACAACCTGCCTTGGGGCGACCTCGACGTCGACGTCGTTCTCGAGTGCACCGGCTTCTACACCAGCAAGGCTAAGGCTCAGGCCCACATCAACGCTGGCGCCAAGAAGGTCGTCATCTCCGCTCCGGCTGGCAGCGATCTGCCCACCATCGTGTACAACGTCAACCACGAGACGCTGACCGCTGAGGACAACATCATCTCCGCTGCTTCCTGCACCACCAACTGCCTCGCCCCGATGGCCAAGGGTCTGAACGACTTCGCTCCCATCGTGTCCGGCATCATGACCACCATTCACGCCTGGACTGGCGACCAGATGCCGCTCGACGGCCCGCAGCGCAAGGGCAACAAGCGTCGTAGCCGCGCCTGCGCCGTCAACATCGTCCCCAACACCACCGGTGCTGCCAAGGCTATCGGCCTGGTTCTCCCCGAGCTCAACGGTAAGCTCATCGGTGCCGCCCAGCGCGTCCCGACGCCGACCGGCTCCATCACCAACCTCTACGCTGTCGTTGACAAGAAGGTCACCGTCGACGAGGTCAACGCTGCTATGAAGGCCTACGCTGCCACCATCTCCGAGACCTTCGGTTACAACGAGGATGACATCGTCTCCACCGACATCATCGGCGAGACCCACGGCTCCATCTTCGACGCCACTCAGACCATGTGCTCTGACCTCGGCAACGGCCAGACCCTCGTTCAGGTCACCTCTTGGTACGACAACGAGAACTCCTACACCTCTCAGATGGTCCGCACCATCAAGTACTTCGAGAAGTTCGTTGCTTAATTTAGCTTTTAGCGAATAGCTCGTTGGGCGTCTAAAGAAGGGCGCGGCCTTATAGGGCTTACACCCTAGGGTCGCGCCCTTTTTATAAGAAATCGTCTGCCGTAATGGGAGGCAGACACGTACGAAAGGTAGAAGCAAACATGGCCTTTACCAAGAAGACCGTCCGCGACATCGATGTCGACGGAAAGCGCGTTCTCGTCCGCGTTGACTTTAACGTGCCTATCAAGGATGGCGTCGTTGGCGACACCACCCGTATCAAGGCTGCCCTGCCCACCATCAACTACCTCGTTGAGCACAACGCTCGCGTCATCCTCATGAGCCATCTCGGCCGTCCCGAGGGCACCGGCTTCCAGCCCGAACTGTCCCTTGAGCCCGTCGCCAAGAAGCTCGCTGAGCTCTCTGGTCTCGACGTTGCCTTTGTCGCCGACACCTACGGCGAGAAGGCTGCTGAGGCTGTCGCCGCCGTCGAGCCGGGCAAGGTCCTCGTTCTCGAGAACGTTCGTTTTGACAAGCGTGAGAAGAAGAACGATCCCGAGATCGCCAAGAAGCTCGCTTCCTATGGCGACGTCTTCGTTCTCGATGCTTTCGGCACCGCTCACCGCGCCCAGGGTTCCGTTGTGGGCCCCGCCGCTTACCTGCCTGCGGTCGCTGGCTTCCTGCTCGAGAAGGAGGTCGACACGCTGACCGGCATCTTCGCCGAGCCCGAGCGCCCCTTCGTCGCTATCGTCGGCGGTTCCAAGGTTTCCTCCAAGATCGGCGTTCTCGATCACCTCATCGACTCCGCTGACACCCTGATCATCGGTGGCGGCATGGCCTACACCTTCTTCCTGGCTCAGGGCCTGACCGTCGGTCAGTCCCTCAAGGAAGAGGACTGGGTCGAGCGCGCTGGCGAGATGCTCAAGAAGGCCGAGGAGAAGGGCGTCAAGATCCTGCTCCCCATCGACAACCGTGTTGCCGATCACTTCGGCGAGGACGCTGTTCCCGAGGTCGTCGCTTCCGACGCTATCCCTGACGATCGTGAGGGCATGGACATCGGTCCTAAGACCGAGGAGCTCTACGCCGAGGCTGTCAAGGGCGCCAAGACCGTGTTCTGGAATGGCCCCATGGGCGTCTTCGAGTTCGATAACTTCGCTCACGGCACCCAGGCTATCGCCGAGGCTGTCGCCGAGGCCGACTGCACCTCGATCATCGGTGGTGGCGACTCTGTCGCAGCCGTCAACAAGTTCAACCTGGCCGACAAGATGAGCTGGATCTCCACCGGTGGTGGCGCTTCCATGGAGCTCGTCGAGGGTAAGGCCCTGCCCGGAGTGGAGGCGCTTCTCGATGCCTAATCGCACCCTTCTTATCGCTGGTAACTGGAAGATGAACAACGACGTCGCCGAGGCCGCCAAGCTCGCCGACGAGCTGGCTCAGGCTCTGCCTGAGGTTCCGGCTGGCGTCGAGGTGCTCGTCTGCCCTCCGACCATCGACATCACCACGGTTCATGACCGTATTCAGGCTGCCCCCATCGCCCTCGGTGCACAGAACGTGTACTGGGAGGCCAAGGGTGCCTTCACCGGTGAGTCCTCTTGCGACATGCTCAAGTCCGCTGGCTGCACCTACTGCATCATCGGTCACTCCGAGCGTCGCGACTACTTCCACGAGACCGACGAGGACCAGAACAAGAAGGCCAAGGCTCTCGTTGCCGCCGGTCTTGTTCCCGTCTTCTGCTGCGGCGAGTCCCTCGAGGTCCGCGAGGCTGGCACCTATGTCGAGCACGTCGTGAACCAGGTCAAGGCTGGCCTTGCTGGTCTTGAGATTACCTACCCCAAGCAGGTCGTCGTCGCCTACGAGCCCATCTGGGCCATCGGCACCGGCAAGACCGCTACCGCCGAGGACGCTCAGGAGGTCTGCGGCGCTATCCGTGAGACCCTCAAGGAGATGTTCGGCGAGGAGCTCGCTAACGGCATCCGCGTTCTCTATGGTGGCTCTGCCAAGCCCGGCAACATCGCCGAGCTCGTCGCCAAGCCTGACGTTGACGGCGCCCTCGTGGGTGGCGCTTCGCTCAAGGCTGCCGACTTCGCCTCTATGGTCGTCAAGGCAGGCGAGTAGGACATATGGCACAGCGTCATCTTCCTGCACTCCTGATCATCATGGACGGCTGCGGCCTGGCTCCGGCCGATGGCGAGAACGCCGTCGCCGCTGCCAAGACGCCCTTCCTTGATAGCCTGTACGAGAAGTATCCTCACACCACGCTTGGTGCTTCGGGCGAGGACGTGGGCCTTCCCGACGGCCAGATGGGCAACTCCGAGGTTGGTCACCTCAACATCGGTGCCGGCCGCATCGTGTTCCAGGAGCTTTCGCGCATCAACAATGCCATCAAGGACGGCTCCATCGCCAAGAACGAGGTTTTCGTCAAGGCCATGGACGATGTCAAGGCTGACGGCAAGACTCTCCACCTCATGGGCCTTATGAGCCCTGGCGGTGTTCATTCTCACATGAACCACGTCGAGGCTCTGGTCAAGATGGCTGCCGAGCACGGTGTCAAGACCGTTCGCGTCCACGCCTTTATGGACGGCCGCGACGTCGACCCGCAGTCCGGTGCCGGTTACATGAGTGAGTTCTGCGCTTTCCTGGCCAAGATCTCCGAGGAGACCGGTTGCGACGCTCGCGTTGCCACCGTCTCGGGCCGTTATTGGGCCATGGACCGCGACAACCGTTGGGAGCGCATCCAGCGCGCCTACGACGTCATGGTCAACGCATCCGATGCCGATACCGACCCTGTTGCCGGTATCAAGGCCTACTACGAGAAGGATCCGCGCGGCGACGAGTTCGTCGAGCCCTTCGCTGCCCACAACGAGGGCATCCACGAGGGCGACGCGGCCATCTTCTTCAACTTCCGTCCCGACCGCGCTCGTCAGATGACCCGCGTGTTCACGGACAAGGAGTTCGACGGCTTTGAGCGCGAGCAGATCAAGCTTTCGCACTTTGTGACGATGACCGAGTACGACCCGACGTTTGACGTCGAGGTCGCCTTCCCCAAGACGTTCCCCGAGAACGTCCTGGCCGACGTTATCGCCGCCAACGGCCTGAAGCAGCTGCACACCGCCGAGACCGAGAAGTACGCTCACGTTACGTTCTTCCTCAACGGTGGCATCGAGGAGCCCAAGGAGGGCGAGGAGCGCGTGCTCGTCGCTTCCCCCAAGGTCGCTACCTACGATCTGCAGCCTGAGATGAGCGCTCCAGAGGTTACTGAGAAGCTCGTCGCCGCAATCAACGAGGATCGCGCTGATTTCTACATCGTGAACTTCGCGAACTGCGACATGGTTGGTCACACCGGTGTTTTCGACGCCGCCGTTAAGGCCGTCGAGGCTGTTGACGATGCCCTGTCCAAGGTTGTCCCGGCGATTCTCGCCAAGGGCGGCTTTGCGCTGATTACCGCCGACCACGGCAACGCCGATCACATGTTTGACGTTGCTTCCGACGGTTCCAAGCATCCGTTCACGGCTCACACCACCAACCGTGTGCCGTTCATCATCGTTGATGAGAAGGCACAGCTCACCGGTATCGAGGACGGCCGTCTTTCCGATATCGCTCCCACCATGCTCACCATGGCTGGTATTGAGCCTTCCGCCGAGATGACGGGCCGTGTGCTCGCCACCGAGGCCTAATAGAAAACAAATACCGTTTTCTATTAAGGGGGTTGTCCATAACCGGACAACCCCCTTTTTTGCGCTATTTCTACCTCGTCATCAAATGGCTGATGGGGGAGTGTCGGGGGTTGTGGTACAGTACTGGAGTTTGAATTGTTCTATTAAGGAGCTTATCTATGGGTCCGTTCCAGATTCTTCTGTTTGTCGTTTGGGCTGTTTCTGCCGTGGCGCTGACGATTCTCGTCCTGATGCATTCCGGTAAGGGCACCGGCGTTTCGGATATGATCGCTAGCTCGCTGTATAACTCCAGCTCTGCCACGGGCGTCATGGAGCAGAACCTCGATCGCCTGACGGTAATTATGGCCGTCGTTTTTGCCGTGTGTGTCGTCCTGTGCATGTTCTTCTTCCCGCAGGGCATCGTCGGCTACTAAGCACGAGCCTCATAAGTATTCAAAAAGGGTCCCGTAAGTGCGGGACCCTTTTTGTTTACATATTTGTAACAGAGTCAAAATATCCTCACATACTTCGCCCAACTAAAGAAATTCTCGACCGTTAACCGGAATTAGCCCCAAATTGTGTATAAAATGCGCTACTGTATTGCGAAACGTTGGTTCGTTGTGCATAACCAGCCATAGCAGCGGGCGGCGTTTTGATGGTTCGGATCGGATTGTTTCGACATGTGTCCGACTGAACATTTCTTTGTCCTATCTCATAAGGAGGATGGCATGGCTGATTCTATGTTCCACCAGCCCGTTATGGGTCGTCGCGCCTTTGTTGGCGGCACCCTTGCTGCGAGCTCCATGGCTTTTCTTGCCGCATGCGGCAAGAAGGGTGGCGACGCTTCCGGTTCTGAGTCCGGTTCGACGCTGAACTTCTACATCAACAACCCGGTCTGCATCGACCCCTACAATGTCCAGGAGGACCAGGGCACTCAGGTCGAGTACCAGCTCTTTGACGCTCTGACCTCTTATGACGCCGAGAAGGGCGAGATCGTTCCGCTGGCTTGCGAGTCCTTCGAGGCCAACGACGACGCCACCGAGTTCACCTTCAAGATCAAGAAGGCCAAGTTCCACAACGGTGATGACGTTACCTCCAAGTCCTTCAAGCTCGGTTGGGAGCGTCTGGTCAACACCAAGTCGGCCATCGCTACCGAGTACGGCCCTTCCGAGGTCTCCTATCACCTTTCCATGGTCGAGGGCTATGACGACCTGCTTGCCGGTAACGCCACCGAACTCAGCGGTGTTACCTGCCCCGACGATGAGACCCTCGTCGTCAAGCTGTCTTCCGCTTACGCCGACTTCCCCTTCGTCGCCTCTCACCCGGCTCTGGCCCCGGTTCCCGAGTGCGCCGAGTCCGATGCCAAGAGCTTCTATCTTGCACCGGTCGGTAACGGCCCGTTCATGATGGACGGCAAGTGGGAGGACGGTCAGGAGATCAACCTCAAGAAGTTCGACGATTACTATGGCGACAAGGCCAAGATCGATGGCATCCACTTCCAGGTCATCAAGGACGTGGAGACCGCCTACAAGGAGTTCCAGGCCGGTAACCTTGACATCTGCGACGTTCCCGTTGCTCAGATCGACGCTGCCAAGAAGGATCGCGGCGTGTCCAAGGACGGCTACACCATGGGCGACGGCGAGCGCATGCTGCTCGGCGCCGAGCCTTCCACCTACTACCTGACCTGCAACACCACGGCCGAGCCGTTCAACAACGCCGACCTGCGCAGGGGTATCTCCCTGGCCATTAACCGTGAGGCCATCTGCAAGACCATCTTCAAGGGTACCCGTACCCCCGCCGACGGCATTGTTCCTCCGGGCATCGATGGCTACAAGGAGGGCGCATGGGAGTTCTGCGCCTACGACGTCGATAAGGCCAACGAGTACCTCGACAAGGTTGCTCCCGCTGGCGCTAACGGCGATCGTGGCATTAACGTGACCCTTTCCTACAACCAGGACGGTGGCCACAAGGAGATTATGGAGTCCATCATCGGCGACCTCGCCAAGGTCGGCGTTACCGCCGTCTCCGATACTCCTGAGTGGTCTGCGCTGCTCGAGCAGTACCAGAACTTCAACTATCAGTTCGGTCGTCTGGGCTGGATTGCCGACTACCCGATTATGGACAACTTCCTGTATCCGCTGTTCCACTCCGACTCCCTCGGTGGCGACAACCGCTCTGGTTACAACAACCCCGAGTTCGACGCCAAGGTCAACGAGGCTCGCACCACGGTTGACGACGAAGAGCGCGTCGCTAAGATGCAGGAGGCCGACGCAATGGTCGCTGCCGACTGCCCGGTCATCCCGGTGATGTTCTACACGCACACCATCGCTGGCTCCGATCGCATCAAGCACCTCTATGTCGATCCGCAGAAGCACGCCGAGCTGGGTACCGCCGAGCTCGCCTAAGAGTTTGCAGCTTCCGTGAGGGTCAAGTATTTACGTAGACCTCATGGGAAACATACAGTTCTCCCTAACCTGGGGTAAACTGGCTGATGGTAATTTTGGGATGCCGGTCTGGCGATCGGCATCCCATTTAGGTTAATCCCTAGATAGGGGAGTGGTATGGGTAAGTACATCGTTAAACGTGTGCTTCAGTTCATCCCGGTATTTTTGGGCGTTACGCTGATTCTGTTCGCCCTCCAGAACATCGTGCCGGGAGATCCGATCAAGCTGATCGGTGGAGACAAGGCTCTGTCCCCCGAGGTGGAGCTTCAACTTCGCGTGCGCTATCACCTGGTCCAGGCGGACGAGGACGGCAACGCGATCCTTGACGAGAACGGCGATCCCGTTCCAACGTCGCTTGTGGACCAATACTTGAATTACATGAATGGTCTGCTTCATGGCGATCTGGGCAATTCGTATCAGCGCAAGCTGCCGGTTGCGGAAATCTTTGCTCAGAAGTATCCGTATACGGTTAAACTCGCCGCGTGCGCCATCGTGCTCGAGGCAATCATGGGTATCGGTGCGGGTATCATTTCGGCAGTAAAGCGTTACTCCTTCTGGGATATTTTGGTAACGCTGACCACGTCGATCCTCGTTGCCGTTCCTGCCTTCTGGCTCGGTATGCTGCTGCAGCTGTTCTTTGGCGTCATCCTTAAGGATGCCACCGGCGGCGCTTTCTCCATGCCGATTTCGGGTGCAGGCGGTGCCAGCTCTCAGTATCAGGATTGGATGCACTATGTGCTTCCGACCATTACGCTGGCTTCGGTTTCGACCGCCTATGCTGCCCGCATTATGCGCTCGCAGCTGCTCGACGTCATGAACCAGGATTACATCCGCACGGCAAAGGCTAAGGGTCTCTCCAATCGCGCGATCATCGTCAAGCATGCGCTTAAGAATGCACTCATCCCCGTCGTTACCTATATTGGTGTCGACTTCGGTGGCATGCTTTCGGGCGCCATCCTGACCGAGACGGTCTTTAACTGGCCCGGTATCGGCTCTGAGGTCTACCGCGCCATCAGCATGCGTGACTGGCCCATCGTTATGGGCGGCGTTACGCTCATCGTTGTCGTCGTTATGGTGATCAACCTGCTCGTCGACATTAGCTATGCATTCCTCGACCCGCGCATCCGCCTTGGCGGTCCGTCGGATAAGGCCTAAGGGAGGTACGTCTCATGCAGGAAACTGATTCTCAGTCTCAGGGGCAGGCTACCGCCACTAAGGCCGCATCTGCTCCCGCTAAGTCCCGCACGCTGTGGGGCGACGCTTTTAAGCGTCTTCGTAAGAACAAGCTCGCCGTTATCGGTGTTTGCTGGATCATCATCGTCGTTGTGGTTGCCCTGACCGCCGACCTGTGGGCTAAGCCCTGGCTCGGGTCGCCGACGGCTTCCGACTCGACTACCATGGCCGAGACTTCGTTGCTGGCTCCGTGTGCCGAGCATCCGTTTGGTACCGACGCCCTTGGTCGCGACATTCTCGTCCGCGTTATCTACGGTGCACGCGTTTCGCTGTCCGTCGGCATTATGGCCACCGCCATCTCCACGGTGATCGGTCTGGTCATGGGTGCTCTGGCCGGTTTCTACGGCGGAATCTGGGATACGATCATCATGCGCTTTGCGGATATCTTCCTAGCGTTCCCGTACGTGCTGTTCGTCGTCGCCATGATCGCCGTTATCGGCCGTGGTCTTCAGAATGTCTTTATCGCCATCGGTATTCTCGGCTGGCCTTCGATTGCGCGCGTCTTCCGCTCTGCAATCTTGACGGTCAAGGAAAACGACTATGTTGACGCTGCGCGCGCGATGGGTGCATCCGATGCTCGTATCGTCGTGCGTCACATCTTCCCGAACTCCGTTGCCTCCATCGTGGTCTACGCGACTATGAACATTGGTGGCGCCATTCTGACCGAGTCCGCTCTGTCCTTCCTCGGCATGGGCGTTATTCCGCCTACGCCTTCGTGGGGCTCCATGATTCAGGACGGTCAGCAGTATCTTCTGACTGCTCCCTGGATGATGATCATGCCCGGTCTGGCAATTCTCTCGACGGTGCTCGCCTTCACCCTGCTGGGTGACGGTCTGCGCGACGCCCTCGACGTCAAGATGAAGGACGCATAAGGATGAAGAAGAACAAGAACTATGTGGACCTGAAGGACCAGCCGGTTCCCGAGGGCCAGCATCTGCTCGAGGTCGATGACCTTAAGATGTATTTCCACACCGAGGATGGCGTCGTTCGCGCTGTCGACGGTGTCTCCTACACGCTCGATCGTGGCGAGACCCTTGGTGTCGTCGGTGAGTCCGGCTCCGGTAAGTCCGTGACCGCCATGACCATCATGGGCCTTATCTCGATGCCTCCGGGAAAGATCGAGGGCGGTGACGTTCGCTATCGCGGTCGTTCTATCCTCGAAATGACCGAGGAAGAGATGCAGCACATTCGCGGTAACGATATCGCGATGATCTTCCAGGATCCTATGACCTCCTTGAACCCGGTCTATAAGATCGGCAAGCAGGTGGGCGAGGGCCTTCGTCTGCACCGTGGCTACTCCAAGCAGGAGGCGCTCAAGCGCGCTACCGAGCTTTTGGACCTCGTGGGTATCCCCGAGCCCGAGAAGCGCGTCAATGAGTATCCGCACCAGTTCTCGGGCGGTATGCGTCAGCGTGTCATGATTGCTATGGCTCTTGCCTGCGATCCCGATATTCTGATTGCCGACGAGCCCACGACGGCTCTGGACGTTACCATTCAGGCTCAGATTATCGAGCTCATGCAGGAAATGCAGGAGAAGAACGGCAACGCCATCATCATGATTACCCATGACCTGGGCGTCGTCGCCGACATGGCCGACAAGATCATGGTTATGTACGCCGGCCGTCC
Organism: uncultured Collinsella sp.; assembly: GCA_902494165.1. Lineage (GTDB taxonomy): Bacteria > Actinomycetota > Coriobacteriia > Coriobacteriales > Coriobacteriaceae > Collinsella. Next base: position 32,943 of record CABUSD010000016.1, on the reverse strand, counting down.
CGTCGAGTTCGGTACTGCTGAGGAAATCTTCTACGAGAGCCGCCACCCCTACACCTGGGGCCTTATCCGCTCCATCCCGGAGCAGGCCATCGAAGAGAAGAAGCCGCTTACGCCGATTCACGGCAACCCGCCTTCGCTCATGAACCTGCCCGAGGGCTGCGTGTTCTCGCCTCGTTGTCCCTATGCGACCGATAAGTGCCGCAAGCAGCGCCCCGAGCGCGTCGTCACCGAGTCTGGTCATTACTCTGCGTGCCACTACTCCGGTGAACCCGAGTTCCTCAAGAACGCTCCTGAGACGTCCCGTACGCGCAAGGATTCCAAGAAGGGAGGCGAGGCGTAATGGCAGATACCAACGAGCGTACTCCGCTGCTGAAGGTCGAGCACCTCTCTAAGGAGTTTCCCGCTGAGTCCGGCATGTTCGCCAAGCGCTTCTCCAAGCGTGTCGTCTCTGCTGTGAATGACATTTCGTTCGAGATTTATCCGGGCGAGACCTTTGGCCTGGTCGGCGAGTCTGGTTGCGGTAAGTCCACCACGGGCCGCACCATCATGCGCCTGACCAAGCCGACGGCAGGCAAAGTGTTCTTCCAGGGCAAAGACGTTGCCGAGATGAGCAAGCACGAGATCAAGGATATGCGTCGCGAGATGCAGTTCATCTTCCAGGACCCCTATGCTTCGCTGAATCCTCGTATGACCATCGGCGAGATTGTCTCTGAGCCCATGACCATTCATGGCGTGGGCACCAAGGAAGAGCGTATCGAGCGTGTCCGCGAGCTGCTGGACGTCGTCGGTCTGAATCCCGAGCACATCAACCGCTATCCGCACGAGTTCTCGGGCGGCCAGCGCCAGCGTGTCGGCATTGCCCGCGCATTTGCGCTGAAGCCCAAGCTGATTATCTGCGACGAGCCGGTTTCCGCTCTGGATGTTTCCATCCAAGCACAGGTCCTGAACCTGCTTAAGGAACTTCAGGACAAGTTCGGTACGGCTTATCTCTTCATTGCTCACGACCTCTCTGTCGTGCAGCACATCTCCGACCGTGTTGCCGTTATGTACCTGGGCAAGATGGTCGAGGTTTCGGACTGGAAGACGCTCTACAGTGAGCCTCACCATCCGTACACGCAGTCGCTGCTGTCTGCTGTGCCGGTGCCCGATCCTGACATCCAGAAGACTCGTAAGCGCATCATCCTCGCCGGCGATCCGCCGTCACCGCTGGATCCGCCGACCGGTTGCCGTTTCCACACGCGCTGCCCGATCGCTCAGGGCATCTGCTCCGAGAAGCTGCCTGAGTTTAAGGAAGTCGCTCCGGGCCACTGCTGTGCCTGCCACTTCGCGGAGCCGTTCCCGATCAAGGAATCGCACATCGACCTGTAGCCGGTTGTTATCGTCCGGGCCCGCGCTGGACTTAGTTTTCAGAACGTCCTCGACCATGGAAACCCCCTTATCCTGCTCCTTCGGAGCCGCGGATAAGGGGGTTTCCTGGTCTGCGGAATGTTCTGAAAACTAAGTCCAGCACGGGCCCTGTGTTACCGCTGCAGAGGGGTGCGATTCCTTGATCGCTCACTTAATCTAATAAGAAATTGAGTGAGGCCGGAGCTTTAGCTCCGACCTCCCCATATAAGGGCTCGGCAAAGCCGAGCCACCAAATTTGCATCAGCCCCCAGAACATGTTTGAGAACTGTGCCTGAAGTATGTATTTGCAGGCCCCGAATCGGTGTTGCCTCCCGGCGCATTCCGCAGGGGGAGCGATATTTTGCAGCACGAAGTGCGCAACAAAATATCGCTCATGCCCGAGGACGCGCCGGGAGGCAACACCGATTCGGGGCCGAACATATAGATCTACCAGCGCATTTACAAATTCGTAAACTTTTTTGAAAAAAGTGCTTGCACAGTTCTCGAATCATAGGTTATTATCTTCCTCGTTGAACGCGCGGTTCCAACAAAACGAACCGTGAATCAACAACATAGCATGTCGGAGTGGCGGAATTGGCAGACGCGCTAGCTTGAGGTGCTAGTGACCGCTTTTTGGTCATGCGGGTTCAAGTCCCGCCTCCGACACCATCGCATTTGAGAAGCCTCTTCGGAGGCTTTTTTGTTACCGATAGACGGTGAGGTCCACGATGGAAACGCTTGAACGCAACGAGTGGGCAGATGTTGCCCAACTGGTCGAGATCACGAGCGATGCTGTCATCATTTGCGAGCTCGACGGAACCATTCTGCATGTGAATAATCGCTTACTTGGCTTGATGTGCGAGGAACGTGCCGACGTCATCGGTGGAGATGTTAAAGACGTCCTGTACTCGTCCGCTTTTGAACGTGCGACGGAACATCGTCTGCCATTTGAAACTGATGGCTCCGAGAACGAACTGATGCTCAAGCTGAGTGACGGCTCTTTTATCCCCGTCTTGGTTCGTGCGGGCTCCGTAACGCCTCCACGCATCTTTGGGCGCCGCGCACCACGTGTCCTAGTGGCGCTTCACAGTATCGAGGAACAGTATTCTCACGACCGTCAACTTAAGCGTGCGTTATCGGAGCTTAGAGTGGCGAACAAGCGTCTCTCTGGCACGCTCTCGGTCATTATGAGCACTGTGGGCTCCGATGAGTTATCCAGCCTGCTTGATACTGTTTTGAACCAGCTTGTAGGAACGCTCGATGCTTCGGGTGCCGCTATCTATTTTTCTGAGAGCGGCGGTTTTAAGCTACGCGGTGTTTCCAAGGAGCCGTATGACAGCTACCTGCCTGAGTTTTTGCCGTATGGCGCTGGCATTCCGACGTATGTTCTTCGCGAGTCGCGTGCCTGTCGCTTGTCGATTCAACAGGACCTTGAGGGCGATAGGGCCGCCTCCGGTATGTTCATGGACTTGGACAATCGTTCTAAGCACCTGTTGCGCGTGCAGGATATGCCTCCGTACCGCAGCGAGATTTGTCTTCCCGTTTTTTACGGTACGCAGATCCTTGGCGTGCTTGAAGTTGGTTGGAAACGCCCCCAGGCACCGCTCGCCTATGACGTTAATGTACTCGAGGTCATTTGCGATTACCTGTCTATCCAGCTGGTCGGCATGGCATCGAGCCTTCGCTCTCGTCGTACGGCCGAGCTTGGCCGCTCGCTCAATGTCTTACGTGATGAGTTATTTACCTTTCTAGACGATTCCGCCGCGGCTACTCAGGCGGTATCGTCCGAGATCTGCAATATGCTCAACTGCCATTTTTGCCCTGTTGAGTATGACGCCAGTCTGGACTCCTACGTCATAGATTTTGAAGGCGGCAGTCGCGTTGCTTTGCCGGACGATCCCGAGAAGCTTTTCTTTTCCACGACAACGCCAGCGGCACGTCTGGGGGCTGGCCCTGATGGCTTTGAGGCGTCTGTTTTGGGCGGCACGAGTGCCGAGGACCTTAAACACGTCCGTATAACTCGCGTTGACGAATCGATGCCTATGGGAGGCTGGCTTAGGGCACACGGTCTGCCTTGTCAAGGTCTCTACGTCGACTCCGGCATCGAGGCGGGGCGCCCGCGCTCTGAGGGTGATGGCAAGCACAGTAACGACGCGATTGTCCCTGCTTCTGTTGCGAAGAGACCGACAACGCGCGCGCTGCTGCTTCGTGATGGTAGCCAAGAGCCGATTGATGACCTTGAATATGACTACTTGGTGCACTTGGCGCATGACTTTGAACTGATCTACGAAGGCGAATCTCAAAAGCGCGAGGAGCGCCATATCGCTCAGACGCTCCAGATCGGCATGAGAAATTCCCTGGGGGATGTTCCGGGTATCGCAACCGATTCGGTGTACCTGTCGGCCACGAACTCGGCGTTGGTCGGCGGCGATTTCTATACGCTCATCCGTCTTCCCGACGATTGCGCCGTCATGATTCTGGGTGATGTGTCTGGCAAAGGCATTGAGGCCGCATCGATGTCCGCGCTCGTCAAGACGGCCCTGACGGCATATGCCTGGGAGGGCGCTGGACCGGCCCGCATGGCACGCTCGCTCAATAGCATGCTCATGGGCTTTTCGAGGGTCGAGACGTTCGTGACAGCCTTTATCGCCAAGATTGACCTTAAAGCCGGACGCGCAACGTATTGTTCGGCGGGCCATCCTCCGACCATGGTCATCAGGCCAGAGTCGATGCCGCTGGGTGGCGGCGAGACTCGTGGGGGAGAGGTCGAGCTGCTTGGATGCCAATCGGGCGTAATCGGTGCCTTTGAGAGCATGGTGTACGAGACAGGCGTGTTTACGTTCGCTCCTGGCGACATGCTCTTCATGTATACGGATGGAACGATTGAGGCCCGCGACCGTACCGGAGCGTTCTTTGGCGAGCAGCGCTTGCGCGACCTTCTGCTTTCTGTTTCGGGGGAGGGCGTGTCGGGCATTTGCGGCAAGGTCTTGGGCGAGCTTGACCGATTTACCGAATCGGCGCTGGACGATGACATTGCATTGGTGTCCCTTGAGTTTTTACGGGGTCGTTCATAGACGACGCTGGGCGGGCTGAATCCGTACGGTTGGGGAAACGAATGCATCGAGTGGGCTTTTTTGGGGAACCATGGTCGTATGAATGAGTGGAATGACATAGCGGTTTTGACGCCACCAGGCGATATCGACATCGCCACGGTGCCTGCGCTGCGTCGGCGGTTGGATGCTTTGATTGGCCGCGGCGTGCGTCGTGTCGTCATCAACTGTCAGGCTGTCAGCTTTATCGATTCGACGGGCTTGGCATTCCTGCTTACGCGCGCTCGTGAGCTCATGAGGCGAGAAGGCTTGCTTTCGCTCGTCAATGCATCAGGTGAAGTTGTTCGCTTTTTGGAGATTGCTCGTCTTGTCGATATCCTTCATGTCGCGGGGCCGGCACGGGAGTCTATTCCCGCTATTCCGGTGGGGGAGCTGCCTCGCTGGAGTAAGAGCGTCGAGGTCCGTCAGGGTATCGAGAATCTTCCATACTACCGACATCGCATCGCCGAACTCCTTGAATCGCTTCCGTTGCGCCGTGACGAGCGCTACGATGTCGCATTGGCGTCGGGGGAGGCGCTGGGTAATGCCTATGACCATGCGGGCGGTATCGGGTGCGTCCTGACGGTTCAAGCCTATGGCGATCGCGTTGTGGTTGAGGTGCTTGATCGAGGTGCCGGCTATTCTATCGATGAAACGAGCGAGCCGGTTGCATCTGAGGAACGTGGCCGTGGTATCAAGCTTATGCGTATGCTCGTCGATAACGTGGAGGTTGCTCGTCGTACGGACGGCGCCGGCACGCGCGTGCAGATGGTGAAGCTGTTTAGCGGAGCACTGGAATCGTGTGCCTAGCCAATCGCTTTAGCGCGTTTAGCTACTAAGAACATGCGGCAGACAAGTTTTTTGAAAAAAGTACTTGCGTCTTTTGGACAACTCGCGTAAATTAATAATCCGCAAGCGGACATGGCTCAGTTGGTAGAGCACAACCTTGCCAAGGTTGGGGTCGCGGGTTCGAGCCCCGTTGTCCGCTCCATTGCATTTCCGGACCGTTTAGGCGGTCCTTTTTCGGCGAAGTGGCCAAGTGGTAAGGCAGAGGCCTGCAAAGCCTTTACCCCCGGTTCGAATCCGGGCTTCGCCTCCAGGCAACATCCGGGCGCTCCGGCGCCCGTTTTGTTTTACATATGCGGACATGGCTCAGTTGGTAGAGCACAACCTTGCCAAGGTTGGGGTCGCGGGTTCGAGCCCCGTTGTCCGCTCCAAACGTAACAGCCCGACTACTACGGTAGCCGGGCTTTTTCGTACCCGTCGCCTGGGCTCGAACCCGCGAGGGAGCGATCGTTTTGGGGCGTGGCTGTGGCGTTGTTTGTCGCGAATGTCCGCTTTGGGCGTATCATCGTGGGCATCTCGCATAACCTCGTTGCAAGGGAGATACGCCCCATGGCTACAGAAAAGTCTTCTTCGCGCTCATGGATGTCCGATGCCGCGATCTATCAGATCTACCCGCGCTCGTTTAAGGATTCGACTGGTTCGGGTCTGGGCGATATCGCGGGCATTACCCAGCAGATGGACTATCTTGAGCGACTGGGTATCGAGGCCATCTGGCTGAGCCCGTTTTACCCTTCGCCTCTTGTCGATGGTGGCTATGATGTGGCGGACTACTGCGATGTCGACCCACGTCTCGGCTCGCTTGACGACTTCGATGACATGATCGCTGCGGCTCACGCGCGCGGCATCAAGGTCATCGTCGACATCGTGCCCAACCATTCATCCAACCAGCACCCCTGGTTCAAAGCCGCTCTTGCCGCCGGCCCCGGATCGCCCGAACGCGCCCGTTATATCTTCCGCGATGGTCGCGGCGAGCATGGCGAGCTGCCTCCCACCAATTGGAATGCCAACTTTGGCGGCCCCGCATGGACGCGTGTTGCGGACGGTCAGTGGTATCTGCACATGTTTACGCCCGAGCAGCCGGACTTTGACTGGTCATGCCCTGAGGTTCACGCGCTCTTTTGCGACGTCCTGGCGTTTTGGAGCGATCGAGGCGTCGACGGCTTTCGCATTGATGTGGCGCAGGGTCTCGCCAAGGATCTCGACCGCGATGACCTCGACCGGTGGCATCTCGCCGAGGGCGATGACATGGTTGACGACGGCACCCATCCGCTGTGGGACCGCAATGAGGTCCACGAGATCTATCGCGAGTGGCGCCGCGTGTTCGACCGCTATAATCCGCCGCGCAGTGCCGTTGCCGAGGCGTGGGTGCTGCCCGAGCGCCAGTATCTCTACGCGCGTCCCAGCGAGCTTGGCCAGACATTCAACTTTGAGTTTGCCAAGGCCACTTGGACCTATGATGACATGCACACTGCAATCGAGAAGGGCTTGAAGGCAGCCGTCGAATCCGATTCCGCCTCGACCTGGGTACTCTCCAACCACGACGTGCCGCGCGTGGCGACACGCTATGCCCTGCCGCAAATCAAGGCGACGCGCTACCACCAGATTGCGCTCGACTGGCTCTTGCGCGACGGGTCGTCTTATGACGAGGACCGTGAACTCGGCGAGCGCCGCGCGCGGGCGGCCCTTTTGCTTGAGCTGGCGCTTCCGGGCTCGGCATACGTGTATCAGGGTGAGGAGCTCGGCCTTTTTGAGGTGGCTGATATCCCGTGGGCTGCACTCGAAGACCCTACTGCGACCAATACGCACGGACCGAAGCGTGAGAAGGGGCGCGACGGCTGTCGTGTGCCCCTGCCGTGGGTGGCGGCGGACGATCCCGCGCATGGCGGATCGTTTGGGTTTTCGCCGGCAGACGCCGATGCGGCGCCCCATCTGCCGCAGCCTGCATGGTTTTCCGATTATGCTGCCGATAGGGAAGAAGTGGACCCGACATCGATGCTTGCGCTCTATCGTGACGCCCTCTGGCTGCGGCGCAAGCTGCGCGGGTGCGCCAACGATCTTGCGTGGCTCGATCTTGACGGGCGCACCGGTCTTGCGGATGGTGCCGAGGGCGCTGAGGGCGGCGTCATCGCCTATCGCCGCGATAACGGCTGGGCGTGTGTGACGAACTTCGGTGCAGCACCCGTGGGGCTGCCGGCGGGCAGGGTCCTGCTCACCTCATCACCGCTTGCAGACGGCAGGCTCGCGCAGGACAGCTCTGCCTGGATCATGCTCGGTGAGATGTAGGGGCATCTCGCTGTGAGCCTGCGTTTGTTCGCGCCTTTCGTGACGACTGATGCCCTCGCGAGAGCGTCGCAAAACTTTTCAAAAAAAGTTCTTGCATAGGATGCGGGCATCACGTAAGATTAATCCTCGTAAGCGGACATGGCTCAGTTGGTAGAGCACAACCTTGCCAAGGTTGGGGTCGCGGGTTCGAGCCCCGTTGTCCGCTCCATTTGGGCGTTTAGCTCAGGGGGAGAGCGCTTCCCTGACACGGAAGAGGTCAGAAGTTCAAATCTTCTAACGCCCACCAAATGTTCGCAGCTCAGAGGCTATGTCCTCTGAGCTGTTTTGTTTTGCTACCAAGCACGCCGTCAAATATGCCAGCAAATATTGATCCAAGGTCCCCGTAGAGGTGCCGGCAGGTTGCATACGTCCTGGCCGACCGTGACCGCAACATGTTGGTCAAGCATAATCTTTTGGATTCTTTTGGCGTGAGCGGCTTGGTTTTGGTAGGATTTGTCAGCGGCTTGACTAAGGGGGTTTTATAACTGCCATGCAGGTAGCCGTGTTGGTAACGTTTTACCGACTTGCCAAGAACCCCTCATAATTAATGCGTCTGCAAAATGACTAATTGCTTTGACCTGCTGAAACACTATATGTTGTGTTTGACCTAAAAAAAGAATACAGGATATAGATGCCTCTTTGTCGTATGATAGATGGCGGACAGAGAACGAGGACCTTATTCGCCCCATTTGGATGGATCTTCGAGCCCCTTGATTGGCTGCGAGGATTGTCCGCATGAGGGCCTATGGTTTTCGAAAACACAGATTGCGCGACGGCGCCGCAAGACAGGGGCAAGCCCTGCCGGGCATCGTTTGGCTCTGAAGCGCAATACGATTTCGACGCGAAAGAGGCAAGAGGATGAAGATCATCAAGCGCAGCGGCACCGAGGTTGTCTTTGACATCGATAAGATTGTCAATGCCATCCGCGCCGCAAACTTGGAGGTCGAGGAGAGCTCTCGTCTTACCGACCGCCAGGTGGTTTACGCGGCACAAAACGTCGCCGAGGCATGCGAGAACGCGGGCCACACCGTGTCGGTCGAGGAGATTCAGGATCTGGTCGAGGACGAGATTATGCGTCTCGACTGCTACGAGGTCGCTCGCCATTACATCATCTATCGCTATGTTCAGAGCCTGAAGCGCCAGAAGAACACGACCGACGACAAGATTCTGTCGCTGATTGAGTGCAACAACGAAGAGGTCAAGCAGGAGAACTCCAACAAGAACCCGACCGTCAATTCCGTTCAGCGTGACTACATGGCCGGCGAGATCTCCAAGGACCTGACCCAGCGTGTGCTGCTGCCCCAGGAGATTGTGGATGCTCACAATGAGGGTCTGATTCACTTCCATGATTCGGACTACTTTGCCCAGCACATGCATAACTGCGACCTGGTGAACCTGGAGGATATGCTCCAGAACGGTACTGTTATTTCGGGCACGCTGATCGAGAAGCCGCACAGCTTCTCGACTGCCTGCAACATCGCGACGCAGATCATCGCTCAGGTTGCTTCCTCCCAGTACGGTGGCCAGTCGATTTCGCTGACCCATCTTGCCCCGTTCGTCGAGGTGAGCCGTCAAAAGATTCGCGGCGAGGTCGCCCGCGAGCTCGAGGAGCTCGGCGTTTCCGCATCTCCCGAAAAGGTCCGCGAGGTTGTTGAGGACCGCCTGCGTGACGAGATCCGTCGCGGCGTTCAGACGATTCAGTATCAGGTCGTGACCCTTATGACCACGAATGGCCAGGCGCCGTTCGTGACGGTCTTTATGTATCTCAATGAGGCCCGTACGCCCCAGGAGAAGCATGACCTTGCCATGATTGTGGAGGAGACGCTTCGTCAGCGCTATGAGGGCGTTAAGAACGAAGCCGGCGTGTGGATCACCCCGGCGTTCCCCAAGCTCATCTACGTGCTCGAGGACGATAACGTTCACGAGGATTCCCCGTACTTCTACCTGACTCAGCTGGCTGCGAAGTGCACCGCCAAGCGCATGGTGCCCGACTACATCTCCGAGAAGAAGATGCGCGAGCTCAAGCTGTCGAAGGGCGAGACCGCGGGCAACGGCGACTGCTATACCTGCATGGGTTGCCGCAGCTTCCTGACGCCCGACCGCTCCGGTAACGGATTTAACAACGTGGCCAACGCGCTGAACTATGACCCGAACAAGCCCAAGTACTACGGTCGCTTTAACCAGGGCGTTGTGACCATCAACCTGCCCGATGTCGCGCTGAGCTCGCATCAGGACATGGATAAGTTCTGGAAGATCTTCGACGAGCGCCTTGAGCTGTGCCACCGCGCCCTGCTGTGCCGTCATGAGCGTCTGATGGGTACGCTTTCGGATGCCGCACCGATTCTTTGGCAGTACGGTGCCCTCGCCCGCCTGAAGAAGGGCGAGACGATCGACAAGTTGCTCGTGGGCGGTTACTCCACCATTAGTCTGGGTTATGCCGGCCTGTATGAGTGCGTCAAGTACATGACGGGCCACAGCCACACCGAGAAGGAGGGCACGCCGTTTGCCATGGCCGTCATGCAGCGCATGAACGACAAGTGCGCGGAGTGGAAGGCCGAAAGCGATATTGACTTCTCGCTGTACGGTACCCCGCTTGAGTCGACGACCTACAAGTTCGCCAAGTGCCTGCAGCGTCGTTTTGGCATCATCCCGGGCGTGACGGACAAGGGCTACATCACCAACAGCTACCACGTCCACGTGTCCGAGGAGATCGACGCATTCGACAAGCTCAAGTTCGAGGGTATGTTCCAGCAGCTTTCGCCGGGCGGTGCCATCTCCTACGTCGAGGTTCCCAACATGCAGGACAACCTCAAGGCTGTCATCCGCGTGATGCAGTACATCTACGACAACATCATGTACGCCGAGCTCAACACCAAGAGCGATTATTGCCAGGTGTGCGGCTACGACGGCGAGATCAAGATTGTCGAGGATGACGGCAAGCTGGTGTGGGAGTGCCCCAATTGCGGCAATCGTGACCAGGAGAAGATGAATGTCGCCCGTCGCACGTGCGGTTACATCGGTACCCAGTTCTGGAACCAGGGCCGAACCGAGGAGATCCGCGACCGCGTGCTGCATCTCTAATAATCATCCCAGACTGCCCCGTAGCGAGGCCCCGGACCTTTACTCGCTATTTCGGACAGTCCTGGCTCACGACGGAGGCGCCACTGGCGCCTCCTGTTCGTGCGGAACTCATATCGAGCAAAGGTCCGGGGCCTCGCTACGGGGCAGCCAAGTTGACGTAGCTGAGATGCAGCATGAGGCCTGCTCACTCCTCGAAGTTCTTAGCGGAAATAATTTGAGCTGCAGCAGCGATTTACTTGCGATGGCGGTTGAGTTGCAACAAGGTTTTTATTGGACCTCGAACCCTATACTCGATGTTCGCTTCGTTCATTGAGTTACCCTTTGCATGAGGCCGGGACATATCGTCCCGCCCACAGTTTCGCAGGCCGAAGGCCGAGAATGTTTGAGGACGGGATGATATGTCCCGGCCTGCCGGGAGAGTTACCTATGAACTACGCGAACATTAAGTATTTCGACATTGCTGATGGGGAAGGCGTTCGTACTTCTCTGTTTGTGAGCGGGTGCCGTCGCGGGTGCAAGAATTGCTTTAACTCCGTCGCGTGGGACTTTGCTGCGGGCGAGCCGTTCGATCGCGCCGTCGAGGACAAAATTATCGAGAGTCTCGATCATCCCTTTATCGATGGCCTGACGATTCTGGGTGGCGAGCCCATGGAGCCCGAGAATCAGGCGGGGCTTGTTGACTTTATCGAACGCGTGCGTGCGGCCTATCCCGCGGGGTCGGGCAAGACCATTTGGTGCTTTACCGGCGACGTGCTCGAGGAGCTTATGCCGGGTGGTCGTCACCATACCGAGGCGACGGACCGTATCCTTGCCTGCCTCGATATGTTGGTGGATGGCCCGTTTGTTCAGGATCTGTACGATATCTCATTGCGTTTTAGGGGCTCGAGCAATCAGCGCGTGATTGATATGAACGCCACGCGCGCCCGTGCTGTGCGCGAGGGCGTTGCGCTTTGCGACGCTGTGGAGCTTTGGCGGGACGATCCGGTCTATTCGACCCATACTATGTAGCTTGTGGCCGATGCCAAAGGGCGTGGTACCATAGCGCGAACGCAAAATCGGAAAAGTGAGGCCCAGATGGTCGATCAGGAAAAAGTCGAGGCCGCCATTAAGCTGTTGCTTGAGGGCATAGGCGAGGACCCAACTCGTGAGGGCCTGCTGGAGACCCCGGCGCGCGTTGCCCGTATGTATGGTGAGATCGCCGGTGGTATGGACCAGAGTGCCGAGGAGCACCTGTCCAAAACCTTTGCCGTCGCTTCGAACGATTTGGTTATCGAGCGCGACATCACGTTTTACTCGCTGTGCGAGCATCATCTGCTGCCGTTTTACGGCAAGGCTGCCATTGGCTATATCCCCAACGGCCGTGTCGCAGGGCTTTCCAAGCTCGCCCGCACGGTTGAGGTTTATGCCCGCCGTCTACAGCTGCAGGAGCAGCTGTGTGCGCAGGTTGCCGACGCTCTCATGGATTATCTCGCTCCCCGGGGAGCGATTGTGCTCATGGAAGCCGAGCATATGTGTATGACCATGCGCGGCGTGCAAAAGCCTGGCACCAAGACCGTGACGCTCGCTCGCCGCGGCGTCTTTGAGACCGATCCCGCGCTCGAGGAGCGTTTCTTTAGGATGCTGGGACGCTAACTATGAGAGTCGTCAACGACTTTGCATCGAAGACCGATGAGGGGACGTCACGTCGCGGCTTTATGGCTTCGGGCTTGGCTCCCTTTGGTGCCATGCCTCGCATTGATTACATTTGTGCCAACGGGCTGTTCCGGCGGCATCTGGGCAACATTGCGCAGTTGGAATCGGGGCGCATCTTCTGCCGCCACGGTATTGACCATCTGCTCGATGTCTCTCGCATTATGTGGATCAAGAATCTCGAGGAGCAGCTCGAATTTGACCGCGAGGTCATCTACGCCACGGCACTTCTTCACGATATCGGCAAAGATGAACAGTATGAATCGGGTATATCCCATGATGTTGCAAGCGAACGCGTCGCTGATGCGATTCTCGGCGGCATGCCCGATGACGTGGCGTTTGAGCCGGCCGATGCCGCAGCCATTAAGACGGCCATTCTGGGCCATCGAAAGCTGCGCGTGAACAGCCAACCGCTTGAGCGTCTGCTCTATGCAGCCGACAAAGCGTCGCGCGCCTGCTTTGCATGCCCCGCGCGCAATGCTTGCAACTGGAGCGATGATAAAAAGAACCTGTCGATTCGCGTGTAGTTAGTTTGCGCGGTCGGGGTTCTAAACGAAGGAGACGATCGCGATGAGCAACAAGAAACTGCCCGAGAATGCAACCAAGACTGAAGGCGCCGAGCTCGCCCGCCGTGGAAGGGGCGAAATATCCACCGCAACGGCGGTGCCCCACGTGAGCTATGACGACCTTCGCCATGCCGACCGCATCACCGTTGAAGGTCTTGAGGTTTTTGCTAACCATGGCGTGTATCCCGAAGAGAACGCGCTGGGCCAGAAGTTCATCGTGTCCTTGGTACTCTATGCCGACCTGCGTGCAGCGGGGGAGCACGATAACCTGGACGCCTCGATTGACTATGGCTCGGTGTGCCACGATGTCGATGGCTATCTGCGCGAGCATACGTTTAAGCTCATCGAGGCTGCAGCTGAGGGTGTGGCCTCGATGCTGCTGCGTCGTTACCCCTTGCTGCTTGGCGTGCGCGTTAAGCTCGATAAGCCTTGGGCGCCCGTCGGTCTTCCCCTGGCAAGCTGCGGTGTCGAGATCGAGCGCGTGCGCTAACCGGTTCTAATATGTCTCTATGGGTGGCTGCTTGAGCCGCTGGGACAGTGCTCTATTGTTGGGGCAGTACGTGTCGAGCAGGGCGTGAAACCGCTGATTGTGGCTTGGCTCGAGCAAGTGGACGAGCTCGTGGGCGACAACCATGTCAAGGCACTCGACGGGGTAGGCGGCAAGTTCTCGTGCGATGCGAATGGCGCCGGTTTTGGGCGTGCATGATCCCCAGCGCGTTTTCATGCTGCGCACGGAAACGCGGGAAACGGCGACACCCATTGCGATTTCGTATGCGTGCACCATATCACGCAGCGCCGATGTGACTTCGGACGTATAGAGCTGGTCAATATGGGCTTGGATCTCACTGGGCGTTAAGCCGTCGAGGGTCGCATTCCACTTGGCCTGCGGACGTTCGTCTGGCTCGTCGGCACCCATAAAACTTGCGAAGGTGGCCTGCTTGGGCCGCGGTGCGGGTGATGCAAAGTTGTGATCGAGTGCGTCCTGTACCGTGATGGGCTTGCCCCAAAGCGCAATGATGGACGAGGGGCTGAGCGGCTCTCGTGCCGTCGCCTGACGTTGCTCGCGCTGGGCAAGCCGGCTGATAATCCAGGCGCTGTTGCGCTTCACAAACGCTTCGATGCGCTCGCGACTGGCGCCGAGCGGTGCGCTGGCGTGGACCTCACCGCTCGATGTGACGCGTAGGTTGAAGTTCTTGACGCGCTTTTTGGTAACGACGACGGGGATGGGCGTCCCATGCGGTCGGGATACGGAAATCGTAAACTGCTGCGTCAAAAGCGGTCCTTCAGATTGGGGACGGGCCGGCATGTCAACCGTTCGGCATGCCGACCTGCTCAAGGGATGTGAAATTAATAACGCTCAAAGAAGGCAAGCGCGTTGTCGCTGCAGAGCTTTTGCATCACGGTCTTGCCAAAATGCTTGGAAAGCATGTTCTGGAACTCGGGCATCTTGCTGGCATCGGAGAGGAAAGCGGGCACCGTGGCACCGTCCCAGTCGCCGCCGAGTGCGATGACGTCCTCGCCGCCCAGGTCGAGCCAGTGCTCGATATGTGCCGCTAGCTGGTCGAAGGTGACGTCTGCGGCGGTCTTGTCGGTTGCGTCGTTGGAAAGGAACTCGCTGCAGTAGTTGAGGCCGACGATACCGCCCATGTCGCGAATGGTGCGGAACTGGTCGTCGGTAAGGTTGCGTTTGACGCCGCAAACCGCACGGGAGTTGGAGTGGCTGGCGACGAAGGGACGCGTGGCGTGGGCGACAACCTCGTCAAAGCACTCATCGTTGAGGTGGGAGACGTCGAGTACCATGCCGGCGTGCTCCATCTGCGTAAGTGCCTCGATGCCGGCGCCGGTGAGGCCGGCGTGGGTGTCGTGGCCGCTCGCGAGCGGCCCCTGCGCATTCCAGCTGAGTGACGACATAAGCACGCCCAAGCTCTTGAGCACTTCGATCAGCGCGGGGTCCTCGGCAAAGAACGTGGCGTTTTCGATGGTGTGGATGCAAGCGACCTTGCCGTCCTTGAGCGCGGGGCGAATGTCTGCGGCGCTGCGCACGTTGACCATACGGTCGTGGTTGAGCATTGCCTGGCCGCTCATATGCGCCATGATCTGCGCCTGGAAGCGCGCGGCGTGGGCGGTGGGAATCTCGTCGGGGACAAACGTGGCGAAGCACTGTGCCCACGGCGTGTTGCCGATCTTTGCGAGCGAGATGGCACAGGCGTTACCCTCGATGAGGTCGAAATCTTGCGGATGCGTTTCGTCGCCGGGGAAATAACCGTCGGTGCCGGCGGTAAAGCGCAGGTCGAGATCGAGCGTGGCCCAGCCGATTCGGTCGGCGGTGTCGCAGTGTAGGTCAAATACGGGATATGCCATGGTTCCTCCGGTTGCAGCGTTTCTTTGCAAACTGTCTTCAAATTGTATGACTAGGGTATAGTTAGCGCCATATGTTCATGGCGGCCCGTGTTGTGCGCCGCCCTTATCACGGAGGTTTCCATGTCCAACCAGGGCAAGAAGGTCAAGACTCATTATCGCGGCACGCTCGACGACGGCACGCAGTTCGATAGCTCCTACGATCGCGGTGAGCCGCTGGAGTTCACCTGCGGCGCCGGCCAGATGATCAAGGGCTTCGACGCCGCTGTTGTCGACATGCAGGTGGGTGAGAAGAAGACCGTGCACATTCCTGCTGCCGATGCCTACGGCGAGCACAATCCCGAGATGGTTCTGACCTTCCCGGCCGAACAGGTTCCCAACATCGAGCAGATTGAGAAGGGCATGAAGCTCTTCTTGTCCACGCCGAGCGGTATGCCCGTCCCCGCCGTGGTCATCGATGTAACGCCCGAGGCCGTGACGCTCGACGCCAACCACGAGCTGGCCGGTAAGGACCTCAACTTTGATATCGAGCTCGTCGAGGTCGAGGGTTAGAGTATGCCTGAACGCTTGGTTTCGACGACATGCTTGGGAAATCTCAACGATCCGTCCTATGAACTCCTGCTTCGCCGGAAGTTGGGCGGCGTCTTTGAAGTTGACGATCTGCTGCTCGATTGGGACCAGGCTGATGTATACGCGTTTGTGGGCGTGACGGAGCTGGGGCGCACGGTCGATGTTCGGCTGGATACTGCCGACGGCGGTCGTCTTGCCGACGGCGACGTGCTCGCCATTGACCGTTCGGGCATGGTGCCCGTGGCGGTTGTCGTGCGCTTGCGCAGCGCCGAGGTTTATTTGGTCGAAGTTGACCGCATGGACCCGATTGCGCTCGCGCATTCGTGCTGGGAGATCGGCAACATGCATGCGCCGCTCTTCCGGGGCGACTCGGACGAGCATACTGTGCGCATGTATACGCCGGTGCAGCCTGTTTTGGGCCGCATGCTCCGGGGTGTCGAGGGTGTTCGGCTCTCGCTGGTTACCCGTGAACTCGATGCGGACCGGCGCTTTGCGTCGAGTGCGGCGGAGGTCGTCGTGAGCATGGCTCCCGACTTTACCATCGTAAAAAAGGCGCGCGGCTAAGCGCGCGTATGCGCAAGACGGGCCTTGAGGGGCGACCGATCAAGGTCCGTCTTGCTGTTGATATGAGGCTTTGGGGGAAGCATATGGGTCTTGAGGGAATCAAACTGATTGCATGCGATTTGGACGGCACGTTGCTGCATCCGGGGGAGCGCGAGCTGCGTTCCGAGGCCTTTGAGCTTATCGATGAGCTGCATCGTCGTGGTATCGTGTTTATGCCGGCGAGTGGCCGTCAATATGCGAGCTTGCGCTACCTGTTTGCCCCGGTGGCCGATGAGCTCGCCTATGTATGCGAAAACGGAACCCTGGTGATGAGCGAGGGGCGTGCCGTCGTCAAGCGTTCCATGGAGCGTAGCCTTGCTATGGTTATCGCGAATACCGTGGTTGCGTATCCCCATACCGACATGACCCTTTCGTGTGAGGGGCACATCTACACCATGAGCGGCAACGATGCGTTCGTCGACCATTTGCGCTATGTGGTCCACTGCGATGTGGCGGTGGTCGACCGTCCCGAGGACATCGACGAGGATGTCATTAAGATTGGCTTCCAGACGCCCGAGGTGGATTATCCGGCGGCCCGGGAGTATTTCGAGCGCCTCTTTGGCGACCGTGTCGATGTGATGACGTCAGGAACCGCATGGACGGACCTTATCGGTTTCGGTTCGGGCAAGGGCTCCGCGCTTGTCGATTACGGTCGTGTCCTGGGGATTTCGCCCGATGAGATGATGGCATTTGGCGACAATGAGAACGATCGCGACATGCTCAACGTCGTGGGCCATCCCTATCTGATGGAGAGCTGCAACCCCACCATGCGCGGTATCAACGATCGCGTCCGTTACGTGCACACGGTCGAAGAAGAACTGCACCGCCTGCTCGCCGAGTAGGTTTTCGGGACATGCCTAGAAATGTACTGTTTGCTGCAAAGCGCGGAAAGGTGGATTTTAAGGCATGTCCCGAACATCTACCGGCAGTCGGGGCAGAGACCCTCGAAGATGGTGTAGTGCGACGTGACGTGCCAGCCGATTTGCTCGGACGCTTTGGCGTCGAGCTGGGCATCGAAGGGGAGCGGTACGTCGATGACGCGGCTGCACGAGGTGCAGATGATATGCGCATGCGGCTCGATCGTGCGATCGAAGCGGCTGCCGCCCGGCGTCTTGATGGAGAGGATCTCGCCGGCGTCGGCCAAGAGATTGAGATTGCGGTAGACCGTACCGCGGCTGATTTTGTCATCCTGCGCGCGCACGGCGTTGTAGATTTCGTCGGCGGTGGGATGGTTATAGCTTTGGCGCACGGCGTCAAGAACCAGCTTTCGCTGCCTGGTATTCCTTCTTTGCACCGCCATGCGCCTCGCCTCTTTTCTATCAACGGTCGTAGGTAAATGATACCGTATTTAGCACACAATACTAATAATGAGGACTGAAACCGTCTTCATTGGCAAGTGGGGCTCGGGCCTGAGCGTCTATGAGGCGAAAACGCGTTCCCATGCGCTCGTAGGAGGCATGAAGCGCCTCGAGATGAGATAGGATATTTGCCGGAGCTCCCTGTATCTCCATCTCGACTGAGCCGTCTTCCATGTTACGCACCCAGCCGGTGAGTGCGCGTGCCTGCGCGAGGTTGGTGTTGGTAAAGCGAAAACCAACGCCTTGGACTTGCCCCTCCCAGCGCAGGAAATAGCGCAGGGGAGTGTCTTGAGTGGCCTCGTCGCTTGCGAGCACAGTAAGCCTGCGGCGCAGCTCGAGCTCGACGTTTGATGGTTTTTGAGGCTCTCGACTGCCGCCGGTGACGCTGGAGAAGAACGTATCGAAGAGGCCCATCGCTATGCCTGCTTGCCTGCGTCGGCCGGGAAGGTAATGCCGGCCTGCTGGCGCACGGCATCCATGATGCGTAGTGAGACGAGTGTGACATCGCGGTAGTGGCCAAGCTCGTGGCGTCCCGCCGGGGTCTCCCAAATCTCTTCCTTGACGTTATCGATGCCGCCGATGGCGGTGATGAAGTCTGTGAGTTCGTATTCCATAGTGTTGCTCGATTTGGGCAGGTCGAGCACGCGGCCGTTGTCGCCCTGTTCGCGCGGCGCCTCGGTCGCCGAGCCGCGTACGACGTCGCCGCGATAGTCGATGCGGACGTTGCGGGGCGTGGACAGATGGTCGATCTGGATAGTGCCACGCTCGCCTTCGATCTGCGAGGGCAGCAGGTCATTCGTAATTTTGGAGTGCGCGAGCTCGACGGAGATACGGCCACCGCCGTAGCTGGCGAGGATGGAACCGCAGCCGTCGATGGGGCCGTGCGTGAGCTGTCGCGTGGTGGGATCGAGCAGGGTGGTCATGCTCGTAAGGCCGGAGGGCATGCCGAAAATCTCGACCATGGGCTCGACGGTGTAGACGCCAATATCCATGAGGGAACCCGAGGCCATATTGCAGTCGAAGATATTGGTGGCGCGTCCCGCGAGAATCTCGTTGTAGCGCGAGGAATATTTTCCAAAGCGCAATGAGGCGCGGCGGATGGGGGCGATCTCACCCAGGGCGTCCTCGATGGCGTGGAAGGCGGGATCGTGGAGGGGACGCATGGCCTCGAGGGCCACGACACCTGCTGCCTCGGCAGCGCGGAAGACTTCCAGCGCTTGCGCCTCGGTGGCGCAGAAGGGCTTCTCGACGATGACGTGCTTGCCACCGGCGATGCAGGCAAGGGCCTGCTCGTAGTGAAGTGCGTTGGGGCTGCCGATATAGACGGCGTCGACGTCGGCGGCTGCCGCGAGCTCATCGAGTGAAGTAAAGTTTCGCTCGCCACCGCGCTCGGCGGTAAAGGCAGCACCGCGATTGGCATCGCGCGAGAGCGTGCCCACAAACGCGGCTTGGTCGTTGGCGTTGACGACCTGGATAAAGTCGTCGGTAATCATGGATGTGCCGATGGTCGCTATACGCAGCATGTATCCCCCTCGTGCCGTTCGGTTTACAGGATGAGTGTAGCGCGAAGGGGCAGGAAATAGCGTACGAAAACGCCGTTACAGGTCGCTCTCGTTAAAGCCGGTGTCGATATCGAGGTTGCTGCCGTCGGCCGCCGTGGTGGCGAGCTCGTCGCAGCGCTCGTTGAGCTCATGGCCGGCGTGACCCTTAACCCAGATGAACTCAACCTTGTGCTTGCTCTTTGCGGTGAGTAGGCGCTCCCACAGATCGCGGTTCTTGACGGGCTGCTTGTTGGCGGTCTTCCAGCCGCGTTTTTTCCATCCGTCAATCCAGTGCTTGTTGAAGGCGTTAACGACGTACTGCGAATCGGAATGGACTTCGACGTCGCAGGGGCGGTTGAGCGCCTCGAGTGCCACGATAACGGCTATGAGCTCCATGCGGTTGTTGGTGGTCTTGGCGTAGCCGCGCGAAAGCTCGGAGGTGAAGGTCTTGCCGGCGGGGTTGGTGTATTTGAGCACGGCGCCGTAGCCGCCGCGTCCCGGATTTGATCGGGCCGAGCCGTCGGTATAGATGATGACCTTCACATGGTTCCTTTCGTTGGGTACGTTTCGCGTGAGTGACCATTGTAGCGCCATGCCCGCCGGGGGCTAGCAATCTACGATTTCTACCCCGTCTTCCGACAGTTGGTTGGCATGGATGATGCGGTTGAGCTCGTCGAGGTATTGCTGCAAGAGGGGAGAGGGCTTGCGGTCGTCATGCATGATGTAGCCCACATGCATCGTCGGGGCGTCTGCCAGGGGGATCGAGGCCATGCCCCACTGCATTTCGCTGGAGAGTACGCCGGTCGACAGCGCATAGCCGTTCGAGGTGATAAGCAGGTTGGTGAGCGTCCCGCGGTCGGATACGCGGATATTGCGGTTGCAGGGAATATAGCTAAACGGTTCCTCGGCGTAATAGAAGGAGTTCGAGGTGCCTTGCTCAAAGCTGTAGCGCGTATAGGGCGTGAGGTCGGCAAGGGACAGCTGCGAACGGCGTGCGAGCGGGTGGCGTTCGCTGACGAACACGTGGACTTTTGCATCAAAGAGGGGATGAAAGCTCGCTCGGGCATCGGTAAAGGCCTTCTGCAAGACACGGGTATTAAAGTCATCCAGATAGAGGATGCCGATATCGCTGCGAAACGCGCGCACGTCGTCGATAATCTGCGCTGTGGTGGTCTCGCGCATGATGAACTCGAACTTGCTGTCGCGGCAGCGCTCGACTACGTTGACAAAGGCCTCGACCGAAAAGGCGTAGTGTTGGGCGGAAATGGCGAGGCGGGCTTGCGGGGTACCGCCGTCCTCGTAGCGGGCCTCGAGCATGTCGGCCTGCTCTACGACCTGGCGTGCATAACCCAAAAGCTCGGTGCCGTCGTTGGTGAGTGCAACACCGCGGCTGGAGCGCGTAAAGATTTCGATATGAAGTTCCTGCTCCAGGCTTTTGACGGCATTGGAGATATTGGACTGTGCCGTATAGAGGCGCTGGGCTGCGGCGTTGATCGAACCGGACTCTGCCACGGCGATCAAAAAGCGAAGCTGTTGGAGGGTCATCGGCGCCCGTCCTTTCGAGTGTTATCTATAAAACCGATAACAGGTTAGCGCTTTAAAGTGATTGACCGAGGAAAACAATGCTCGTACTATTCAAAACACACAAAGACGGTAGGTAATTAAGCCAACTACGGAACCGGGATGCGAAAGGAGGCCCGCATATGAATTGCTTACCAAGACGAATGCCGGGCTCCTGTTTGCGCCCGTCGGCGTGATCAGGAGACAGCGACTCACTTCTCTTACTCTTATTACTTTTGTTCGATCAAGGAGATCATCATGAGCCAGTTTATCAACAACCCCGAGCACACCTTTGGTTTCGATACCCTGCAGCTGCACGTTGGCCAGGAGAGCGCCGATCCTGCATCCGACTCCCGCGCCGTGCCTATCTACCAGACCACGAGCTATGTGTTCCGCAACTCCCAGCACGCCGCCGACCGCTTTGGTCTTGCCGACGCCGGTAACATCTACGGCCGTCTGACCAACTCCACCCAGGGCGTCTTCGAGGACCGTATCGCCGCCCTCGAGGGTGGCGTGGCAGGTCTTGCCGTCGCCTCCGGTGCTGCTGCCATCACCTATACCCTGCAGGCTCTTGCCCAGGCCGGTGACCACGTGGTGGCTCAGAAGACCATCTACGGTGGCTCCTACAACCTGCTGGAGCATACGCTCTCCCAGTTTGGCGTCGAGACCACGTTTGTCGATGCCCATAACCTTGAAGAGGTCGAGGGTGCCATCAAGGACAACACCACGGTCATCTATCTCGAGACGCTCGGCAACCCCAACTCCGACATCCCCAACATCGACGCCATCTCCGAGATCGCCAAGAAGCACGGTCTGCCGGTTGTCGTCGACAACACCTTCGGCACCCCGTATCTGTTCCGTCCGCTGGAGCATGGTGCCAACATCGTCGTCCACTCCGCAACCAAGTTCATCGGCGGCCACGGCACCTCGCTGGGCGGTGTGATCGTCGACGGCGGTAACTTCGATTGGAAGGCGAGCGGAAAGTACGCCCAGATCGCCGAGCCCAACCCCTCCTACCACGGCGTTTCGTTTGCCGAGGCTGCCGGTCCCGCCGCCTTCGCAACCTATGTCCGCGCTATCCTGCTGCGTGACGAGGGCGCCTGCATCAGCCCGTTCAACGCCTGGGTCCTGCTCCAGGGCACCGAGACTCTGTCGCTGCGCGTTGACCGTCATGTTGAGAACACCAAGAAGGTCGTTGAGTTCCTGGCTGGTGACAGCCATGTCGCCAAGGTGAACCACCCGAGCCTGCCTGGGCACCCCGATCACGAGCTCTATCAGAAGTATTTCCCCAACGGCGGTGCCTCGATCTTTACCTTTGAGATTAAGGATGGCCAGGAGGCGGCTTGGAAGTTCATCGATCATCTGCAGGTCTTCTCGCTGCTCGCCAACGTGGCCGACGTCAAGTCGCTCGTCGTGCACCCGGCTACCACCACGCACTCCCAGCTCTCTGCCGAGGAGCTCGCCGAGCAGAACATCACGCCCTCCACGATCCGTCTTTCCATCGGTACCGAGAACGCCGAGGATATCATTTGGGATCTGAAGCAGGCCTTCGCCGCGCTGGACGAGTAAGGCGACTTGTGCAAGGATCCCTTGCGACTCGATAGGTATAACTGCATAAAATGCCTGCTCAAGGCGCCTGTGCGAACAATGGTTGCACAGGCGCCTTTTTTGCATAGAGCGGGTGCAAAAACATGGTTTTTAACACGCTTTATGCATTCGAGTTGTGAAAAACTCCTGTTGAGAGGATGTGAGTTTTACGCAATTGACGTGCGCCTTTTGAGTAAAACCGCAGGTCGCGATTTGCTCGGGGTACTATGCAGCGCGATCGAATCACACGCAGCTCAAACGCAGCAAAAACGCACTACGGAGGTTTCCAGCTACATGAGGATCGATTCACGAAAACCGAAAGCCGCCGCCCTTTCCGCCGCTCTGGCCGTGGCACTTTTGGCGGGCGCTGGTGCAACTGATGCCCACGCCGCAACACTGTCCGATACGGTTGGATCTACGCCGTCCGAGACGACGCTGGTACAGCCCGTTGACTATCGCGGCGATGGTTATGGTTCCATGCAGGAGTGGAACGCCTCGATGGAGGCCAAGCGCGATTCCCTTGAGATGCGTGCTCAGATCATTATGAATATGTATGGCGACTATGCTACCGATGACGAGCGCGCTGTGTTGCAGGGTTGCATCGACGGTGCGGGCAGCCTGTTGACGATGGGGGAGGTCGACGCCAAGTCGACCGAGCTCGATGAGCTGCGCACCGCGCTTGAGGATGCCAAGCGCGAAGCGCTCGAGGCGGCCGCCGCCGAGGCGGAGGCCGCCGAGGCCACCCAGGCTTCGTACTACAACGCCGGTTTCACTCCGTCCTACGCGTCTGCCGCGTCCTACGCGAACGGATCGGGCCTGACGCGCTCTGCGGGTGTCAATAACTACAACGGGCGCCGCGAGACCTATTACAGCAGCAATGTGCTTTATCACTATCGCACGGGCGAATGGACTCAGGATTCTGAGGGCTTCTGGCGCGATTCCGACGGCTATTACGTTGTTGCCGCGGGCGATATGGCCCAGGGCTCGACCTTTACGGGCTCCAAGGGCGAGTGCAAGGTCTATGACTCCGGTTGCGCTGCCGGAACCACCGACTACTACACCGGTTGGTAATTTTTCTGCATCACGGATATTTGGCGGACGGGCGTCTTTACCGAGCTTTAGGGCAACGTAAGGACGTCCGTTCTATGTATGCGTTTGAGTTAACAGAGCCCTTACCGTGGCGGTACGCTGGGCGTATGGATGCGGGGCACACTGGTTCTTGAGAAATAAGGTCTTTCTCTTGGAGGAAGTGGTCTTGTGAATGCTCGAGATATTGCCGTTGCCGCCGTCGCGTTGATGCTTGGTTGCCTTGGTCCTACGGCCGCGCTCGTCGCGGGTATGCAGGGGTCTTGTGGGGCTGCCTCTATCGTGGTTGGCGTGTTGATCGCGGCCGCGCTGCTGGGAAGTGCGGGTGTAGCCCTTTGTCGCGACGATGAGGGCCAGGCGTCGGAGTCGCAGCTCTAACCGTTGTGAAGCTGATTTTTGGTCAAAGATGAAAAAGGAAGCCGCCGCGAGGGGAGTGCCCCTTGCGGCGGCTTTACCATTGGATCTGTTGGCTGCAGTATGCCGAGCACTACCAGCTGCCTTCTATTTCGCGAATCCTCTGGTAGAGCCAATCGTTTTGCGGCACTTGGATATCGTGTTTGGCGGCCAGGCGGCAAATGGTGCCCGCGAACTCCTCGACTTCGGTTTTTCGTTGTGCGATGCGGTCCTGCGCCATCGAGGGCATACCGGTGGGGTCGATTCCCTCGATGAGGTGCACCATTTGCGTCAGGTCTGCCTCGGTCAGCTCAACGCCCTCGGCGTTGGCAACCGCAAGCGCCTCGCGCATGGCGGAGACAAAACAGCGGCGCTGCTCGGAGCCCGGCTCCGTGGCGCTTCCGTAGGTCCCGCCGTAGGCCATGCAGGTCTGGTTGATGCCGTCGTTGAGCATGAGTTTGGCCCACATGCGGTGGGCGATGTCGTCCTCGACGGTATGGGCGATGCCGCAGCGCGTATAGAGCTCGTCGATAGCGGCGACAGTCGCGGGGTCGGTGCCCGCTGCCGCGCCAAAGCGAATCTCGCCCGCATTGGTAAAGGTGAGCGCGCCGTTGAGGAACACGGCGTCCATGCCCTGGCAGATACCAAGAACGGTATGCTCCCAGCCAAAGCGTTCGGCAATCTTTTGCTCGCTCGTAATGCCGTTGCACAGCGAGGCGATGAGCGTGTTGGGTCCCACGACACGCTCCATAGTCTTGAGTGCTTGGTCGAGACCGGTGGTCTTGACCGTCAGGATGACCAGATCGGCGGGTGTCGCCTCGCTGGCGCGGACGGACGTGAGATCGCAGGGCTTGCCGTTGACGGTGAGCGCGTCGTTCGCATGGCGCTCAAAGCGAGCGTCGTCCATGACGTATTCGACGGCGTCGTTGCCGAGGGCCTTGGCAATCATGCTGCCGTAGAGCAGGCCGACGCCGCCCTTGCCGATAAAGGCGACCTTGTTGATCTGCATATGAATCATCTCCCCATATAAAAGGCGCCCGCATATGGGGCGCCTGATGGATTGTATGTCGTCGGGGCGTTTGGTGGGCGCGCGGGGCTGCTGTTGTGAAAAAGAAACTATTGCGCAGTGCGCTTATGCCGCGGGGCAGACCGCAAAAACGCGCGCGGGGTATCCGACACCATCACGGACCTTAGGGAAGGTGCAGAAGATGACGGCGCCCGTGGCGGGAAGCTCGTCTAGATGGTCCATGACCTCGATCTGATAGCGGTCGACCGAGAGGATGTATTGTTCGCCGGGGTAGGGGTAGGCGTCCTCGCGTGTGGTCACGCTCGTCTCCTTTCATCCGGCTTTTTGCTGATGTTAAAGCGGTGCCGTGACGGCCTGATTTCTGCTGCGTTACGATACGTTCTCAATTGCGATTCCGATGTGTTTCGATGACGTGACGGGTTTGTTTCGCCTTGTCAGGGCTTCGATGGGAGGGGAGGGGCCGTGCAATATCGCGTTGACCCCAAAAGCGGCAACCGTATCTCGGCGTTGGGGCTGGGCTGCATGAGGTTTCCCGGTGCGCCGGGACGCCCGGATGCGAAGACTGCCGACGCCATCATCTCCCGTGCGGTGGAGCAGGGGATTAACTACCTGGACACGGCCTATCTCTATCCCGGCAACGAGGCTTGTGTGGGTGCGTCGCTTGAGCGCCTGGGCTTGCGCGACCAGGTTTTGCTCGCAACCAAGCTGCCGCATGCTTCGTGCAAATGCGCGGAGGATTTCGACCGGTTCTTCGACGAGCAACTGCGCCGCCTGCGGACCGACCATATCGACTATTACCTCATGCACAACATTACCTCGCCCGCCCAGTGGGAACGTGTGGTGGCGTTGGGCATCGAGGACTGGATCGCGCGTCAAAAGGCGGCGGGGCGCATTCGCCAGATTGGTTTTTCGTACCACGGCAGCGCGGCGGATTTCCTGACGATGCTCGATGCATATGAGTGGGACTTTTGCCAGATCCAGTACAATTACGCTGGAGAGCGATATCAGGCGGGAACAGCGGGGCTCATGGCCGCCGCCGAGCGAGGCCTCGCGGTGTTTGTGATGGAGCCACTGCTGGGCGGGCGTTTAGCGGGCAAGCTGCCGCCACGGGCCCGCGCTGTGCTCGATAGTGCCCGTGACCCGCATTTGCGCACTCCTGCCGCCTGGGGTCTTTCGTGGGTCTGGAATCATCCTCAGGTGACGATGCTGCTTTCGGGTATGACCGATATCGCGCAGGTGGATGAGAACGCGGTGTTGGCCGATCGGGCCCTGCCGGATTCGATGACTGCCAACCAGCTCGACACGATCGCGCACGTGCTGGATGAGTTTGAAAAATCGAATCGCGTGCCCTGCACGGGATGCGGCTATTGCATGCCGTGCCCTAAAGGCATCAATATCCCTGGATGTTTTGCCGCCTACAACGCAAGCTATGCGCACAGCTGGTTTACGGGTCTATCGCAGTACTTTACGGCGAGCGCGGTGCGCACAAGCGAGGCCAAGCTGGTGAGCAATTGCGTCAAGTGCGGCAAATGCGCGCGCCACTGCCCACAGCATATCGATATCCCCGAGCGTCTCGATGACGTGCGCCGACGTTTCCAGCCTGGCCCCGTGACGGCAGTGCTTAAGGCCTTCGGCAAAACGCGCTCCTCGTGACCCTTTTATAACTTGCGCTGGAATAGTTCCTGCTTGCGGCAGAATAGGGCTTAAACAGGGACTATTCCACCGCAACTGAAGGGGGCTGTCGTGGGCCATCGGGATTCATGGGATGATTCGCGTGAGGTTCGTTGGGGCATTTTGGGCGCTGGGCACATTTCTCATCGATTTGCATCGTCGCTCAAGAAGGTCGACGGGGCACGGCTGGTGGCTGCGGCCGGCCGCACTCCTGCACATGTCGAGGAATTTTGCCGAGCGTTTTCGATTGATGCTGCGCATGGCCATGCCTCGGTCGACGATAACGGCGATGCGGCTTATGACGCGCTGATTGCCGACCCCGATGTCGACGCAATTTACTTGGCTCTTCCGCATGGCATGCATACGCGTTGGGCCTGTCGCGCGCTGTGCGCCGGAAAGGCCGTGCTGTGCGAAAAGCCGGCCGTTTTGAGTGAGGAAGAGGCTCTCTCGATTGCCTCCACCTCTCGCGAGCGCGGCGTGCTGTTTATGGAGGCGATGAAGAATCGGTTTTGCCCGATGCGCACTCGCGTGAAAGACTTGCTTGCGTCGGGTGAGCTTGGCCGTATCGTCTCGATTGAAAGCGTGCAAAAGCTCGATTACGGCGAGTCTCCTTCGGGCTATCTGCTTGATCCGCTGCAGGGCGGCTGTCTATATGACATGGGCTGTTATGCGGTCGGTTGGTTTGAGGATTTGCTCGCGGGCGCGTGCGAGGTTTCGTCCCGTGAAGTTCGCTGGCGTGACGTATCAGGCGGCCGTGTCGATTGGGCCGACGAGATCCATATGAGCGTCGGCGGTATACCCATTCATATGGTGTGCGACGGCAAAGCAGCATATGAAAGCCGCTTAACGATTGCCTGTGAGCGGGGCTCGTTGGAAATCGAGCGTCTTCATCGCCCCGAGCTCGCCCATGTGAAGTACTCCGACGGTCGAGCACTCGAAATCGATGCACCATTTGAGGTCGATGATTTTTACGGTGAGGTGTCGCATGCGGCGCGGCTCATTCAGGCGGGGAAACTCGAAAGCCCCATCATGTCCCTAGCCGCCACACAGCGCTGTGCGCACATCATCGATGCGATTCGCTTGGAACTTTAGGGCGTGGGGGCATGGCGCCAACGCCTGGAATGCCTTGGAGGCCTTTTCCCCTGATGCCCCTTTTATAACTTGCGGTGGAATACGGTCTGTTTGCGCCAAAATATGGCACCAATAGACCGTATTTCACCGCAACTGATGAGGGGGAGTTGGAGATGCTGACGATCGGGTGTCATCTTTCGACGACGAAGGGCTATCGGGCAATGGGGGAGACGGCGTTGTCCATTGGCGCCAATACCTTTGCATTTTTTACGCGCAACCCGCGCGGTGGCAAGGCAAAAGACCTTGACATGGATGACGTGGCGGCTCTGCGCGAGCTTATGGCGCAAAACGACTTTGGACCGCTGGTGGCGCATGCCCCGTATACCTATAACCCCTGCTCCGCTAAGGAGCGGGCGCGCGAGTTTGCCTTGGAGGCTATGGCGGAAGATTTGCAGCGTCTGGAAGCGCTGCCCGGCAACTACTACAACTTCCATCCTGGCGCGCATGTGGGACAGGGGGCAGACGCCGGCATTCAGATGATTGTCGACACGCTGTGCCAGGTGATGTTTGAGGGGCAGCAGACGACGGTATTGCTCGAGACCATGGCGGGCAAGGGCACCGAGGTGGGTCGTAGCTTTGAGGAACTGGCGCTCATCATTGAGGGTGTTGCCGGCAAGCGCCCCGAGCTGTCGGCCAAGCTGGGCGTTTGTTTGGATACCTGCCATGTGAGCGATGCCGGCTACGACATCATCCATGATCTGGACGGCGTACTCGACGAGTTCGATCGTGTGGTGGGTATCGAGCGCCTGCGCGCCGTGCATATCAATGACTCCAAGAACTCTTGTGGCGCCCATAAAGATCGTCACGAGTGCATCGGCAAGGGATACCTTGGCAGCGAGGAATTTGGTGGCGGTATGCAGGTTATGCAGAATATTGTATCGAATGGCCGTTTGCGTTCGCTGCCGTTTATTTTGGAGACTCCGAACGAACTTGCAGGTTATGCAGCTGAAATTAGACTATTAAGGTCATTGCAGCAGTAATGACTGTCACAAAGTAGAGTATTCTATTCACGTTATGGGTTTGTTTCAATCAGTTTTCTCATTGCAGATTCGTAATTCCGGGTGCATAATAGCCAACAGTTTTTGCAGACCTCTGAATCAAACGAGGTCACCGGAAGGAGACTGATTATGAAGCTGAAGAAGCTTGGCGCATTTGCCGCCACGGGCGCTATGGCGCTCGCCCTTGCTCTGACGGGCTGCGGTTCGTCCAACGCCACCTCTGGTTCTGATGCCGGTTCCAGCAGCTCTGACGACGCTAAGGTCGAGAAGGTCGACGGCTCCAAGGAGTACGCGCTCGTCAAGGACGGCACGCTGACCGTCGGCACCTCTGCCGAGTACGCGCCGTTTGAGTACAAGGATGACAACGGCGACTACCAGGGCTTTGACCTTGAGCTCATCAAGGCTATCGGTGACAAGCTGGGCCTGGATGTCGAGTATGTCAACAATGACTTTGACACGCTGGTTCCGGGCGTCGCTTCGGGCGCCAAGTATGACGTTTCCATCGCGGCTATCACCGACACGCCCGAGCGTGAGAAGGAAGTCACTTTCTCTGATTCCTACTACATGGACGATCAGGCTATCGTGACCAAGGTCGATAACACCGACATCACGGCCGATAACTTCAGCGAGAAGCTCAACAACTCCGACGCTACCATCATCGTCCAGTCTGGCTCGACCGCCGAGGCCTTTGCCCAGGAGAACTTCCCGAAGGCCAAGATCGTCCCCTACAAGGACGCCACCGAGTGCTTCAGCGCCCTGCAGTCCGATAAGGGCGACGCCGTAGTCACCAACCGCTCCGTTGCCAGCCAGCTGACCGCCGAGCAGTTCAACACCTGCCAGACCATCAAGCAGATCAGCACCGGCGAGGAGTACGCCATCGCCATCAACCAGGGCAACACCAAGCTCAAGGACGACATCAACCAGGCCATCAAGGACCTGACCGACGACGGTACCGTCGACGCCCTCATGGCTAAGTACAATATCAAGTAAAATAACTACTTGATTGCGCGCGGGCCCTTTCCGTTTTGCGGAGAGGGCCTTTGCGCTTCTCTTGACGGAGAGCGTTTCCGTCTCGTTTTGCCGGCAACTTCTACGATAGGAGCCACCTTGTCTCGACTGAACAAAGGGGCCGCGGAGCAGCGTTTTCCACTGTCCGCCTTGCTCCAAAAGCTAGCCTGCGTCATGGCCGTGGCGCTCGCGCTGGTGTGCGCGGGGGCATATGCGCCCACGACCGCTCAGGCGCTTGAGACCGCAAAGATTACCGCCCGACCCAACACCGGTTCGGGCAGCGATGTGGTCGGCGGCACCGAGACGCGCATTACCTGGGAAGTTCAGGCCGATGCCGACGAGGAGCTGAGCGGTCTTTCCTTGACGTTTGTCGACGGCACGACGTTTGGTACCGATGACACGCGATTGACGATGCTCTCGGGCGAGGACCTCATGGATCGTACGCCCATGAAGCCCACGTGCAAGGCTGACGGCCAGACGCTCAAGATTGACTTTGGCGAGACGGCGCCTGCCGGCGGCTTTTTCCGTGTCGAGGTTTACGGCGTGACCTTCCCCGTCGAGGGCGGCGATGAGGCCTTTAGCGGCACCTATACGCTCGCCGACGGGTCGACCAAGAAGATCTCCAAGATTCCGTCGGTGGAGATCAAGGGCGTGACGGCCTTCGATAACTTCCTGGCTGACCTTAAAGAGCAGCCGTGGGTCGAGGCGTGGAACTCCAATATGTTCCTGCGCCTGTTCCTGAACCCGGTCATTTTGGTCCAGAGCCTGCCGATCGTCTTCAAGGGCTTCCTTATGTCGCTCTCGATCGTGCTTGTGGCGTTTCCGCTGGCAATTCCCTTCGGTTTTGCCCTGTCGCTCATGCGCATCTCTAAGTCGCGCATCCTGCGCTGTCTTGCCGGCATCTATGTGAATATCATTCGCGGTACGCCGGCGTTCCTGCAGATCTATATCGCGTTTTTCGGTCTGCCGCTGGCCGGTGTCAAAGTGGACGACTATGTGCTGGGTGTTATCGTCATGGCCATGAACTCGTCTGCGTACTTGTGCGAGATCTTCCGTGCCGGTATTCAGTCGATCCCCAAGGGCCAAAACGAGGCTGCTCGCTCGCTGGGCATGAATGCCTTCCAGACGCTGCTCTATGTCATGATTCCGCAGACGTTCCGCAATGTCCTGCCTACGCTGACCAGCGAGTTTATCTTGCTCTACAAGGACACGTCGCTGCTTGCCGCCGTGGGTGTCGTTGAGATCGTCATGAACGCCCGCACCATCGTGGCCACGACGGGCTCCATCACGCCGTATGTGGTTGCCGCTCTGTTCTATCTGGTCATTACCCTGCCGCTTGCGCGCTTGGTGAGCGGTCTTGAGGCGAGACTTCTGGGGACGGCCGAAACCAAAAAGAAGCGTCCCACCAAGAGCGCCGGACAGGTTGTCGCGACGCCCGCCGATCATATCGCCGGTCTGTAAGGAGGTCCTGTCATGAGTGAAACGAATTCCAACGAGGTCGTTGTCAGCATCAAGAACCTCCAAAAGGCTTTTGGTGATAACGTGGTTCTGCGTGATATCGATCTGGACGTGCACAAGGGTGAGGTCGTTGTGGTCCTGGGCCCCTCGGGCTCGGGCAAGTCGACGATGCTTCGCTGCATCAATCGCCTGGAGCATCCCACGAGCGGCTCGATTGTCGTTGAGGGCGTGGATGTGTGTGCCAAGGGCGTCGACCTCAATAAGGTACGTACGCACTTGGGCATGGTGTTTCAGCAGTTCAACCTGTTCCCGCACCTGTCGGTCAAAAAGAACGTCATGCTTGCGCAGCAAAAGGTGCTCAAGCGCAGTAAGGAAGAGGCCGAGAAGATCGCCATCGAGGAGCTGACCAAGGTCGGCCTGGCCGAGCGCATTGATTTTATGCCGAGTCAGCTTTCGGGCGGCCAGCAGCAGCGCGTCGCCATCGCCCGCGCCCTGTCGATGAACCCGCACGTGATGCTCTTTGACGAGGCCACGTCGGCGCTCGACCCCGAGCTCGTCCGCGATGTATTGGGCGTCATGCGCGACCTAGCACGTGACGGTATGACTATGATCGTGGTAACGCATGAGATGGGCTTTGCCCGCGATGTCGCCGACCGCGTCGTCTTTATGGACGGCGGCGTCATTGTGGAAGAGGGTACGCCGAGCGAGGTCTTCGACCACCCCAAGAGCGAACGCACCAAGGCGTTTTTGGGCAATATCTCGTAGCGGCGCGTCGAAGTTGTCGATATAACAAATGGGGACCGGATAGTATCCGGTCCCCGTTTTTGTTTGGGTATGAGCGACTGTTGTTGTGCGGTACTCGGCTGTCAGTTGCCTTGCGACTTTCTGACGGCTTCGTTAGGCCAGCTCCGCTCCCAGGGCCTTGCAGGCCGCTTCGCCCTCATCGTCGGGGGCGTCGTAGCAAATGACGGAATCGACGACGTTGACGCCTGCCTCGTCGGCATCGGCCTTCCAGTTGTCCATCCACTCGCCCTCGGCCCACGAATAGGAGCCAAAGAGGACGACCTTCTTGTCGCCGAGAGTCTCCTTGACCTCGTCCCACATAGGCTGGAACTCGTCATACTCAAGCTCCTCGGAACCCATGGCGGGGCAGCCGAAGGCAATGGCGTCATAGCTGGCGGCCTTGTCTGCGGAGAAGTCGGCGCAGGAGATGACCTCTGCCTCGGCGCCGGCACCGGTTGCGCCCTCGGCAACGAAGTTTGCCATGGCCTC
This sequence comes from uncultured Collinsella sp., assembly GCA_902494165.1. Lineage (GTDB taxonomy): Bacteria > Actinomycetota > Coriobacteriia > Coriobacteriales > Coriobacteriaceae > Collinsella. The sequence continues at coordinate 343 of CABUSD010000016.1, read as the reverse complement.
GGTGTTGCCTGTACCGCTCCAGTAGACGACTGCGATCTTGCTCATATGTCTTCCTTTCGGTTGTGCGGCGTGCGGCCGCGTTTTGTATGCTCTATCGGGTTGCCTGGACAAGTTGTCCCAGGGTGCAGCCCTGTTGATAGATGTAGGTAAGGTATTGCGTGCATGTGCGATAGGAATCGAAGGTCGTGAGCGCCTGCTCAACGTTTGTGTATACCTTCCATGCGCGGTGGCGCGCGCAGACGTGGTGTAAGAGCGTCCTGAGGTCCGTCGCTGCAAGTCCCGATGTTACTCCTTCTTGAGACCGCGCCTCTCGACTATCTCGTCCACTATCTCCCTGGCGCGC
>CABUSD010000015.1:0-64349 GCA_902494165.1 uncultured Collinsella sp. | reverse complement strand
GCGCGCCAGGGAGATAGTGGACGAGATAGTCGAGAGGCGCGGTCTCAAGAAGGAGTAACATCGGGACTTGCAGCGACGGACCTCAGGACGCTCTTACACCACGTCTGCGCGCGCCACCCCCAATGCCTCAAGGACCGATCATTTTTTACAGGATGCGGCCCACAGTGCCTGCTTTTCGCCCAAAATCCAGTATGCAGGCACCCACGGCTGCTGAAAACTCCCAAAAATGCACGCTGCACCCCACCCTAGGCATCCGCAGCAAGAAGACGAATAGCCTCGGCCTCCCTAGTTACCGCAGGAGGCCCCAGGGCTTACCTCCCAAATCTTTCCGCAGGACGGAAGGGCCCCGCCGCGCGAAGCGCGCAGCGGGGCCCTGACATGTCCGAGGACGATTTGGGAGGTAAGCCCTGGGACCTCCGATGGGGGCGGTTCCAGCCGAGGCTATTCGTCGCCGAAGCTGATGCCCAACGCCTTGGCCTCGCGCACCAGATCGCTCTGGGGGTCGACAAACTTGAGCTTGCCGGCGACATCCTCGAGCGGCATGTGGCACATCTTGCCGTCACGTAGGGCGATCATGTAGCCAAACTCGCCGCGTAGGCAGCCCAGCGCCGCCTCGACGCCGCACTGGGTCGCAAAGATGCGGTCCTGGGCGTCGGGCTGACCGCCGCGCTGCGTGTGGCCGGGGATGGCGACGCGGGTCTCGCGACCGGTCTTGGCCTCGATCTCCTTGGCGATGTCGTACACGATTGACGGGCTCGTGCGCTCGGCGAGCTTCTTCTTGTACTCCTTCTTGGACAGCGCCGCGTCCTCCTTGGAGATAGCGCCCTCGGCGACGGCCACGATGGTAAAGCGGCTGCCGGTCTCCATGCGATGCTCGATGGTCTTGATGACGTTATCCATGTCGTAGGGAATCTCGGGAATCAAGATGACATCTGCGCCGCCCGCGACGCCGGCATACAGCGGGATCCAGCCAACCTTGTGGCCCATGATCTCGATAACGAACACGCGCCCATGGCTCGAAGCGGTGGTGTGGATGTCGTCGATGCACTTGGTGGCGACGTCGATGGCGCTCGTAAAGCCAAACGTCAACTCGGTGCCCCAGGTGTCGTTATCGATGGTCTTGGGCAGGGCGATAACGTTGAGGCCCTCTTCGCGCAGGCGGTTGGCGGTCTTGGTGGAGCCGTTACCGCCTAGCATAAACAGGCAGTCGAGCTGCAGCTTATGATAGGTGTGGACCATTGCCGGCACCTTCTCGACGCCGTCGGCCTCGGGAATATCCAGGCGCTTGAACGGCGTACGGCTCGTGCCCAGGATGGTGCCGCCACGGGTAAGGATGCCGCTAAAATCGGCGGGCGTCATGACGCGGAACCGGCTGTAGATAAGGCCCTGGTAGCCGTCCTCAAAACCATAGATCTCAATAGGCTCTTCGCTATTGGTCATAAGCGTTTTGACAATGCCGCGCATGGTGGCGTTGAGCGCCTGGCAGTCGCCGCCACTGGTAAGAAGACCGATCCTAAGCATGATGAATCCTTCCGGGCAAGTTATAACATGCGCATAAGTTTACCCCCGCACACTGTTGATACGGGGGTAAAACGTGTTAGCTCAAGCGTATAGAAATGTAAACAACGTCAGGCGAGCGTAAGGTCGACGAGCCTGGGTCCTTACAGTGCGAAGGCGTCGACGTCGCCCCAGTGGCGGCGCAGCGTAATGGCGGCGGCGGGTTCGGTATTGTCAAAGACGACCGACCATTGCGTATTGCTGGTGATGTCTTTCGGATTGGGTTCTTGCGCTGCAGCGCGTAGGGCCTTCCAAGCGACTGCCTCGTCCTGGGCACCGACATGGGCGTCAAGGACATCGGCGATTGCGATGGCGCGCTCTTTACCATGGCCCAGCTCGCCATTCTTTTGGTTGGGCAGCACTTCGTCGCCATAGCAGGCGTAGAAGTTCGTAACCTGGCGTACAGGAGTCGCTTTGAAAGCGCGGTCTGGATCGCGCGGATCCCACTCTACTACGCGCGCGTCACCGGCGGCGTCGTTGATAAAGAAGTGGTAATCGCGTCCTGCCATGGCGTGCATGTCGTAGGCGGAAAGCAGGTCGACAGCTTCTTGCGTGGTGGCGGCACGGTCGAGCACCAGGCGGATGACGAGCGAGGTATTGATGACGGGGCGCTGCGTGTCCTGGTCACAGGGCTTGGAGTCCAGAGTGAGTACGGCAATGGACACGCCGCATTCGTTAACACCGTCGAGCTGGGCAAACGGGCCCATGAGTGCGGCGGCGCGTCCGCCGACGGAGTCAAGCGGAGTGTTATCGCCCAGGTTGTTAAGGGCGGCAAACCCGATGGAGGCATAGCCGTCGCGTGGGTGATTGCGCACCAGCAGTGCCGAGGTGTCGTCCTTAAAGTCGTAATTGCGACCGGTGCGCACGCGGCCTTCGGCATCTACGGCGACAAAAGCGCTGCAGGCAAACTGGGGCGCCTGGACATGTACCGGCACACCGGGCAGCACCTGCGCCACCACGGCATCGATGTAGCCCTGGTCGTCGCGCACGCCAGCGGCGATGATGCGATCAAGATCGTAGTCGTAGGCGATGTCGATTGCGTACAGGTCATAGCTATCCGCGTAGCCGGTCAAGCGTTTGAGCGACGCGGCGGACTTGATTTGCTTGCGGTAAACGATACCGGTGGCAGCGGCAAGGCCGACGGCGACTCCCGCGACACCGCAGGCGATGGCAATGTTACGTGGCTTCATGACGGCTCCTCTCGTCCTGTTAGCGTAATTGTCGCAAAAGGAGCGCGGGCATGATGGCTCAACTTGGTGAGCGGCGCGGGATTAAACATGGAATGAAGAGTGCGGCGCTGGCGTGGCGGGGTATGCTGGAGGGGACCATCAACCCAGCGAAAGGGGAGAGCATGACGGATCAGGAAACGCCCGAGCGCGCGCATGTGACGGCCGACGATATCGAGGCCGCCAACGACCTCATCGACTTTATCGAGGCATGTCCCAGCATGTTCCATACGGCGGCGACCATTATGGCCGAGCTCGACGAGGCGGGCTTTACCTACCTGCCCGAGAACGCGGCGTGGGACATCGAGCCGGGCGGGCGTTATTACACGCAGCGCAATACCTCGAGCGTTATTGCCTTTAAGGTGGGCGAGGACCTGACCGCGACGTGGGGCGAGGACGGCGTTGCCGGTGACTATCATTTTCAGCTCACGGCGTCGCACAGCGATTCGCCGACGTTTAAGGTCAAGGCCGTGCCCGAGCTCGACGGCGCAGGCGAGACGCTGCGCCTGAACACCGAGGCCTACGGCGGCATGATCGACTACACCTGGTTCGACCGCCCGCTGGCGCTCGCGGGCCGCGTGTTGGTACGCGAAGGCGACCGTATTGAGAGCCGCCTGCTTGCCACCGAGCGCGAAGTCGCGATTATCCCGAGCCTTGCCATCCATATGAACCGCGGCGTTAACGAGGGCTTTGCGCCCAACCGCGCCGTCGACCTGTGCCCGCTCATCAGCGCCGGTGAGCTTAAGCAGGGCGATTTTGATGCCCTGGTTGCCGACGAACTGGACGTTGAGCCCGAGCAGATCCTGAGCCGCGATCTGTTCCTGGTCAACCGCCAGGATGCGCGCATTTGGGGCTGGGCTGACGAGTTCATCTCGACGCCCAAGCTCGACGACCTGGCCTGCGCCTACACCTCACTGCAGGCATTTTTGGGTGCCGAGAACGCGCGCGACGTCTCGGTCTTCTGCTGCTTTGATAACGAGGAGGTTGGTTCCGAGACCAAGCAGGGCGCCATGTCGACGTTCTTGGCCGACGCACTGCGCCGCATCAACGGATCGCTGGGCTTTGACGACGAGTCGTACCATCGTGCACTTGCTGCCTCGATGCTTGTGAGCTGCGACAATGCGCATGCCGTGCACCCCAACCACGCCGAGAAGTGCGACGCCCGCAATCAGGTTGTGCTCAACGGCGGTATCGTTATCAAGGAAGCCGCCAACCAGCATTACTGCACCGATGCCTTTAGCCGCGCAGTGTTCCAGGCTATTTGCGATGACGCCGACGTGCCCACGCAGGCCTTCGCCAACAAGAGCGATATGGCGGGTGGCTCCACGCTCGGCAACCTGTCGAACATGCAGGCGAGCATGCATGCCGTGGACGTGGGCCTGCCGCAGCTGGCCATGCACTCAAGCTACGAGACCGGCGGCGTACGCGACGTGATGTACGCCATTCGCGCCCTCACGGCTTTCTACGAGCGAAACCTAACCATCAACGGCGCCGAAAGCGTGGAGCTCTAAAACCTGCTAAAAGGGACAGGTTTATTATGCAGGTTTTATCTGGGCAAATGTCGCAATGCCAACAGCTGGACAGAATTGTTAAGACACCGCAGGTTGAGCAAGCGTCAGCGAGCGATGTCCAGGGCGAACAAGTTGGCATGAAAAAGGCAAGGTATAGACCTTCTGGTCATGCCTTGCCTTTTGAATGACAAATTGTCGCTCTGGGCGGCGCGCAGCGTCGACCGGTTCGCCGTTCGTTAGAACGGCGGAACCCTAATGTTCGATCCAGCAGCGCAGGGTCTCGCCGGCTTGCAGGTGACGCAGATTCTCTGCGGCAATGTCGACCACATTGTTGAGCGTTGCTGCCAGGTGGAACCAACCGGAGACGTGCGGCGTGATGAGCATGTTGGGTGCATCCCACAGCGGGCTTGTCTCAGGCAACGGTTCGGGGTCGGTGACGTCGACCGCGGCGCCGGCGAGATGTCCCGACTCCAAGGCAGCAACCAAGTCGTCGGCAACCGCAAGATCGCCGCGGCCGCCGTTGGCAAAGAAGGCGCCCGGCTTCATCGCGGCGAAGAACTCGGCGTTCGCCAGGCCGCGGGTCTCGGGCGTGCTGGGCATAAAGGATGCGACGACGTCTGCCTCCGCCAGGCGCTCAGACAGGGCGTCCATGCCGTCCATGTCTTCAAACACAATGGGGTAGACGAGCGGATGGCGCTTGATGCCGCGGACGTGCGCGCCCATGCCGCGGCAGAGCGTGGCAAAGTGGCCGCCGATATCGCCCGCGCCCAGCACCAGCACGTTGGCGTTTTTGAGCGAGGTGACCGGCCCCAAATCCTCCCAGCGATGCTCGCGCTGCAGGTCCTGGTAGCCGGGTAGGCGCTTCATCATAGACAGCACCATGGCAAACATGTGCTCGCTCACGGCCTGGCCGTAGGCGCCCACCGAGCAAGACAGTTTGGCGTCGACCGGCACGGTGCCGGCGGCAAGGTAGTCGTCATAGCCGGCGGTTTGCAATTGCAACAGCTGGAGATGCTCGCATGCCGTGAGCATGTCAGGGTCGATGTTGCCCAGGATCACGTCGGCATCGGCGACCTGCTCGTGCGTGGCGGCGTCGGCGCTCGTGTAGATAAAGTCCTCGCCCGGAGCGCTCGACTCAAGAATTGCGCGATGACGGTCGTTGACGGGCAACAAAACCAGGATGTTCACAAGCAGTCCTCTCCGCTGGACCTGCCAAAAAGGGACAGGTTTATTTTGGTAGGTTTTATCAGGCAAAACGTTCAAACAAAACGCCGGGCTTCGCGATGGTTAACATATCCATCGCGAAGCCCGGCGCATCCACGGCTACCAGCTCAGCAGCTCGTAGCCATCCTCGGTCACCACGAGCTGTACCTCGCACTGGGCCGAATCGCTGCCGTCCTTGGTGCGCACGCACCAACCGTCACCCTTGCTGATCTTGATGTCGGGCGTTCCGGCGTTGACCATGGGCTCGATGGTAAAGACCATGCCCGGAGCCATGATGGTGTCCACATCGGGCGCCTCGGTGGTAAAGCCCACAAACGGGTCCTCGTGGAACTCCTTACCGATGCCGTGTCCGCCGTACTCGCGCACCACGCTAAAACCGGCGTCCTCGACTGTCTTTTGCACGGCCTCGGCCATCACGGACAGCGGCAGCCATGGTTTGACGGCAGCCAGACCCGCCTCCACGCTGGCGCGGGTGACGTCGACCAGGCGCTGGCGCTCGGCCGAGACCTCGCCGATGCAGAACATGCGGCTCGAGTCGCTAAAGTAGCCGTCTAAGATCGTGGAGCAGTCCACGTTGATGATGTCGCCCTCGTGCAGCACGTCCGTATCGCAGGGGATACCGTGGCAGACCACATCATTGATCGAGGTGCAAACGCTCTTGGGGTAGCCCTCATAGTTGAGGTCGGCCGGCGTGCCACCGTGCTCGACGGTGTAGTCGTAGATCATCTGGTCGATCTGGTTGGTGGTCATGCCTGCGGCGATATGCTCGCCCACATAATCGAGCACGCCCACGTTGATGGCTGCCGAGCGCTTGATGCCCTCGATATCGGCGGGCGTCTTGTAGAGCGTGCGGGGCAGCACCTCCCAGCCCTCTTCCCACAAGCGCTCGAGGCGCTCGTCAAAGGCGCTATGGCATTTCTTGTATTTCTTGCCGCTGCCGCACCAGCAAGCGTCGTTGCGGCCAGGCACGGGTCCTTTGTCATACATGGCTAACTTCCTTTCATCCGCAGCTAGTATAGCCCACCCACGCGTCCATAAGAGTTGCGGTGATATAGTTCCGATTTAAGCGATTTAACAGCATAAACAGGAACTATATCACCGCAACTGATGGAGCGGGATGGCGGGCACTAGCTGCTGCGTGCTAGTAGCTCACCTGGCAGGGAATGCCGAGGGCGCGCACGCGCGCGGCAATGGCGTCGAGCACTTCAGGCGCCGCTTTGGCAAGGCCGGCGATTGGTGTCTCGCGCGCCACCGTGTAGATGGTCGCTTCTTGTGGGCGAATGCGCTCAAGCGCCGCGAGCCAGGGGGCAACGTACTCCTCGCCGGTGTTGTCGATGGGCTTGTCCAGATACTCACCGGTCAAAAAGATCGTCTGGATAATAACGTGACCGTCAAAGCTTGCGAACGTCTCGATCTGGTGCTCGACGTCGTAGGGGCCAACAGGCTGGTCGAGCAGCTGGATAAACGCCGGGTCGACGGTATCGAGCTTAAGAATGTTGTCATCGACCATCATGAGCGCGTCGTGCACCTCGGGGCGGTCGGCGCGCGTGCCGTTGGAGAGCACAGCGATCTTGGAGTTTGGGGCAAGCTCGTCGCGCAGCGCGACGGCGCCGGCGATGGCCTGCGGAAACTCCGGTGCGGCGGTGGGCTCGCCGTTGCCTGCGAAGGTGATCACATCGGGGAGCTCGCCCTCGGCTGCCATCTCGCGGAGCTTTGCCTCGAGCGCGTCGAGTACCACGGCGGCTGTGTTGTACGGCTCATGGCAGGGGCGCTCGGCGTTGAGGCCGTTTTCGCAGTAAATGCAGTCGAACGTGCAGATTTTGCCGCTGGCCGGCATCATGTTGACGCCGAGCGAGAGACCAAGGCGACGGCTGCGAACGGGCCCAAAGATGGGGCTGGCATTCAAAAACGTAGACATAGGCATATGCTCCTCAAGACAATTGTGCCTAAGCATAGCATCGGCTCCAAAGCAAGGTGCGGGCTCTTGCTTTACAAGTTTCGTTTTTTCACGTCGCTCATTATGCCGTGTCATGAAAAGCCTCGGGTCGGGTAAAGTTAATCTGTTAACAAGGTGTAAGGCAATGCGGGTCCATCCAACCGCACTGACGTGCAACTGGATGAGCATTGATGATGGGGGCACAACATGGATTTTACGGTCGAGAATGCGGGCACCACGATTGCCTGTCGCGAATATGCCGGCCCGGATGTGTTGCCTGATACTCCTGCCTTGGTGTGCGTGCACGGCGCTTGTGTCGACGGCACATTTTTTGACGGTATCGCTTGTGAGCTCAGCCGCAACTACCGCGTAATTGCCTACGACCGCCGCGGCTGCGGTGACAGCAGCGATGCGGCAGACGGCAGCTATGATCTTGCCGCTCAGGCCGCCGACCTGCAAGCCGTGATCGAACACGTTGGCGCTCCGGCAAATGTGCTTGCGCATAGCGCCGGTACGTTGGTGGCGCTGGAGCTTCTTCGCACCGAACCCCATCTCGTTGCCCGTGCGATTCTGCATGAGCCGGCTGTGTCGGACAAAGGCGTCGGTATGGGCGCAGCTCCGGTTTTGCTCGATATGATTGCGGCGGGAAAGGTTTCAAGGGCGCTCCGGCTTTTCTTGGGAGCCCTCGGCGACTTGGACCCCGAGGCTCCTGGGACGACCGAAGCGGAAGTCAAACATGCCCTGCGCAATGGTCGTTGCTTTATGGCCAATGAATATGGAACAAATATGACATATGCTCCCGACTGGGAGCGCGCCCGCGCGTCAAAGGCGGTGTCGGCCGTGTTTTTGGGCGAGCTTTCGGTCGATACGCCTCGCGAGGCTGGCACGCGAGCGGCTGCCGAATATCTCGATTGCCCCCTTGTGACGATCCCGGGTGCGCATAACGGTCTGCGCGATCGCCCCGTTACGGCGGCAAACGCCGTTCGCGATGTCTTGGAGCGTTAGCACGCTCGATGACCTGCGGGGAGAGGGGCTGTTAGCGTTTCGTCATTGTTAACGAATGCGCCCATAACCGCGCGCCCGCGGCTCCGTTACCGCCGTTTGCCAGGTCATAAAAATGTAACGATAATCGCGCGTTTGCCTTCAGCTGTTAGATGTTACCCTTGTACCAATTGATATGCACCGTTGCCGTGCGTAACGATAGGAAGGGCCCCATATGCTCAATAATCACGAGGTCAATCTAACCGACGAGGAGGCTGCCGCCGAGGTCGCCCGCGTCGCGAAGACCTACCCCGTGGTGCGTTTGTTGTCGGCCGATCAGATTAAGAGCGAGCCTAACTGCCTGCTCGCCGGCGATCGCTGCCCTTGTCTGCGTCAGTCGAGTCTTGAGGCCTTGACAGATTCCGATGAGGTGTCGGAGCAACTGCTCAACGATGGTGTTGAGTACCGCGCCCGTCTGCGCCCTCTAAAGGTCGAGGGCGAGCCTCATGTCTTGCTGATGGTGCGTCCGATCGATGGGCAAGAGGCTGCAGAAGAGGACCTTGTCTACACCGACGTGCTGACGAATGTGCGCAATCGCCGATATTACGAAGAAAAGCTCCGTAGCGCCCGCATGAAGGCCGGTGTTGCGATGATCGACCTTGATGATTTTAGGGTCTTCAACGATACGTGTGGCCGTCATGCCGGCGACCTTGCGCTCGGTGCTGTGGCGACAGCCATACGCAGCGGAATTCGTTCGACTGACGAGCTCGTACGCTATGGCTGCGACAAGTTTGTGGTCGTCATGCCCAATATTCCCTCCGATGACTTCACCCGTCGTCTGCATCAGGTGTCCGATGCCGTTCATGCCACGATTGTTCCGGGCCATGAGTACGTGAGCTTGACGGCATGTGTTGGTGGCGTTCGCATTCATGGCGAGACGGTCGATGAGGGCGTTGGCCGCGCTGTCCAGTTATTGAGCCGCGCTAAGGCAAAAGCCGGTACGGTCGTGACCGATGCCGATTCCATCGAAGCCTTCCAAAGCGAAAAGCCTTTGGTGCTTATTGTCGATGACTCCGACATGAACCGAGCCATTCTCAACGAGATGCTCAAGGACGAGTATTGCATCCTCGAGGCCGACAACGGTCGTACGGCGCTCGACATGGTCGACCGCTATGGCGATGAGTTGTCGCTCGTGCTGCTGGATATTGTCATGCCGGGCATAAGCGGCTTTGAGGTGCTGGCCGATCTGTCGCGCCGATCGGGTATCGACAATCTGCCTTTCATCATGATTTCGAGCGAAGATTCCGATGATATGGTTCTGCGCGCGTACGAGCTGGGCGCCTCGGACTATATCAACCGCCCGTTTGACTCCCGTGTCGTGCGCCGGCGTGTAAGCAACGCCATCCGCCTATACGCCAAACAGCGCCGCCTGACGAGTTTGCTGTCCCAGCAGTACAACGAGCGCGTCAAGAACAGTCGCATGCTCATCGACATCATGGCCGGCGTCATGGAGCTTCGCAACGGCGAGAGCGGCAGGCATGTTACGAACATCGAGAAGCTGACCGAGCTGCTGCTTGGCTGTCTGGTTCAGCGTAGCGGCACGATCTCCCTCGACAATGAGGAACGCTCCACGATCGCCCTGGCTTCGGCGCTGCACGATATCGGCAAGATGTCGATTGACGATGCGATTCTCAACAAACCCGGGCGCCTTACGCCCGAGGAGTTCGAGATTATGAAGACGCATACCACGATGGGCGCCGACATGTTGCTTGAGCTGGGCCGCCATCACGTCGGCAATGCGCTTATGGAATATGCGTACCAGATTGCGCGTTGGCATCACGAGCGCTGGGACGGCAAGGGCTATCCCGATGGCCTTAAGGGCGACGATATCCCCATCGCCGCGCAGGTGGTCTCGGTGGCCGACGTGTATGATGCGCTGACGAGCGTGCGCGTGTACAAGGACGCTATCCCGCACAAGGAGGCAATCCAGATGATCCTGGACGGTAAGTGCGGCACCTTTAACCCGCTGTTGCTCGACTGCCTGCTCGAGGTGCAAGACCGTATTGCCGAGACGTTGGCACGCCCCGCCGATGTTGTCGCGTTTCCCACGATTTAGTTTGACCAGAGGAGTTTTAATCCATGATTTCCATGCGTGAGGCGTATGAGAAAATCGGCGCTAATTATGATGACGCTTGCGCTCGGCTGATGGGCGAGGAAATGCTTGCCCGCTTTGCCCTCAAGTTTTTGGATGACGAGAGCATGGACAAGCTGGAGGCCGCTATGGCGGCGGGGGATGCCAAGGAAGCGTTTATGGCGGCGCACACGCTCAAGGGCGTGAGCCAGAACCTGGGATTCGATAATCTGTACGAGCCGGCGGTCGTGGTGACCGAAGCACTGCGCGGCGCCGATGCCGTTGACGGCGCTCGCGAGGGAATGCATGCGTTGCAGCAGCAATATGCGGCAACGATGTCGGCTCTGCGCGAGGCGGCTGAATAAGAGCTTGCGAGCCTTGGGCTGCTTGCCGGCCACATATAGGTGAAAGGGCGCCCCGCCGGACCATGTGGCCGGCGGGGCGCCCTTATCTGTTTTGTGGTTCGCGTGCTAGCGGGCCTGCTTGACCTTGGCTGCCGCCTCGACAAACGACTTCCAGAGGTTAAAGTCGGTTTCGAGCGTCTGCCAGGTGTACTCGGGATGCCATTGCACGCCCAGGCAGAAGGGTTGGCCTTCGACTTCGATGCACTCGGGCACGCCATCGGTTGCCTTGGCGACCAAGCGCGTGCTTTTACCCAGACGATCGATGCAGCAGTGGTGTGCGGAGTTGGTCTGGATAAGCCTGTGCCCGCCAAGCGCGCGCTCCAGCAACGAGCCCGGCACGACCTCGACGGGATGCACGGGGTCGTTGAGCACGTGGGTATGGCGCCACTGCGTGCGGCCCTCGCGCGCGCCCAGGCTTGGCACGTCCATGCACAGGGTGCCGCCGGTGGCGACATTGAGCAACTGCGTGCCGCGGCAGGTGGTAAAGAGCGGCTTTTTGGCGCGGAGCACCTCGCCGACCAGCTTAAACTCAAAGCTATCGCGGATCTCGCAGCAGAGGGTGGGGTCGTAGGGTCGATCATCGCCCCAACGTTTGGGATTGACATCGGGGCCGCCGGGAATGGCGATGCCGTCGGCGATATCGACGTAATGACGGATGACCTCAATGTCCTCGGTGATGGACATCTGCAGCGGCAGGCCGCCGGCGGCAAGGATGGCATCGACAAAGACGCTCGCAATCTCCTCGTTGGGGGAGAGCGTCTCGCTCAAATAGGGTTTCGCTTCTTCCCAGCGTGGTGCGACCAGGATGAGCGGACGGTCGGCGGGATCGACGTCGACGTGCGGAGTGTAGGACGATGAGGTGCGGGTTCCGATCATGGGCGTAGCTTTCGAATCCGGGTGGACATGGCACAGGGGTGGCGCGGAGCAAACGTTACTGATGAATTTGCCCGCGTGGCAATTGGGTTAGTGACCCTTGATGGAGTTGAGGAAGTCCTGGGCGCGCTTGGTCTGGGGGTGGTCGAAGAACTCGTCGGGCGTGCCGGTTTCCACAATCTGGCCGTCGGCCATAAACACGACGCGGTCGGCCACGCGGCGGGCAAAGTTCATCTCGTGCGTGATGACGATCATCGTCATGCCCTGCTGGGCCAGACGGACCATGACCTCGAGTACCTCGTTGATCATCTCGGGATCAAGGGCGCTTGTGGGCTCGTCAAAGAGCATGGCCTTGGGCTGCATGGCGAGTGAACGGGCGATGGCCACGCGCTGCTGCTGGCCGCCCGAGAGCTGTGCGGGCACCTTATCGGCCTGCTCGGCAACGCCCACGCGGCTCAGCAGGTCCATGGCGCGCCCACGAGCCTCCTCCTTGGACACGCCCAGTACATCGACCGGCCCCAGCATGACGTTCTGCAGTACGGTCATATGCGCAAACAGGTTGAACTGCTGAAACACCATACCCAGCTCGGCACGCATGCGGGCAAGATCCTTGCCCTCCTGCGGCAGGGGCTCGCCCTCGATGAGGATCTCGCCCGAGTCGATGGTCTCCAAGCGGTTGATGGTGCGGCACATGGTCGATTTGCCTGAGCCCGAGGGTCCGATCACAACGACGACCTCGCCGCGGTCAACCGAGAGATTGATGTCGTTGAGGACGTGTAGATCGCCATAGTGCTTATCGACGTGCCTGAGCTCGATCAGCGGCTGATTGCCGGTGGAAGAGGTGCTCTGTGCCATGGTGCTCGGCTCCTTATGACTAGAAATGGTAAAGCGTTAGCGGATGATGGTCGCGCCGGTCTTGTGCGAAACATAGACAGCGGCCTTATTGATCGCGACGTTGATGAGGATGTAGATGACCGCGATAACCAGGTAGACCGACACGAGGGCGTCGTAGTTGGTAATGAGCACGCGGGCGTTTTGCATGAGGTCGGGGTAGCTCACCACATAGGCGACGGTGGTGTCTTTGACTACGACCACAAGCTGCGAAATCAACGACGGAATGATAAACCGAATAGCCTGCGGCAATACGATTTTAAAGGTGATTTTAGCCTTGGAGAGACCAAGTGCCTGGGCCGCCTCGACCTGCCCGCGCGGTACGGCGTTGATGCCGGCGCGGAAGATCTCGGCAAGTACGCCGGCTGCAGCGAGCGCGACGGGAAGCGTGAGCATCCAAAACGACGGCAGCGCGATCTTGTACTGTGGCAGCACCAAAAAGAAGAAGTAGATGAACAGCAGGCTCGGTACGCCGCGGAAGAAATCGGTGAGTACGCGGCAGACCAACTGCAGCGGCTTAATGTCGCTGGTGCGGCCGAGCATGAGGGCTAAGCCCAGCACCAGCGCGATGGCGCCGGCGGTGAGTGCGACTTTAACGGTGCCCTCAAAGCCGGCAAGCAGGAACTTCCAGGTGGTGAGGTGCGTAAAGAAATACCAGTAGTGGACCGAAAGCTGACCGGTCACATAAAAGCGCTGCAATACCAGGACGGCGAGTGCGGCCACGGCGACGAGTGAGATGGCGGTGCCGATGCGAATCTTGGTGCGCATCTTGGGGCCGGGAGCCTCGTAGAGCGCATCGCGCATGGTGAGTGCAGGGGAGGAATGCTTGCTCATCGGAGGATCCTCACCTTCTTATCGATGTAGTTGCCAATGTGGCTCACCACAAAGGCCGTGCCCAGGTAGCCGAGCGCCGAGATAAAGAACGCGGCGACGCCGCCGAGCGAGCGCGTGTTGATGTAGCTCACCACGCCGGTAAGCTCTTGCGGCTTAAGCGGCACCTGGCTGCCCAAGGCAGTAGTGAGCATGACGGCGATAAAGAGGTTCGTCATGGGCAATACGCTTGAGCGCAGTGCCTGCGGAATCACGATTTTGGCGAGGATGCGGTTAAAGCTCATGCCGAGCGAGCGGGCGGCTTCCACCTGGCCGACGCCGACGGTGTTGATGCCGCTCATAAAGTTTTCGGAGCCAAAGGCCGAGCCCAAAAGGACCGTGGCGACGATAACGCAGGTGCGGTAGGGCAGAACGACCTTGAGCGGCGGCAGCGCATAGACGACGATGATGAGCAGCGCGATGCCGGGGATGTTACGGAAGACCTGGACATACAGGTCGCCAAAGACGCGCAGCGGCTTGAGCGGCGACACGCGCATCACGGTGACGGCGACGGCCAGCACCATGGCGATGGCAAACGACTCAAGCGTCATGCCCCAGGTTGCTAGCAGCGCGTCGATATAGTTCTGGCCATAGAGCGACCAGAGCTCGGAGAGACTCATGCGGACCTCCCGCCGGTAAGGAAAGGGGCCCCCGTGTGTACGGAAGCCCCGACAACTCAGTGAGGAAACAGTTTACCGCAATAAAGCGCATCATGCGTTTCCGTATGGTTTCGTTGCGGCCGTTACCAGGCTCGCTGCCTAGGCGCCGATTTCGGGCAGCTCGGGAACATTGGTGTCGCCCGTACGGTCGCCGATGCAGATCTGCCACAGCTCGGTCCAGGTGCCGTCGTCCTCGATCTTCTTAAGGAAGTCGTTGACAAAGGCGACGCCGTCGGAATCGAGCGGCAGGCCGATGCCGTAGGGCTCCTTGCTGCCGAAGGGCTTGCCGGCGATCTTGTACTTACCAGGCTCGCGGACCAGGGCGCTCTGCTGCATGTTGTTATCGATGACGTAGGCATCGACGCGGCCCTGCTGGAGTGCCTGGCGGGCCTCCTCGTCGGTCTTGAACTCCTGCTGGCTGGCCTTGGGAGCGAGCTCCTCCAGGATGGCGGGGCCGTTGGAGCCGGACTGGACGGCGACGCTCTTGTCGGCCAGGTCGTCGACGCTCTTGATGTCGTCGTTATCGGCAAGCACCAGGATGGCCTGCTGCGTGTAGTAATAGGGACCGGCAAAGGATACGAGCTTCTTGCGCTCGTCAGTGATGGTGTAGGTGGCAAAGACGGCGTCGACCTGGCCGTTCTGCAGGACGGACTCGCGCGTGTCCGAGGTCACCTGGGTGATCTCGACCTTGTTCTCGCCCAGAATGTAGTTGGACAGGAGCTGTGCGATACCGGCGTCGAAGCCGCGGGTCTTGCCGTCCTTCTCGTTGAGGAGGGAGAAGAGCGTGGAGGTCTGAACGCCACCGATCTTAAAGACGCCGGCGTCCTTGACGGCCGTGGCCCAGGTGCTGGCGGCGATAGCATCGTCATCGGCCTTGGGGCCGTTGTCGACGAGCTTGTCGAATGCCTTGGCGTCGAGCGTGGTGGAAACCTCGGTATCCTCGGAGCTCTTGGAGGAACCGGCGGCGGAACCCTTGTCGGCATCGGCGCTGGTGTCGGAGCAGCCGGCAAGACCAAGGCCGGCGACGGTTGCGAAGGTGGCGGCAACGAAGCCGCGGCGGTCGAGAACGACCTGCTGGGAGAGGTTCTTGCTCATGGTAGAACACCTTTCTCAATAAAATCCCTAGCGGTTGAGTAGAGTTATACCCTATCGCGCTCAAATGGGTCAACACGAAATAACTCAGAAACATACTTACCTTATGGGTTATTCTACCTACTAAAAAGGGACAGGCACCTTCGTGGTGGTTTTGGCCGATGCGGCGGCATGCCTTGTTGCTTTGTCTCGATCTGTAACATCTGCAGCCGTTTTTGCCGAGCGACTGTTACAGATCGAGTTTTTCTCTTCAGGGGAATTCGAATGTCTCAATCTGTAACATCTGGACGGCCAAAAGGTCTCTATCTGTTATAGATTGAGACAAAGGTCTGGGACTAGGACGTCTTATCCAGATCTGTAACAGTTAGACGGAAATTCGGACCCTAGATGTTACAGATTGAGATAATCGCGTCGCGAAAATAAAAACCTCCGCAGGGGTGCTTTCCTTGCGGAGGTTTTCTTACTCGTTGAGTAGTCTTACGGCTTCGGCGGCCATGTTCTCGACCGTCATGCCGTTCTGAGCGAGCAGCTCGTTGGGGTCGTAGCGGTCGGGGAAGCCCTTGGCGATGCCGAAGGTGAGCGTGCGCACAGGCGTGCAGGCCAGATAGCACGCGACGCGCTCGCCCCAGCCACCGTCCAAGATGCCGTCCTCGAGGGTGACGACAACGCGATGCTCGGCGGCAAGACTGTCGAGGAACTCACGGTCAAGCTCGGTTGCAAAGCGCGGGTTGACGAGCGTGGCCTCGATACCGTACTCGGCAGCCAAGCGGTTTGCCACGCGCTCGCCCAGCTCAAAGAAATCGCCAAGCGCGAGCACGGCAACGTCGCGGCCCTGACGCACCACGTTGTAGCGAACGGCACTGTAGTCGGTGTCTTCGGCAGGCGCAAGGTCGGGACGGCTTACCAAGCCAATGCCCGGTACGCGGATCGCCGCGGGATGCTCGCGGTGGTCGAGCGACCAGCTCAGCATGGACAGATATTCCTCCATGCAGGCCGGCGCCAAGTAGTGCATGTTGGGAAGACCGCCCAACATGGAAATATCAAAGAACGAAAGGTGCGTCTCGGACGTGGTGCCAAAGATTGACGCACCAAACACCAAAATGGTTGCCGGGGCGTCGTTGAGGCACAGGTCGTGCCACAGCTCGTCGTAAGCGCGCTGCAAAAACGTGCCGTACACACCAAAGACTGGCTTGGCGCCCGAGCGCGCAAGCGCGGTGGCAAAGGTCACGGCGTGCTCCTCGGCAATGCCCACATCGACGAACTGTTTGCCGGCGGCAGCGCGAAGCTCGGGTGTAAAGCCCATGATGTAGGGCGTGGCGGCCGTGATGCCCACGACCTGCGAATCGCGCTCGATGGCGGCGCTGAGCGCCTCGCCCGTAATGTCGGCATAGGTGCGCGGCGCAGGCTCGCTCGGATGGCCCGGGCAGAGCTTGCGTCCAGTTGCCATGTCAAACGGACCCACGTGATGCCAGCGTTCGGGGTCGTTCTGGGCTGGCTCAAAGCCCTTGCCCTTGGCGGTGGAGACGTGCAGCACGATGGGATGATCGATATTGCGCAGTTCCTGCAACGCGTCGACGAGGGCCAACACGTCGTTACCGGCGTCCAGATAGCGGTAGTCGAGCCCCATCGCGCGGAAAACGTTGCGCTCACAGGTACCGTTGCTGGCTCGCAGCTCGGCCAGATTGCGATACAGGCCGCCATGGTTCTCGGCAATGGACTGGTCGTTATCGTTGACGATGATGATCAGGTTGCTATCGAGTTCGGCGGCATTGTTAAAGCCCTCAAACGCCAAGCCGCCCGAAAGCGAGCCGTCGCCAATAACGGTGATGACGTTGTACGTATCGCCCGCCAGGTCACGAGCGTGCGCCAGGCCGCAGCCCAGGCTCACCGACGTGGAGGTATGGCCCATGGCGAACAGGTCGTGCTCGGACTCGTCGGGATTGGCAAAGCCAGAGGCCTCGCCAAAGCGCTTCGGATCGATATAAGTGTACGCGCGCCCAGTCAGCGCCTTGTGGGCGTAGGTCTGGTGCGAAACGTCAAAGAGAATCTTGTCGATAGGGGAGTTAAACACGCGATGGAGCGCGACCGTAAGCTCAACGACGCCCAGGTTGGGGGCAACGTGCCCGCCGACGGCGGCGGAGCTTTCGAGGATGGCGTGGCGAATCTCGTCGCAGAGCTGCGGGAGCTCGGCACGATTAAGAGCCTTGACGTCCTCGGGCGTTGTCGTTTGCGTAAGCAGCATCGTTGTGGGTTACTCCATGCGAATCGAGCGTCGGCGCTCCCTCGGCCGACACAATTGCACAAGACAGTCTCGCACATTTTGGCGTTTGATATGTGACGGCGGCGCGGTAATTCGCCAACTGGTGGGGCAAAACGTTTTGTCCGATGCCATACTGGTAGATTCGATGATGATTTTATTCCATGCGTGCAGGCCGTGGCTTGCCGCCATGAGCCGCCGGAAGGAGGCAGCATGTCCGATGCCGTTCGTGCCGAGAAAATCGCGTGCGAAGTAGACCATGCTGCCCGTCAACTGGCACAGGCGGGCCGTCTGGACCTGACGCGCGAGTTTATCCAGCATGGCGATGTGACGGTGTATGCGCATGTGATCTCGGTGGCGCGGGCGAGCCTGTCCTTTGCCGAGCGCTTGGGCCGCGTCGGTGTTTCGGTCGACCGTGCCTCGCTGCTGCGCGGAGCCCTGTTACACGATTACTTTCTCTACGATTGGCACGACCCCGACCCAAGCCATCGGCTGCATGGCTTTCGCCACCCGTTTTTTGCCCTAGCGCGCGCGGAGGAAGATTTTGAGCTGACGTCGCGCGAACGGAATATTATCGTGCGGCATATGTTTCCGCTGGTGCCAGTGCCGCCGACGTGTCGTGAGGCTTGGATTGTATGCCTGGCAGATAAATGGTGCGCGCTGTGCGAGACGGTCGCCGGTCGTCTGCGGCGCAAGGACGAGGCGGACGATGGCGTGAGCAGCGAATCGAGTGAAAAGAGGAGAGGGTAGACGGTGGGAACCGCGATTGATATGGCTTTTGGCGGCGCGACGCTTGCCGCCTGCCCGCTCTCGGCACTGGTGCTCTCGTTTGCCTTTTACGGGTTTTGCGGTTGGGCATGGGAGTCGACGGTATGCGCCATGCTCAACCACGGACGCTTTGCCAACAGCGGTTTTTTGCTGGGACCGTGTTGTCCTATCTATGGTGTGGGCGGCATAGCCTGCTGGCTTTTGCTGCGCGGAATTCCGGATGCCTCGGGCCAGTTTGTCGCTGCAGCGCTCGTATGCAGCGTGATCGAGTACAGTGTAGGCGTGCTGTTGGAAAAAACAACGGGCGCTCGCTTTTGGGACTATTCGCACCTGCCGTTTAACTTGCACGGACGTATCTGTCTGTACTGGGCCTGCGCGTTTGGCTTGGGTGCGTTGTGCATTTGTCGCGTGGTGGAGCCGGCATTGCTGGGACTGCTTGGCCATCTGCCGGTGCTGATTGTGCGGCTGTCCGCCTTTATTGTCGCGGTCGCGATGATGGTCGACGCGGCATGCTCTTTGGCCAGTTGGCGCCGCCTGTCCGATCAGCTGGAGCGTGTGCGTGCCGACCTTGCCGACCGCATCAATGAGTCGCTTGCCGATGCGTCCGACTCCATGCTCGAACGTATTCCCGATTCGGCGATCGACTCGGTGGCGCAGACGCATATCCGCAGCCGTGCCGTTAACGCGTGGCTGGCGGAGCTGGGCGACGCGACGCTCGATGCCCTGCGCGAGAAGGCTTCGATGCCGACGTTTATCTCGGATGGTGCTCGCGGCTTGGCGCTCGCTGCCCGCCGTGTGGCCGATGCCGCGCCGAGCATGCCGCGTCCGTCGCTCAGCCGTCGCCTTGCCGGCAAGCGTATGAGCCGTCCGGTGCCGAGCGTGTCACTCAGCCGCCGCGACCTACGCTTTTTCAATGCCTTCCCGCGTCTGCGCATCAATCGCTACGAAGGTGTCATTCGAGCAACTAATCTCCGCGACCGCGCCCACGAGCTGTTCCGCCGCTAGCCGGGACGGGCACGCTCACGCCTCCCTTGCTCGCGTATTTCCCGTCCGTTTCGTGTCCGTTGCCGCGCCGTTTCCAAGATTGCGGCACCGTTGGAGACGGCAAGATTTGGGTCGAGCCGGTCGAAGAGGTTGTCCGCATCCGTACCGGCGAACACGGCCCCGCCGCGGTGTAGGACAATCTTTCGCCCGTTCTCGTCTACAATATCGTGCAGAAGAAGGAGAGGCATGCTCATGATCAAGATGTTTGCGAGTGACTTAGACGGAACGCTGCTGAACGCCCTGCACGAGGCGGACGGGACCATCCGCCGCGCCATTCGCGAGCTGACCGAGGCCGGCCTGCATGTGGTTCCCGCGACCGGACGCTCGACGCTGCCGATCGGCGAGCATGGCTTTACGGGTCTGGCGCTTGACGCCTGCTGCTCCAATGGATCCATCGTGCGTGACAGCCATGGTGAGGTGCTCAAGACCTGGACCATCGACCCGCAGGTTACCGAGGAGCTGCTCAAGGCGTTCCCGGACATTTGCTTCGACTGCTCCACGCCCGACGGCATGTTCTCGAGCGGTTCGTTCGAGATGCACCAGGCGGGTTTTAAGAAGGACAGCCCTATCAAGCGCATCGTGATGCGCGGCATGCGCGCGCGTGGCGGCTATCACGAGGAGCAGTATTTCGATCAGTCGATCGGCGACATCCTGCGTCATGACGTGTGCAAAATCAACTGCCGCGTGATCTCGCCCGAGCTGGAGCGCGACCTTAAGGCCTATTTGGCCGAGCGATCGGACCGCGTGGTCAACGCACCGTTCGATCCGGTGATGTTCGAGATCACGGACGTGGCGTGCAACAAGGGCGAGAGCGTGGCCTGGCTGGCGGGCTACTACGGTATTGCCGAGGACGAGGTCGCGGTTTACGGCGACGGCGGTAACGACATTGCCATGCTCAAACGCTTCCGTCACAGCTACGCGACCAAAAACGCTAGCGATGCAGCTAAGGCTGCCGCGAGCGCGACCATCGGCAGCTGCATGGTCCACGCCGTTCCCAAACACATGCTCGCCACCATGCACAAGCAGAATTCCTGCACCGTAATCGAATAATGTGACAAAGGGACAGCCCCTTTGTCACAGGTGACGCTGGTCTCTTGAAATACGAACAAACATTCGCATATCTAACTGCGCTTTGATAGAATTGATACTGTTGGCGGCAGTTCCATGTGCCGGGCAACGCCCTCCATCTGACGGGAGGTGATGCCCATGACCGATTTGATTGATTTCGTGAGACTTCTGACCGCTTTGGTCTCGTTCTTCACGGCGCTTGTCGGCCTTTCCGAGGCACTCAAGCAGCGTTCGAAGCGCAACAGAAGGGGTCGCCGCCGCTAAGGCGTTGACCCCCTAATGCAAACAACGGCGCTGCCCAGCTTTCCAGAACTTGGGCTGCCGTCGACACTATTCTACCCACGAATGACATTTTGAACAATTGGCAATGCCGCTTCAAAAGCCAGGCACAACTGGCACAACCTAGGCGGTCGCTGAATGTGACAAAGGGACAGTCCCTTTGTCACATCCCAAATATTGCCTTTACGTGTTGATGCACACGGTGTGCAATAATACTCGCACTGTGCAATAGCGCACAGGCTGAGTAACAAGGAGGACGCTTGTCCCAGCTCGAGAAATGTGATCGCCGGTCCCTTCGCTCGCAGCGTGCCCTTCGCCAGGCGCTTGCCAGCGAGCTTGCCGAAAGCGGCGACCTTTCGCGCATTAACGTCGCGTCGCTCACCGAGCGTGCCGGTCTTACACGCCGCACGTTCTATTCGCACTACCGCGATATCCCAGACTTTATCAATCAAATCGAGGACGGCTTGCTGGCCGAGATCCGTGAGCGCATTGAGCTCATCACCGCAGCTCAGCTGCCCGATCTCTATCACAACATCGATGAGCTCGAGCCGGCACCCGGTTCGGTTGAGTTGCTGCGCTACCTTGCGGCCAACCGCGATTTAATCGGATCGCTGCTGGGCCCGGGCGGCGACCAGGCCTTCATTAAAAGGATTATCGATACCGCACGCGAGGCCGTGGTGCCTCGTGCACAGACGGGCATCTTGGGCCTGGCGCTGGGCACGTTCTTTGACTACTACGTCACCTATGTCGTAAGTGCCGAGGTCGGCATGATCCAACGTTGGTTTGAGCGTGACCTTTCTGAATCGCCCGAGACCATGGCGCGCATTATGACGGTTATCGCCTTTGTGCGCCCCGGCGACCTGTATGGCCAACCCATCGATATCAACGTGCCGGAATACGGCTTGAAGCTATTGAACCTGCAGCTCGAGGACGCGGCCGACACCACCGCAACCGTCGAGTCCAACAACTAAGAGGAGAGACAATGAGCAAACTCGTCGAGGGCATTAAGGACCGTATGGTCGCTGCCGCGCGTGAGGCTGCACCCGCCGTGGTGGATGCCGCGCAGAAGGCCGCGACCGCAGTCGCCGAGAAAGTCGCTGAGGCAGTTGCCGATGCCAAGAACGCGGCAGGGGAGACGTCCGTCGCCACCGAGCCCGCCGCCACCGAGCCCGCAGTCGCCACCGCCGCCCACGCCCCCGAAGGCGCGATCTTCAACCCCGACAACGCCCACGGCAAGCTGCACCTGGGCATCGACGTGGGCTCCACCACCGTTAAGCTTGCCGTGCTCAACGACGACAACCAGATCGTCTACGCCAAGTACCAGCGCCACCACACCGACGTCCGTGCCTGCGCCCGCGACCTGTTCGAGGGCGCTGCGACCGTGCTGCCGACGGCCCAGATGACCTGCGCCATTACCGGCTCGGGCGGCCTGCTGCTGTCCCAGTGGCTCGACCTGGAGTTTGTCCAGGAGGTCATCGCCAGCAAGCGTGCTGTCGAGACCCTTATCCCGGCCACCGATGTCGCCATCGAGCTGGGCGGCGAGGACGCCAAGATCATCTACTTCGACAACGGCATCGAGCAGCGCATGAACGGCACCTGCGCCGGCGGTACGGGCGCATTCATCGATCAGATGGCAACCCTGCTGCACACCGACGCGAGCGGCCTCAACGAGCTCGCGGCCAATGCCACCACCATCTATCCCATTGCCAGCCGCTGCGGCGTCTTTGCCAAGACCGATGTCCAACCGCTGCTCAACGAGGGCGCCCGCCCCGAGGACGTGGCGGCTTCCATCTTCCAAGCCGTCGTGACCCAGACCATCTCGGGCCTGGCGTGCGGCCGTCCCATCCGCGGCAACGTCGCCTTCCTGGGCGGACCGCTGCAGTATCTCTCCGAGCTGCGCCACCGCTTCTACCTCACGCTCAACCTGGACGAGGAGCACCGTATCGTGCCCCAAAACGCCCACCTGTTTGTGGCGAGCGGCGCCGCCATGGCGCGCGAGTCCAATAAGCTCAGCACGTTCCCGCAGCTCATCGAGGCCATCGACAGCTTGGGCGACACACAGGGTGCCGAGGTCGAGCGTCTGGACCCGCTCTTTGCCACCGACGAGGACTTTGCCGAGTTCAAAACCCGCCACGACACCGAGGTCGTCCCCAAGGGCAAGCTCGACGGCTACACCGGCCGCGTGTTCATCGGCATCGACGCCGGTTCCACCACCATGAAGGCCGCGCTCGTGGGCGAGGACGGCCAGCTGCTGCATACCTGGTATGGCAACAACAACGGCGACATCCTGGGCACGGCCAAGGTCATCATGGCCGATTTCTACAACCACATCCCCGCCGGCTGCACCATTGGCCACGTGACCACCACGGGCTACGGCGAGGCGCTGCTCATCGAGGCCCTCAAGGCCGACTCCGGCGAGATTGAGACCGTCGCGCACCTGCGCGGCGCCAAGGCATTCCTGCCCGGTGTCGAGTTTATCCTGGACATCGGCGGCCAGGACATGAAGTGCCTGCGCGTCAAGGACGGCGTTATCGAGCACATCATGCTCAACGAGGCCTGCTCGTCGGGCTGCGGCAGCTTTATCGAGAGCTTCGCCGTGTCTATGAACATGGACGTGCGCGCGTTCGCCGATGCCGCCATCCATGCCAAGGCCCCCGTCGACTTGGGCAGCCGCTGCACGGTCTTTATGAACTCACGCGTCAAGCAGGCGCAAAAGGAAGGCGCCACGGTGGGCGACATCGCGGCCGGCCTGTCCTATTCCGTCATCAAGAATGCCCTGTTCAAGGTCATTAAGCTGCGCGACCCCAAGGAGATCGGCAGCCAGGTGATCGTCCAGGGCGGTACCTTTATGTCCGATGCCACGCTGCGCGCATTTGAGCAGCTCACCGGCGTACATGCCGTGCGTCCCGACATCGCCGGCTGCATGGGCGCCTACGGTGCGGCCCTGCTCGCCCGCGATCGCGCCGGCGCCGACGGCACCTCGACCATCCTTTCGGCCGAGGACATCGCGCACCTCACCGTGACGCAAAAGCATGTCCGCTGCGGCCGTTGCTCTAACAACTGCCAGCTCACCGTTAACGATTTTGGCGGCGGTAGGCGCTTCATTACCGGCAACCGCTGCGAGAAGGGCGCTGGCCACAAAAAGCAGAAGACCGAGGCCCCCAACCTCTTCAAAAAGAAAAACGAGCTGCTCTTTAACCGCGAGGTGCTGAGCCCCGACGAGGCCCCGCGCGGCACCGTCGGCATCCCCCGTGCGCTCAACATGTACGAGAACTACCCCTTCTGGCACGCGTTCTTTACGCGCCTGGGCTTTAGCGTGCAGCTGTCCGACCAGTCGAGCAAAAAGACCTACCAGGCGGGTATCGAGTCCATGCCGTCCGAGAGCGTGTGCTACCCGGCAAAGATGAGCCACGGCCACGTGATGAACCTCATCGACCGCGATGTCGACTTTATCTGGATGCCGTGCGTGCGCTGGGAGCGCAAGGAGGACCCGACCGCCGGTAACTGTTACAACTGCCCCATCGTCATGAGCTACCCCACGGCGTTGGCACTCAACATCGACGAGATCCGCGAGCAGAACATCGAGTTCCTGTACCCGTTTGTGCCCTATCACGATAAGACCGAGCTCAAGCGCCGTCTGTACCAGGTGCTCGCCGTCGACCGCGTGGCCGATGCTGAGGCCGGTCGCGGTCGCGTGCGTGGACCCAAGATCACGCGCTCCGAGGTCGATGCCGCCGTCAACGCTGCCTTTGAGGCCGATGCGCGTTTCCACGAGGACATCCAGACCATGGGCGAGGAGGCTCTTAAGTGGGTCGAGGACTACGGCGGCCACGGCATTGTGCTCGCCGGCCGCCCCTACCATAACGACCCCGAGATCAACCACGCCCTGCCCGAGCTTATCTCGAGCTTTGGCTTTGCGGTCTTTACCGAGGATTCGCTTGCGCACCTGGTGAAGCCCGAGCGTCCGATTCGCGTTGTTGACCAGTGGATGTACCACAGCCGCCTGTACGCCGTCGCCCGTTTTGTGACGATGCGCAACGACCTGGACCTGATCCAGCTCAACTCTTTCGGCTGCGGCCTGGACGCTCTGACCACCGACCAGGTGCAGGAGATTCTGGAAGCCAGCGGCAAGATCTACACCGTGCTCAAGATCGATGAGGTGTCCAACCTAGGTGCCGCGCGCATTCGTATCCGCTCGCTCATGGCCGCGCTCAAGGACCAGGAGGCCGAGCGCCTGGCCGATGCCACGGCCGCGGGCGAGGCCTACGAGCAAGGCGATGCCGCGCCGGTGGCGCCCTCCACGGATGCCCCCGCGTTCGCGAGCCGCAAGTACACGTTTGAGGCGCAGCGTGAGAGCGCATCGACCGCGTGGCCCAAGGTGCCCTTTACCGAGCAGATGCGCGAGGAGGGCTATACCATCCTGTGCCCGCAGATGGCGCCGATCCACTTTGACCTGGTCAAAGAGGTGTTCCGTGGTGCTGGCTACAACTTGGAGCTGCTGCCCTCGACTGACCACGATGCCGTCGAGGCCGGCCTGCGCTATGTGAACAATGACATTTGCTACCCGTCGATCCTGGTGACGGGCCAGATTATGGAGGCCATCGAGAGCGGCCGGTACGACTTGTCCAAGACGGCTGTGGTTATCAGCCAGACCGGCGGCGGCTGCCGCGCTACCAACTACATCGCACTCATCCGCAAGGCACTGCGCGAGAGCGGTCACCCCGAGATTCCGGTAATCTCGCTTTCGGCCGTGGCGCTCGGCGAGGACAACCCCGGCTTTAAGATTACGCCGGCGCTGCTTAAGCAGGCAGTCTACGCGGTGCTCTTTGGCGACGTGATGATGCAGATGCTCTACCGCTGCCGCCCGTACGAGGCCACGCCCGGTGCTGCCAACGCACTCTACGAGGAGTACATGGCGCGCGCCCGTAAGCTGGCGCCTAAGTTCAACCGCCACAACTACACCAAGCTTGCGCGTGAGGCCATCCGCGCGTTCGACAGCATGCCGCTTGTGGGCGAGGGCTCCAAGCCGCGCGTGGGCGTGGTCGGCGAGATCCTGGTCAAGTTCCACCCCACGGCCAACAACCACGTGGTCGATGTTATCGAGCGCGAGGGCTGCGAGGCTGTGGTGCCGGGTCTGCTCGACTTCTTCCTGTACTCCATGAGCAACGCCGAGCTGCAGAAGGACGAGCTGGGAAGCTCTGTTACCACGCGCGCTGGCATGCAGGCGCTCATCAAGCTCGTGGACTGGATGCGCACGCCGGTGGAGGAGATGCTCGAAAAGTCCCGCCGCTTTGAGGCGCCCGAGCGCATCGGCACCATGGCCGACAAGGCCCGTACGGTGCTTTCGGTGTGCAACAACATGGGCGAGGGCTGGCTGCTCACGGCCGAGATGCTCGACCTGATTGATCACGGTGCGCCCAACATCATCTGCACGCAGCCCTTCGCGTGCCTGCCCAACCACGTGGTGGGCAAGGCCGTGATCAAAGAGCTGCGCCGTCAGCACCCCGAGAGCAATATCGTCGCGGTGGACTACGACCCCGGCGCGTCCGAGGTCAACCAGCTCAACCGTATTAAGCTCATGATCAGCGTGGCTAAGGAAAACATGCGCGCCGGCAAGGGCTTTAAGCTCGAGAAGGTGGCACCGCTCGCGATGGATGAGGTCACCGGCCAGATGCGTGCCCACGACGGCTGCGTGAGCTGCGGCTCGGTCGATGAGAGCGCCGTGGCGTCGGTCGCTGAGCGCCTGGGACGCGGCATTAAGAAGTAGCTGGCCTGCTATGGGCTGGATATGAGACAAACGGGTGGTGGCCGTACCGGCTACCACCCGTTTTTGCTTGGACATATGTTGCGTAAACGCCCCGACTATCACCCTTTGCGAACTCAGATTTCGGAAGTATGCGGCAAAATCTGAATAGACCGAGCACACCGAATATGTCCAAGCCCTGTACCTGCGGTTTTATTGGCGGAAAATCGGGGGGTGCTCAAGGGTTCCGGAATTTGCCGCATACTTCCGCAAACGACGTCTCGGTGGCACAAAAAATCGCCCTCGGAACCCTGAGATAATGAACAGATGTAGCCGTTCGCCGCAAATTACCGTCCGTTTATAGAACCCACCCCCAGTGTGCAGCCCTCTTACGGTTGAATAAATACACATCTATGGAATTACGTAAGAGAGGACTGTTCCTATGAGCTACAAGACCGTTTGCGTCGCCGGCGGTGGCGTGCTGGGAAGCCAGATTGCCTTTCAGGCTGCCTACTGCGGCTTTGATGTAACGATTTGGCTGCGCAGCGAGGGCAGCATCGGCCGCACCCAGCCCAAGATCGATCATGTGCGCGAGGAGTACACCGCGGCAATCGAGGGTATGGCGGACGGCACGGGCGAGTGGTGCTCCGGTATCGCCGATAGCGGCAAGCCCTTCGACAAAGAGGCGGCACTCGCCGCCGTTGAGCGTGCCTACTCCACACTCAAGCTGGAGCTCGATCTTGCCAAGGCAGTGGCCGACGCCGATTTGGTCATCGAGTCTATGGCTGAGGATACCCAGGCAAAGATTGACTTCTACAAGAAGCTCGCCCCGGTCCTTCCGCAAAAGACCGTCGTCGTGACCAACTCCTCCACGTTACTGCCGAGTACCTTTGCCAAGTACACTGGCCGCCCCGAGAAGTACCTGTCGCTGCACTTTGCCAACTCTATCTGGAAGAACAACATGACCGAGGTCATGGCCCAGAGCCAAACCGACAAGCGCTATTTTGACGAGCTCGTCGACTTCGCCAACGATATCCGCATGCTTGCCCTGCCCGTCAACAAGGAAAAGAACGGCTACCTGCTCAATTCCATGCTGGTGCCATGGCTGCTTTCGGGCCTTGACCTGTATGTCTCGGGTGTGAGTGACCCCAAGAGCATCGACCTCGCGTGGACGCGCGGCACCGGCGCTCCCAAGGGCCCGTTCCGCGTATTCGACACCGTGGGCATCCAGACAGCGTACAACATCGTTATGCAGTATCAGAAGGTCCCGGGCCTGGTGAGCCCGCTGCTCAAGAAGATGATGATGCCCTACAACTTTAAGGCCATGGCATCCGTTCTTAAGAAGATGCTCGACGAAGGCAAGCTGGGCGAAAGCTCGGGTGAGGGCTTCTTCAAGTACTAAAAAATGACCTCTCGGGGACGGAGGAAAACGGATCATTTTCGGCCGCCAACAGTGAGAAGATGGACCCAGAAATAGAAAGGAGTGGCAATGGGCCGGTTCGGGCTTTGAGGACAAGCTGCTGCAGGCCCAGGGCGATTTTTCGCTCAAAGCGGGTCAACACAGTGTGACCTATCTGCCGAGTTCTGACACGGGAACGACCGGTCGCTACCAAGTGCTGTTATACGACAACAACATTTGGTGCGGCCGAAAGCTATCCCAAGTTCGACTGGGGCCAGCTGGGCGCCGCGGTGGTGACCGACTACAGTAAGGGAACGCATTCGTTTGGGCGCGTCTTTACGGTGGACGAGACCGCGCGTACCTACGAGCTTGTGGGCCAGATCGCAGTGCCGTTCTCGGGCTACGTGAGCAGCGCACAGCGCGTCGGCGATTCGAATAGTATGCTCGTGGCATCGGGCCAGGCCAAGACCTTTGCCGAGTACGATCGCTATGGACTGCCCATCGCCACCTACGAGATGGAAGCCGAAAAGTACATCTACCGCGTGTACAAGTACGAGCTGTAGGGCCGCGCTTAGGTTTGACCAATGGAGTATGAAAACACGCCGTTCGCCGATGCCCCCTCCGCGAGTGGCAGCCATATGGTTTGATGTCAGAAGCAGATAGTTGTCGTCAGCCTGCTGGCGACGTTCCCCCTGACATCGGAGGTTCCAGGTATGTTTCGCGCTCCGTTAAACAACTATCGGTTGGGCTAACATGGGTCGCCGTGCTATTTCGATAACCCTTGCAGTGGTCTGCCTGGCTGTGCTCCTGGGCGCTACAGGGCTGTTTGCTATAAGCCGAGAAACGTCCTATATGCAGGAATGCGCTTCCGAAGGGTTTGCCATTGACGGTTACTATCGGGACGACAAGACGAGTCTGGAAATCCTGGCCTTTCTTGAAGAGGATAACCATCGGTGGCAACTGGTCGACAAAGACGGCAGCTGCGTTGACGGGCAGTTTAAGCGTACGGACGATCCCAATATCCTGGTATTAAAGAAGGAAAACGGCGAAGAATTCGGCACGGTTCACGTTGCGTATATATCGCGCCGACGCAATCAGGGGCAGATTTACCTAATTAGAAATACTGAGGTGACCCGATTTTATCTTGTGAGCACCGATCCGGCGTTTACGGTGGAGTCTGGCGATGTCGATGCGGACGTCTGATTCACGGCAATAAAACAGCGAGCGGGGCGCGGACGTGAACTACGTCCCGCTTTTTGCATGTGCCTGCGTCGCGTCTGAGCCTCGCCGCGACT
The DNA here is from genome assembly GCA_902494165.1 of uncultured Collinsella sp. GTDB lineage: Bacteria > Actinomycetota > Coriobacteriia > Coriobacteriales > Coriobacteriaceae > Collinsella. Next base: position 35,141 of record CABUSD010000015.1, on the reverse strand, counting down.
TGCGCCTGTGCGCGGGAGCCATCCCATGCTCCGCATTACTCCACATCAAACTCCACGCGATCGAGTTCGGGCACGTTGAGGTCGATGAGCTTGCGGGCAACGCGGCGGTCGTGCGCCCCGAGCGCCTCGCTTGTCGTCACGTGGGCGACAACCTCGCGCTCGACGATGCCCTCCTCCTCGCCTTCGGTAGCCGAGGTCTCGACGGCGACGGTGTAATCCTTAAAGCCTGGCAGCACCGCGGCAAGCTCGCGCGTGGTTTCGGTGACGCCGTAGCCGTCCTGCACGCCGGCCTGCGCCGAGCCAATGGAACCCGCCGTCATGACGATGCAGGGGATGGCAAAGATCGCCGTGCCCACAATAATGCGGCGGCGCACCTTGCGTGACAGCTCATCGACCTCGGCATTTTCCTCGGCGGTCACAATGCCGTCGCCGTTGAGGTCGCGCTTGAGCGGTACGCGCAAAAGAAGCAGCACGGCTTCGGCAGCCAGCGCGATAAAGACGACGTTGATGCCAAACTCGTAGAGGGCTGAGAGGAACAGCGACCCGCTCGCGATGGCGATGCCATAACCCGCCGCGCACAGGGGCGGCATGAGCGCGGTTGCCACGGCCACGCCGGCGATGAGCGTGGCGGGTTCCTGGTCGCGCGAGTTGCCCAGGCCACCCGCAAAGCCGCCCGCGAGCGCGACGGCAAGGTCCCACACGGTGGGCGTCGAGTTGTCGATAATGGCGGCCGTGGTGGTGCCAAGGGGCGAGAGCTTAAAGTACAGCGTGGACGTGACCAGGCAAAAGGCCATCTGCAGCGCAAGGCTGGCGACGGCTTCGACGGTAATCTCGCGGTCGAGCGTGGCAATACCGTATGCCATGGCAAGGACCGAGCCCATGAGCGGGCAGATGAGCATGGCGCCCACGATGGCGATGTCCGAATCGATATCGAGGCCGATGCTTGCGATCAGCATGGCGATGATGAGGATGCATAGGTGGGAGCCAGTCGGACGCGCCCCGTTTACAAAACGCTTGCGGATCACGTGATAGGGCGCGCGACCCTCGCGAATGTTGAATGCGCGCTTGAGGAAGCGGGTGATGTTTTCCATGGCTTCGCTATGAGCGGGGCGGATGCCGTGGCGCCGGTGATGGCGTTCGCGTAGTCGCTTGAGTTGTTGTCTATCGAGTTTCATGTTCACCTCGTTCCAGCGCGGTCCGCGTATCCCGCCCGTCGCCCTTACTCTACACCGTGGCGGGCGGGGTGTCTGTTGGATGCGGAATCCGATAGGGCGGATGACGCGGGAGCAAATGCAAATCATAGGCTCAATTCGATCCTGCAAGAATACGATGCACCAGTTCCTACATATGTGACGAAATTGTGAAGCACGAGAGCGCGAATTTCAAAAAATTCGCTGGTGACCAATGTTGCGCAACAGAATTCAAAAATCAGCTCCTACATTTTGAAGTGTATGGATACATCCGTGTCAAAGGGAGAAAGCCATGGCAAACTACAGTCCACAACACTTTGAGCCTCGGGCCAAGGCCGTCAACGTCAAGGGCGTTGCCAACCGCGCCGTCGCAACCGTTTTGACGGCGGGCCTCATCGCTCAGCCGCTCATGTCGCCGCTGGCGGCAATCGCCGCACCGTCAACCGATAACGGCGATTCTGTTCAGGGGGGGGGTAGTTCTGTAGAGAATACCGTTGCCGCCGGTAACCAAGCGTTCGTAAAGACGGCTGCCCAGCTGGCCGAGGAGTCGGCAAAGCAGCTCAAGGACGCTCAGGCCGCCTACGATGCCGCCCAGAAGAAGGCCGACGCGGCGGGCCAGTCTCAAAAGCAGGCGCAGCAGCAAAAGAATCAGGCCTCGCAGGCTGTGAGCGACAACGAAATCGAGCAGAACGCAGCAGAAGTCGCCGCGCTCCAGGAGAAGATTGACGAGCTCAAAGCCGCCGTCGAAAAGACCGAGCAGCAGCAGAAGAAGCTGGGCGACCTGAACGATCAGCTCGATCAGGCCAACAAGAGTGTCGAGGATAAGACCCAGGCGCTCAAGGACGCCAAGGCAAAGCAGGATGAGGCCAAGAAGGCCCTCGATGATGCCCAGGCCAAGCTCAAGGCCATGGGTATGGACGAGTACGAGGCCGCCAAGAAGGCCGTCGAGGACGCGCAGGCCAAGCTCAATGCGGCGAATGCCGATGTGAAGACGGCCGAGGGTGAGCTCGATGCCGCTAAGACCGCCGCCGACAATGCTGAGCAGGCAAAGAGTGATGCCGAGTCTGCTCTGACGACTGCCCAGGCCAAGAAGCAGGAGACTGCCGCTGCGCTCGCAGCCGCAACCACCGCGCGCGATAACGCCCAGCAGAAGTTCAACCAGGCGCAGGCCGCGCTCGATGCTGCCGTCTCGGGTACGGGTGTTGACCTGAGTGCGCTTGAGGCCGCCAAGAAAGCTGCTGCTGGTGAGCTCAAGACCGCGCAGGCGGAGCTCAATGCCGCGACGGATGCCGACGCCACCGCACAGACAAATCTGCAGGCCGCCCAGGCTGCCGTCGCTGCCGCGCAGGAGAAGGCCAACGCCGCCAACGCTGCCGTGGCATCTGCCCAGTCTGCATACGATGCGGCAAACAAGGAGTACAAGGACGCGGCCAGTAAGCGTGACGCCGCGAAAACGGCATACGAGCAGGCCCAGCAGACCGAGGCCGACAAGAAGACCGCGTACGATAAGCTTGTCGAAGTTCGCAAGCAGAAGCGCAGCGAGTGGGAGGCAGCCTGCGCCGCTTCGAACGCCGCGGAAAAGGCTTATGACGCTGCTAATGCCCAGGTTGAGGCTCTTGAGCAGCAGATTGCAGACCTAAAGTCCAACATGACCGTTGACCAGGAAGTCATCAGTCAGGGTATGTTCGGCTTCATGAACTACATCATCGGCGGCAGCCAGTTCACAGCCACGCAGAAAAAGAACGCAAGCACTGCCGCGTCGATGCTCATGGGGACGACAGAGAAACAGGACTGGTATGATAATTACGTCGATCAGGACATGTCTCGCGACACCAATCCGCTCTCCTTGGAGCAGATGCGTAACGCCCTGACCTACCTCGATACCCAGAACAACCTCCGCAAGGCGAACGGCCAGTCTGAGCTTAGCGTCAGCCTCCGCATGACTGCGGCAGCCGCCCTCAATACATCATATTCATCGAACATCTGGGGACACTCGAACTGCTATTTCGATCAAGGTGAGAATCTTGCAGGCGGCGGCGGGGCATACACCGGAGGCGAGACCGAGGATACGCTTGGCTGGCCATATACCGGTCTCTACACCCAGGAGAAAAAGGCGTTCGATAAGTACGTCGAGCAGTATGGTGACGCACTTGGAAGCCATCGATATGATTCCTACTATATCTACCAGCACTACAACAGCATCTACCATGAGTGCGGGCACTATCTAAACATCATCGATGCCGGCGCGAAGGCTATCGGCATCGCGACCGGTAGCGGTAAGAATACCGATTCCGAGGTAACCGTTTTCGACTATAGCGGGAGCACGGGGCAGAAGGATTTCACTGTTTCCGAGTTCAAGAAGCTCGTCAACGACTACATCGATTCTGCCTATAACGCTGGCGGCACGCAGGCGCAGAAGGCGCAACTCAAGGAGCTCCAGAGCAAGCTCGCCGAGGCGCAGAAGACGCTGGGCACGGCCGATACGGCATATCTCGCTGCTCTCAATAACCAGAAGGACGCGCAAGACGCCTATACCGCGGCCGACACGAACGTGAACACCGCCAAGGGCGAGTACGAGAAGGCCAAGTCCGGCACCGCCGCCGCGAAGACGGCATACGACGCCGCGAAGGACGCGCTCGGCGGAATCGACATCGAGTCCCTCAAACAGAACCTCGACGCCGCCAAGAGCAAGGCCGCTACTGCCCAGGCAGCTCTCGATAAGGCAAACGCCACGCTTGCTGACAGCAAGACGAAGGCAGCCGACGCCGCTGCTCACAAGGCGAAGGCTCGCAGCGCCCGCGATGCCGCCAAGGCAAAGTCCGAGCAGGCCAATGAGGCGTATGACAACGCCACTGCTTCGGTCAAGGACCTTGCCGCCAAGCGCGAGGCCGCCCAGGCGGACCTTGCGAACAAGCAGGGCACGCTTAACGATGCCAAGAAGGCCGACGACACTGCCCAGGCTGGCGTTGACAAGGCTCAGGCCGCAGATGTGCACGCCGCGACCGCTCTTTCGGGCGCCAAGCAGGCAGTTGCCGCCAAGACGCAGACCCTGTCCGACGCACAGGCGAAGGCCAAGGCCGCCGAGGACGAGCTTGCCACCGCAAACAAGGCCTTCGAGCGCTTCGCCGGTGCTCAGAAGGCGGTCGATGACGCCAAGGCCGCCTATGACGCTGCCGTCGCCGGTGTCGCCGATGCCCAGAAGCAGCTCGAGGCCGCCAACGAAGCCGTCGTCGATGCGAACCTCGATATCGTCAAGGCCAAGGCCGAGCTTGCCAACGATGAGGCACTCAAGGCCGATCTTGAGGCTGTCGACCACAAGGCCTCTCTTGCCGCGGGCACGACGGGTAACGAGAAGCTGGTCAAGCTGAACGCTGCCTACGCTCGCTATAAGGCCGCCGTCGATGCCGCTGCTGGTCTCAAGGCTGCTCTGAGCGATGCCGATGCCAAACTGTCCGATGCCAACGACGCTTATGCCGCCGCGCTTGCCGAGCTTAACGATGCTAAGGATGCCCTGGCTGCCGCACAGGCCGAGTACGACAAGTATCATCCCAAGGCTGAGCCGCAGGCCAAGCCTCAGGTTGCGCAGGCTGCTGCAAAGGCTCCTGTCGCCAAGAAGAAGGCAACGTCGGCCGCGCTCGCCCAGACTGGCGACAATTCCGCTCTTGCGGGCGAGGTGTTCGTCATCGGCGGTATCACCCTCGTGGCCGCTGGTGTGACGTTGAGCGATCGTCGTCGCAAGCAGATGTAGCGTTTCGAGCGTAGTTTCTGCAACGAACTTCAATTCATAACGGAACCGTCTCGTTAGCCAAACGATAAGGCCGGCGCGCTGTTAAACGCAGCGCGCCGGCCTTTCTTTGTTTCGATATCAAAAAGCCCGGTCAGCAGCCGCAAAAGCTACCGACCGGGCAAGCCGTAGGCAATATGGTTGCTGTCGAGCAGCTGCTCGACTTAGCCCAGCAGGCTTAAGCCCACGGAGATGAACGCCAGGATAACGCCGACGATGGACTCGCCACCGAGCAGGCCGCTGGCGACAACCAGGCCCTGCTCCTGGAAGGCGGCGTCCTTGGCGGCCTTTTCCTCGTCCGAAAGACCGGCCTCGGCGTCGCGGTGAGCGACCCACTTGTCGTAGGCGAGTTTGACGCAGGAGCCCAGGAAGGCCGTGAGCGACATATAGAACGGCAGGTACACGCCCAAGCCGATCATCATGGCCGGAATGCCGAGCCAGTACATGACGATGCCGGCGATAAAGCCGCCAGCAAACCACGGCACGCTCGGGATGCCCGAGACCATGGTGGCGACGACGCTTGCCTGCGCGGCAACGAAGCTCTTGTCGGGACCGAAGGCGTCCGGACCATAGGCGGTGACGAGCGCGACCATGACGGCGGCGGCGACCAGGGCGCCCACGATGCCGCCGATGGCCTGGCCGACCCACTGTGCGCGCGGGTTGGTGCCCAGCACGGCGCCGGCCTTAAAGTCGTTCATGACGTCGCCCGCAAGGCCGCACGCCACGGCCACGATGCCGGCGATAAAGAACAGCTTGACCTGAGCGAGCCGCGCGAAGGCGGCAACGATGAGCATGACGATGAGGCCGAAGATCTCCATGGGGTCGATGCCCGTCTGGCCGCAGCTCTGCGCGCTCATGATGGTGGTGACAAAGGTGAACAGCGTGACGATGACGGCCGGAACGGGGCCAAGGTCGAGCACGATGGCGATGATCACGGCGATGGCGGCGGCGCCCAGGCCGATGATACCGGCGTCGAGTTTAAGGGAGCCCGAGATGAGCGACTGCTCGTCGGTGTCGGTGGAGCTGTCGGCGGCGAGGCCGCGGACGATACCGGCGACCTGCGGCAAGATGTCCTTGAGGACAACGGCGACGCCAAAGCCCATCATGAGGCCCATACCCAGGGACTTAACAATGCCCTGTGCGGTCATAACGTCAAACAGACCGGCAGCGGTGCCGCCGACAATGATGCCAAAATTGCCCAGCAGCGCGCCGGCAAACCAGAACGCGACCGGGGCGAAGCCCACAAGGAAGCCGACGGAGAGCAGCATGGGCGAGTTGTAGATGGCAAAGGTCACGCCAGGGATGTTGAGCGTGCACAGCATACTGGGCACAATGCCCAGAGCATCGCGCAGCACGCTGTAGATGCCGGCGATGGCCATGGAGCCAAAGAGCTGCTTGCCGGTCTTGCCGCCGGCCTCGGTCGCGCGCAGGGTCTGAGCTGCGGCGTTGCCGGTGGGGAACTCCAGCGCGGCGTCCACGATAAAGTGACGGTGGATGAGCGCCGTGGCCAGCAGGCCCAGGATAGTGCCGGCGAGTGCCACGATAAACATGTCGAGCCAGCTGATCTGGTCGGCATAGCCCAGCATCCAGGCGCCCGGGATGGTAAACGCCAGACCGCCGGCGACCATGGCGCCTGCGGACATGATGGTGTGGGTGACGTTGGCCTCGTTGAGGCTGGCGTTGCCCATGAGCTTAAGGAAGAACAGCGAGATGACGGCAGCGAAGACGATCGGCCAGGGGAGTGCGCCCATCTTTAGGGCGGTGTAGGCCGAGCTTGCCGTGATGATCACGCAGCCAAGGACGCCGATGACGACGCCGCGCAGCGTAAGTTGCCCGCGCATCGAAGCGCGGTTCGAGGGATTGCTCATATAAAACTCCTTTGCGTATATCCGCTTCCCCCGGGAGCGCCGTTACGGATACGGCGCGGGAAGTCGGGTTACCAAGGGCCGCCGCGTGAGCTCGCGCGCGACCGCGCACCAGTATAGCCGTAAGCTAGTCATTTTGGGATGACTGGTTTAGGTAGGCGATATACTGCTGGGCAGACGAAAGGAGCGCCGACGATGCTTAATGGGTGCGCATATATATTGACGGTCGACGTGGGCAACACGTTCATTCGCTTTGGCCTGTTTGCCGAGGATTCGGCCGCGGCGCAGGAGTGCCCGTTTGCGACGTGCGAGATCACGACGCCGTCGAGCATTACAGCCGACGAAGCGCGCATGAGGCTCGCGCAGGTCATGGGCGCGCTGGCGGCCGATGCGGGCATGCCCGGCGCGCTCGTTCCCGCGGCCGCAGTGCTGAGCTGCGTGGTGCCGGCGCTCGAGCGCCCGTGGAAGGCGGCGCTTTCCCGCACTTGCACGGGGCGAGTGCTCACCGTGGGACCGGGCCTCAAGACCGGTATGCCCGTGCACTACGACGATCCAGCAGAGATCGGCCCCGACCGCATCGCCGACGCCGTGGCGGCCCGTGCCGTCTACGGCTCTCCGTGCATCGTGATCGACCTGGGCACTACGACCAATATCGAGGTCATCGATGCGCGCGGAACCTTTGTCGGCGGCGTCATCGCACCGGGTCTGGCACTTGGCGCCCGCTCGCTTTCGGCCGCTGCGGCGCGCCTGCCGCAGGTCGAGCCCTCGGCGCCGACGCATGTCATCGGCCGCAACACGCGCGAGGCCATGCGCTCGGGCGTGGTCTTGGGCGAGGTAGCCCGCATCGACGGCATGCTCGACATGGTGCTCGCCGAGATGCGCGCGACCAAGGCCGCGGGGGAGGACAGCGTGCCCATCGTCATTACCGGCGACGATGCCGAGGCGCTCGCGGCGTTGGTTGGCCACAGCCTGACGGTAGATGACGCACTGACGCTGCGGGGTCTCGCCGAGCTCTACCGCATCAACCAAAAGCCCCGCCGCGTGTAAAAGTGAGGGCGCCGGTGGGATAAACGCCCCTACCTTTCACCTGCTACAATGGGTCAAACTATTGCGATTACGGAGGTGTCTGCCATGTCGGACGATCTTCATCAAACTTCGTCAGGCAAGCGCCTGGACGTCATTAGCTGGGACGAGTTCTTTATGAGCGTGGCCATCGCCGCGCAGCGCCGCAGCAAGGACCCCAACACGCAGGTGGGTGCGTGCATCGCCAACACCAACCACCGCATCCTTTCGGTAGGCTACAACGGTACACCCTCGGCGCTCAACGACGACTTTTTTCCGTGGGGTACGAGCGACGACCCGCTGCAGGACAAGCACAACTACGTGGTCCATGCCGAGGCCAACGCCGTGCTCAACTACCGTGGCTCGCTCAAGGACCTCGAGGGTTCCACGGTCTACGTCACGCTGTTCCCGTGCCATGACTGCGCCAAGATTTTGGCTCAGGTGGGCGTGGGCGAGGTTGTCTACCTGGACAACAAGTACGCCGACACCGATGACGGCCGTATCAGCCGCCGCATTCTCGACTCCTGTGGCATCAGCTACCGCCAGGTTATCGTCGATGTTCACATCGGCACCGAGGGGCGGGCTCGGCAGTAGCGCGTGGCAACGCCAGCTGGCGGCAAAAGCAGCTAAAAGAGCCCCGTCCCAAATTGACTACTCGTGAAAGTCGCGTCCGCGCGCATGGACGGCTCGTGAGCGGGTACACGGCTGTAGTAACATAGCTCTGTCCGCGGGCGCGCCCGCGTTATTGTGAGAAAGGAGCCCCTGTGGCTGTTAACGAAGAGCTGCTTAAGAAGGTTCTTGAAGAGATTCGCCCCAACCTACAGGCCGACGGCGGCGACATGGAGTATATAGGCGTTGATGACGAGGGCGTCGTCAAGCTTGAGCTTCAGGGCGCCTGTGCCGGTTGTCCCATGAGCGCCCTGACGCTTTCCATGGGCATCGAGCGTATCCTCAAGGAGCACGTGCCCGGCGTTACGCGTGTCGAGCAGGTCAATGCCTCCGGCGAGACCGATGACCTGTACGACGAGTACGCGCCGTTCTAAGATGCGAAAGCTGCGGACGGCATACTCCGCATAGACGTTACGCCCAAATATGCGGCTGCGAGCGCAAGGCCCGCGGCCGCATTTGTATGTAGGGAGTAGGAGGGTCGACATGCTCAACGACTTCTACCATATGCTTGATCCCGTCGCGATCTCGGCGGGCCCCATCACCATCTACTGGTACGGCCTGGCCTACGTGGTCGGCGCCCTGCTCACGGCGGTCGTCATGTACCGCACGCAGCGTCGCTGGGGTTTTGACATTACGGTCGACGACCTGACGAGTGTCGTGGTCGGCGTGGTCTTTGGCCTTATCATTGGCGCCCGCCTGTTCTACGTCATCTTTTACGGCGACGGCTACTACTGGGCGCATCCGCTCGAGATCTTTGCCACCAACGAGGGCGGCATGAGCTTCCATGGCGGTTTGGTGGGCGGCGTTATCGGCGGCGTGCTCGTGTGCCGCATGTACAAGCTCGACGCATGGACTTTGGCAGACCTTGCCGTCATAGGCGCGCCGCTGGCCTTGTGCCTGGGCCGTTGTGCCAACTTTGTCAACGGTGAGCTGTGGGGCAAGCCGACCGATCTGCCCTGGGGCGTGGTCTTCGGTGGCACCGCGGGCGATATGCCGCGTCACCCCTCCCAGCTCTACGAGGCATTTCTTGAGGGCATCGTGCTCTTTTGCATTCTGCAGGTGCTCAGCCGCAAAAAGCCGCTACTGCCCCAAGGCACGTTTATGGGCGTGTTTGTGATGGGTTACGGCATCGTCCGCTTCCTCATTGAGTTTGTGCGCGTGCCCGATGCGCAGTTGGGCTATCTACTGGGTGGCGTTATCACCATGGGCCAGTTGCTGAGCCTGCCGCTCGTAATCGCGGGCCTGGCGCTCATCATCTTTGCTCGTCGCCGCAACCAGCCCCAGCGCGTCTACCTGGACGCCTAACCACCAAAACCACCACAAAGGGGACAGGAACCTTTGTGGTGGTTCGCTGGGCAACGATGACAGAACCGTAACGTTTCCCCAGATAAAACCTGCCAAAATAAACCTGTCCCTTTTTGGCAGGTTTCTAGAAAGGCTTTCGGACTGTGAAAGATTCCGACCTCTCCACAACGGCTGCGCGCGACGCTGCCCGCATCGTCTGGTTTAAGCGCTACCCCGCCAAGCAGACGCTCATCGCATTTTTGCTCGCGCTGTTGGCGACCACGGCGTTTTCCATCGATCCCGCCCCGGTGTCGAGCAACGCAGTCTTGGCGATTGACCCCAAAGCCTCGGGCATGCTGTACGTGTGCTACGAGGTGCTCCTCTCGTTTGCCGGCCATACCGACGCGGTCATGCTGCTTGCACTTGCCTGCCTGCTCACTCTGCCGTTTCGCTACGTGTTCTTTGGCCGTGGCGACACCTGGCGTCCATCGATCATTCTGCCGTCGCTGTTCTTTGCCGTCTGCATGGTGTTCGGCCGCAGCTACGATCTCACCGACTCGGCCGAGATTGTCCTTGGCGACAAAGCCCGCATCATCTGCGCCTGGATTGGCGGCGCGGGCTGGATGCTCTTGGCGGTCGTTGCCTTCTACCTTGCCTTTGAGTGTCTAGATTGGCTGAGCTCCCGACGCATCCCGTTTTCCGAAGCGCACTTTGGCCGCGTATGGCGTGTGACTCACGCCGTGCTCTCGGTCCATCCCTTTGCCGGGCCCTTCCTGGTGCTTATGATCGCCTGGGCGCCCACGCTCGTCGCTTCGCTGCCTGGCCTTTTTATGGGAGATACGGGCGCGCAGATTCGCCAGTGGTTCAACTATCCCAACGGCACGAGCGACTACCTGCGCCTACTCAACCCCAACGTGCTGCTCAACGGGCATCATCCCGTAGTGCACACGGCCATTATCGGCTCGTGCGTTCAGCTGGGGCTTTCGCTGTTCAACAGCGCTAACGCGGGCCTCATCATCTATACCTGCGCTCAATTTGTCATCACGGCTGCCTGCATGGCCTATTCCATTTCGTCGCTGCGCAAACTGGGCGTGAGTCTGCCGGTTCGCGGTGCGATCCTGCTGTTCTTTACGTTTATGCCGATGTTCTCTAACTACGCGGCGTTGCTCACCAAAGACGTGCTCTTTGCCGACGCGTTCTTGGTGCTGCTGGTACAGACCGTCAAGCTCGTGGCATGTGGCTTGCCCCGTCGTGATGCCAATGTCGAGCGAGCGGGCGAGAAAGCCCCCGTGCTCTTTGCGCGCCACGACTGGCTTCTGCTCGCTCTGGGTGCCATGGGTTCCACGTTCCTGCGCAACGGCGGCCTGGTGTTTCCCCTGGCGGCATGCGTAATCGCGGCGGCGTTTTGCGTATGGGACGTGCATGTGGCTCGTCGTGCAGTCGAGCAGACTGGTGCTGCGCCTTCGGGCGCCATCCCGCGTTTCCGCTGGGTTGGCGTTCTCGTGGTGCTCGCGCTCTGCCTTGCCTCCAACGTGTACTTCACCAAGGTCTTTATGCCGGCGCATGACATCACGCCTGGTTCCAAGCGCGAAATCCTCTCGATTCCGTTCCAGCAGACGGCTCGTTTCGTCCAAAAGCACGATGGCCTTAACTCGGGCGTCAACCCCACGGTTAAGGAGGACGGCACCATCGTGGAGGCTCCTTGCGACGGCTTGGTGACCGACGAAGAGCGTGCCGTGATCGACCGTGTGCTCAAGTACGAGAACCTGGGCCGCCGTTACAACCCGGATAAGTCGGACGCCGTCAAAAATTGCTTTAACGAGTATGCCTCGCAGGAGGACATCAAGGCCTATTTTGAGGTGTGGGCCCAGATGTTCAAAAAGGACCCCGGGTGCTATATCTCGGCGCTCGTCAATAACTACTACGGGTACTTCTATCCGAGCGCTCGCGATGCGTGGGTCTACAGCACGGCGCGCAGTGCCGAGATCATGGCGAAGCCCGATAACCTCAAGTACTTTGACTTCCATCCGGTCGACAGCAAAGCCGTGCGCTGGTGCGACCACCTGATTAACCTGTACCGCGTGGCGGTGCAGCGCATTCCGTTTATCTCGCTCACCATGAGCTCGGCCACCTATGTGTGGATCATGATCGTCGTGGTGGTCTACCTGTTGCGCCGCCATTCGTGGCGCGCGCTGGCCATTTGGGTGCCGCTGCTGGGCGTGCTCGCCGTGTGCCTGATCGGTCCCTGCAACGGCTCGACCTACATGCGCTACCTGTATCCGGTCATCGCCTGCATGCCCTTTGCCATTGGCGCCACCATCACCCGCAGCGACCTCCTCTGGTCCTAATTTGGTGCAAAGGGGACAGGTTACTTTGCACTAAGGGGCCGCATCATCACGACGCCTTCATTTTGGGGTTTATCTCGCAGGCCAGTAGGTATATCATAACGACGTTTGTTTATATTGCCCGAGCATCTGCGCTGGGCTTTAGGTCGAAACCGATAGGAGACACGTATGTCCGGACACTCTAAGTGGGCCACAACCAAGCATCGTAAGGGCGCGCAGGACGCCAAGCGTTCCGCCCTCTTCTCCAAGCTGAGCCGCAACATCACCGTTGCTGCCCGTCTCGGCGGCGACCCGCTGCCCGAGAACAACGCCAGCCTCGCCGCTGCCGTTGCTAAGGCCAAGGCTCAGTCCATGCCCAAGGACAAGATCAAGTCCGCTATCGACAAGGCCTTCGGTTCGGGTGCCGATGCCGCCGTCTACGAGAACATCGTGTACGAGGGCTACGGTCCCGCCGGTGTCGCCGTCTACGTCGACTGCCTGACCGACAACCGCAACCGCACCGCTGCTGATGTCCGTTCCGCCTTCTCCCACGCTGGTGGTAACCTGGGCACCTCGGGCTCCGTCGCCTTCCAGTTTGAGCGCAAGGGCCAGATCGTCGTCGCCAAGGAGATCCTGGACGAGAACGCCAAGAAGGAGACCATGATCGCCAACGGTCCTGCCGGTGACGAGGATGAGTTCATGATGGCCATCGCCGAGGCCGGTGGCGAGGACTACGAGGACGCCGGCGAGGAGTGGATCGTCTGGACCGCTGCTAACGACGTCATGGCTGTTTCCAAGGCGCTCGAGGAGCAGGGCGTCCAGGTCAAGGGCTCCGAGACCACCATGGTCCCGACCACCCCGACCGAGGTTTCCGGTACCGACGCCAAGAAGGTCCAGCGCCTCATCGACCGTCTTGAGGAGCTCGACGACGTCCAGGATGTTTACAGCACCATGGACATGACCGACGAGGTCATCGCTGCCCTCGAGGAGGAGTAGCGCCCGCACGGGTTAAGCCGTGCATATCTGGGCATAATGAAGCGAGCATGCAAGCCTCGTGGAATAGATGAGCCGGATCCGCGTGCGTAGAGCACCGGACCCGGCTCTTTTATAATGATGCGAACCGTTTTGCATTTCGAGAGCCGAGATTTGAAGGGAGCGCCGCGTGCGCGTACTCAAACGAGCCCTAGCGATCGTGTACCTTGCCGCTACCATCGTGGCGCTGGGTACGCTTGTCTGCCAGTTTTGGGGGCCGTATACGTATCGCTTTATGTTGCTGATGCGCGACCCCATGCCGCGCATGGTCGTGACGGCATGCGGCGGAGTTGTGGCGATCGGCGTGCTGGTAAGCTTCTTCCGCCTGATGTTTGCTCGTCGCGAGCCGTCCTGCGTGCATCCGGCGGGGGAGCGCAATATCGAGGTCACGCTCGCGGCGCTTTCTTCGTGTGCCAGGGCTGCTGCCGAGCGCGACGACCGCGTGATGGTCGAGCATGTCGAGGCCCGCGTCCAAGGCTCCGATGATTCGCACGTCCGATTTAAGGTCGAGGCTATCGCGCTTGACGATAAGGACGTGGCATCTCTGGCTACCGCGATGCAGCAGCGCATCGAGGAAGCTTGCGACACCATGCTCGGCACGCCGGGTACGACCACGCGCGTCCGTTTTTTGCCGTCCAAGACTACCGTCCAGACCGTGGAGGTTTCCGGTGAGTGATACCAATCAAGATAAGACCGCTCGTACGCCGCGCCTGACGATTGACCAGAGCGCTGCGCCGGCGAGCGAACCTGTTGATTCCAAAACAGAGGCAGCCGAGTTACAAGACGCGGCGGCCGCGGATTTTGACGAGGCTATGGGTCTCATCAAGGGTACGGGCGCTGCCATCTGGAGCTATGCTGTGCGTCATCCCAACACCACGCTCGGTGCCGTCGCGGGTTTTGTACTCGCTGTGCTGGTGCTCACGCTCGGCCTGTGGGATACGCTCGTCATCGCTTTCTTTGTGCTGATCGGCGCCGTGATTGGCCAGATCCGAGACGGCGAGAACGGGATCGTCAACTTCTTCGGCCGTCTGTTTAGCGGCCGCTAGCATGTATTCGACCGCCGCGTGTGCGGTGGGCATAAGGAGGAACCATGGCTTTTAATACGAAGGTCGATGTAGCCGATACCGAGCTCGAGGCAGACGAGACCGTCACCGCCGAGGCCGAGGACGTAACGCTCGAGGACGAGGCGCTCGTCGAGGCCGAGTCCGATGCGGGCGAGGACAACGAGGAGATGGACGAGGAAACAGACGAGTCCGAGGACTCGCTGACCTATTCCAACGGTGTGATCGAGAAGATCGTTGCCATGGCCACCCGCGAGGTTCCGCACGTTCTGGGCATGAAGGGTAACCTCATGCATTTTGTGCAGGAGCAGTTTGGTGCCGAGAATCTGACCAAGGGCGTGACGGTCGAGGTCACCGATGACAATCGCGTGGTCGTCAACATCTCCGTCATTATCGAGTACGGCGCCTATGCGCCCGCGATCTTCGACGATGTCAAGGCGCGTGTCACCGAGCGCCTTGCCGCGATGACCGGCCTTGAGGTGGCGGGCGTCAACCTGCGTATCGAGGACGTCATCACCCCCGAGGAGTACGAGCACCGCACTAGCCAGCACGAGTAACCTTCCAAAAAGAGACAGGTTTGTTTTGGCAGGTTTTATCTGCGAAAACGTTAAACGGCCGACCGCGCAAGTAAAAGCGTGGCCGGCCGTTATTTGTATGCCCCCCGATGTAGGCATACCGCTCGTCTAACTAGGGGTTGCAATCGTCGCGTTCCGCGTTACCCTAATGGGCGCATTGTTTCCAAATTGTTAACGAGGGGTTGCCGTAATGGCCGACGAGCACGAAACAGAAAGCAAGGCATGGGCGATTGAGGCCGCCGCGGCAGAGGCGGCATCGCGTGCTGCCGAGGAGATGCATCGTCCTCCCGTGGTGCCGATGGAGCGCGTGGTTGATCGCACCGATATCGAGTGCGGCGAGCGTGCCGGCCAAAAGCGCAGCCAGGAGCCGGGCTTCCCGCGCTTTTTTGCCGAGCTCAATCTGGGCCTGATTCTTACGGCCTTTGCCATCGTCGCGTTTAAAACCCCTAATCACTTTGCTTTTGGCGGCACCTCGGGCGTGTCGGTCATTCTGTCCACGCTGTTCCCGACCCTGCCCGTCGGCGTCTTTATGTGGATTATCAACGCGGTTCTCGTCGTCTTGGGCTTTATCTTTTTGGAGCGCAAGGCAATCCTGTGGAGCGTCTTCGCCTCGTTTGCGTTGTCCGCCTATGTTTCGCTTTTTGAGCTCTTTATCCCGACCGATGTCTCTCTGACGGGCGATATGTGGCTCGACCTGTGCTTTGCCGTCATCTTGCCGGCGCTCGGCAGCGCTATTGTCTTTGATATCGGCGCCTCGACGGGTGGCACGGACATTCTTGCCATGATCCTCAAGCGCCGCACGACGCTCGAGATTGGCCGTGCCCTGCTGCTGGTCGATATCGGCATCGTGACCATCGCGGCCTTTTTGTATGGCCCGCGTGTCGGTCTGTATTGTGTGCTCGGCCTGTTTGCCAAGACGCTTGTGGTCGACAAAGCCATTGAGAGCATTCACCTGCGCAAAGTCTGCACGGTCATTTGCTCCGAGCCCCTTAAGGTCGAGGAGTTTATCGTCAAGCATCTCAACCGTACGGCGACCATCAGCCGCGGCTACGGTGCCTTCTCGGGCAAGTGCGTGACGGTGATCATGAGCGTGCTGAGCCGTCGCGAGGCCGTGCAGCTGCGCCGCTATGCGCGCGAAGTCGATCCGGGTGCCTTTATCACGATTGTCGACAGCTCCGAGATCGTCGGCAAGGGCTTCCGCGGAACGAACTAGCACAGACGTATTCAACGAACCGCCTGCTGGCGCCGTGTATCTTGCAAATCGGTCATCTTTGAGTATTTGACCCCACATTGGGCAATAATGATGCTAAAGACATCGTTTGCGATCCAAGTGATTTGTTCAAGATACGAAGGGATGATTCTATGTTCTGCTCGCAGTGTGGCGCCCCCATGGGCGATAACGACAAGTTCTGCGGCGTGTGTGGTGCTCCTAATGCCGGTGCCGCTGGCCCCGCTCCCCAGGGACAGCCTCAGCCCCAGCAGTTTGTTCCGCAACCGCCCGTGGCGAATGCGCCAAAGGGCTGTGTGGCTCAGGCGTTCCAAGATATGACCAAGACTCCGGGTGTGCTTCAGCGTGTATGCCAAATCGCGTTTTTGCCGGCGCTGATTTGCGTTGTGTCGGTGCTCGTGTTGTTTATTCCCGTTATTGGCGGCATTGCGGCTGCCATCGGCTTTTTGGCAGCTTGCATTGCGAGCGTGTGCGGTTCCGGCTTTGGCATCGAGTGGGGTCGCGATCTGTCGCTTAAGATCGATGACGGCATGGATCGTCCGCTGATGCGTTCCACGTCGTTTGGTCTCGGAGTCTTTTCGAGCGTTATTTCGGTCGTGCTCGAGGTTATCGCTGCCATTCCCGTTATCGGTGTAGTGCTTTCGCTGGTGGAGGGCGTGGTAATTGGCGCTGCGGGCTCGTATTCTTATTACGGCTCTTATGCGCTCGAGGCTGCGCTGTTTGGCTCGCTCGGCCTGCTTGTCCTGGCGCTAATTGCCTCGGCGATTCTGGGTGTCTTCTTTAAGATGTTCGCCGACATCGCCGTGATGCACTTTGCGGTGACCGGGCGTGTCGAGAGCGCGTTTTCGCTCGATAAGGTCTGGGCGGCGTTTAAGCACAACAAGACCAAGCTGTTCTGTGCTTCGTTCCTTCCCGAGTTTTTGACGGGCCTGGTCGCCAACGTTGTCACATGGATCTTGACGGTCGTCTTTGGCGCCATTGCCTCTGTCGGTATGTATAGCTACTACTATCGTCCTACGGGTATTGAGGCAATTGTTACCGGCGGTGGCGTCACGCTCGCGCTGTTCTTGGTGCTGGTCGCTTTTGTCACCGTATTTCTTACGGTCTTTGGCAAGATACTCAAGCACCGTGCCGTTGGCTATTGGGCCGCACGCTATGCAAGCGAGTGGGCCGATGAGGATAAGGACGACGTCCTGACTTTTGTGTTGCCCTTCGAGAAGAAGTCCGCTCCTTCGGGTTACGGTGCTCCGGATGCTTCGCCGGCACCTGCACCCGCTCCCGCGACCGAGCCTGAGCCGGCGCCCGAGTCTGAACCGGCGCCCGAGCCTGAGACGGCATCTGAGCCCGAGCCTGCGCCTGAGCCTGAGCCTGAGCCTGAGCCGGCACCTGCACCTGAGTCGGCGTTCGAGCCAAGCTCCGACGAGGAACCTCAGGACGAGTAGCCATGCCGTCTGCCATTTGGGGACGGGGTAGAAATAGTAGAAATAGCGCTTGAAGAATGAGCGGGGGCGGACGTGTCGAAACGTCCGCCCCCGCTTTGACATCGCGATGTGGCTATGACTGCGAGATGCCGGCGAATCGATTACTCGTCGTGCTTCTCCTCACGGCGTGCAGCAGCGCGTGCGTCGTGGATGCCCTTGATCGCGGCATGGCGAGCCGTTCGGGCATCATGGATGGCGTCGCGAGCCTCGGCGGTCGTCGCCTTGGCAGAGCGCAACTTGGCGGCCAGATCGGGGTTGGTTTCGGCGACCGCGGTAATCGCGGGGCCGTCGAGCTCCTCTTGCGTGGGCTCGGCCAAAAAGTCGATAGCATACTGGGCGGCCACCATGGAGCCCTTGGCCAGCACGCTCTCGTCGATCTTGTAGAAGCAGGAATGTTGGGCGTACGTGGCGCCAATCTTGGGGTTGCGCGTACCTACAAAGGTGAGCACGCCCGGTACGCGACGCAGGTACTCCGAAAAATCCTCGCCCGAGAGCGTGCCGCGATAATGGCCTTGGCCGGTGGGGCCCAGGCACTTGATTACAGCCTGACGGCAGCGCTCGCTCGAGGCGGCGTCGTTTTCGACCTTGTAGTTGGCGATGGTGTAGTCGGTGAGCTCTGCCTCGGCGCCCAGAGCTGCCGCGGTATGCTCCACGATGCGGCGCATGAGCTCCGGCATTTCCTCGTGGGTCGAATCGCCGTAGGTGCGCACTGTGCCGGCGAGGTAGGCCGTGCCGGCGATAACGTTGCGCGCGGTGCCGCCGTGCAGCTCGCCGACGGTGATGACAGCCGGCTCGTAGGGGCTGATCTCGCGCGAAACGATGGTCTGCAGGGCGTTGACGATCTCGGCGGCCACCATAACGGCGTCGTGACCGCGCTGGGGCATGGCGCCGTGGCACGAGGTGCCGCGTACATCGATGCGGAACCAGTCGGTATTGGCCATGCGCGGTCCGGGCTCGCAGCTCACGGTGCCGGCGTCGACCTCGCTCCAGATGTGCGCGGCGTAGGCGCCATCGACGCCGTCGAGCACACCCGTGCCGATCATGAGCTTGGCGCCCTGACCGTTTTCCTCGCTGGGCTGGAAGACGATGCGGACTTCGCCGTGGATGTCGTCGGTCATATGGCGCAGGATTTGCAGCGTTCCGAGCATCATGGCGATATGGCAGTCGTGGCCGCAGGCGTGCATGCAGCCCTCGTTGACGCTGGCGAACTCCTCGCCGGTCTGCTCGGTGACGGGCAGGGCATCGATGTCGGCGCGCAGCAGGATGCGGCGGCGTGGCGTGCCGTCCTCGCGGTAGGCATCCGGCGCGGTGCCGCGAAGGGTCGCCACCAGGCCCGTCTTAAGGGGACGCTCGTAGGGGATATTCATGGCGTCAAGCTGGTTGGCGATGTCGGAGGTCGTGCGCTCCTCGGCGAGGCTCAGCTCCGGGTGCTTATGGAAGTGGCGGCGCTGCTTGATGATATAGGGCTCAAACTCGGTAGCGATATCTTTGATGGCTGCGGTGACGTCGTCAGCCGCGCGAGCCTCGGTCGCCGCCATAATCTGCTGTGCCTTGGTCTTCGTCATGGTCGATTTGCTCCTTGCTGGGTTGATCGCAAAATCGTACAGGCTCTCTCCAGTATGCCACCTGCCGCTAGGGCTGGTAAAGTTGCCGTTTGCCGCTTGGGGTTTTGTTACAAGGGCGGGGGAGTACACTCGGGGGTGTTGAATTTCCTGCCAGAGATGGGGATGCCCATGCAACATATCGATCGGATTATCCGCTCCAAGAACGTCTTTACCGCGCAAGACGGCATCGATACCGCCCGCGAGCTGGCGATTGCCATCGCAGGCGACCGTATCGTCGCAGTCGGTGCGCCGGATGACGTGATTGCCGCCGCGCCTGCCGCCACGCCGGTTATCGACTACGGCGAGCAGTTTGTCTGCCCCGGTTTCCATGACGCTCATCTGCACTTCTTCCATACCTCGGTCGGTTCCTCGCCGTACATGCTCATGGATATGGGCACGTCCGAGGCGGCGCTGGTGCAACATGCGCTCGAGTTTTCCCAGGATCTGCCTAGTGACGCTTGGGTTGTGACGCAGGGCTGGCGCGATTACCGTTGGGATCCGCCCGAGCATCCTACCAAGGCGTCGCTCGATGCGGCATTCCCCGATCGTCCCTGCGTTATGTATTCGGGCGACGGGCACACGCTTTGGCTCAACAGCCGCGCACTCGAGGCGCTCGGCGTCACGCGCGACAGCGAGCCGCCAGCGGGCGGCAGTTACGACAAGGATGCAAACGGCGAACTCACGGGCATTGCTCACGAGGCGGCTGCCATGCAGCTGCTACCGCGCTGCCTTGAGTGGCTGGGGGAGGATCGCATCGCAAGCGCTTACGCCGATCAAATGAGGCGTATGGCCGAGCAGGGCATCACCTCGATCTGCGATATGTCGCTCATGCCCATGCCGGGCTGCGATTTTATCCGCGACGACGTCTACGACAAACTGCAGGCAGCCGGCAAGCTGGGCATCCGCGCCCATCTGTTTCCCACGCTGCTGGATGACCAATCGCGTTTGGAAGAGCTGCAGACCCGCTACACGAACAACGCGCTGCTCTCGGCGCCAGGCTTTAAGCAGTTCTTCGACGGCGTGTCGAGCGAACACACGGCATATCTCACCGAGCC
Organism: uncultured Collinsella sp.; assembly: GCA_902494165.1. Lineage (GTDB taxonomy): Bacteria > Actinomycetota > Coriobacteriia > Coriobacteriales > Coriobacteriaceae > Collinsella. The sequence continues at coordinate 14,927 of CABUSD010000015.1, read as the reverse complement.
CTATACCAATCCGCGCTTCCCGGGCGACCAGGGCCGTCTGACGGTTCCCGCCGAGCGCATGCGCAAGCTAGTTCTGGCGGCCGCGGAGCGCGGCCACACCGTGCGCATCCACGTCATCGGCGACGGTGCGATTCATGCCGCGCTGGATATCTTCGAGGAAGCGGCCGACCTGTACGGCCTGCCCCAGCACGGCCATAACACGCTCGAGCACCTGGAGAACCTTCTGCCCGAGGACATCGACCGCCTGCGCAAGCTCGACGTGGTTGCCTCGAGCCAGCCCTGCCATATCACGCTCGACCCGGGTGGTCCGGAGCGCGACCTGGGCTTGGAGCGCAGCCGCATCATGTGGCCGTTTGCGACCTATAAACAGCGCGGCATTCGCCAAGCCTTCGGTACTGACAGCCCTATCACGCCCGTTACCAGCATGAACGTGCTCTACACGGCTATCACGCGCCAGGACCCCAAAAGCCACTGGCCCGAGGGCGGCTGGCTACCGAGCGAGCGCATCGATGCGGCAACAGCCCTGCGCAACTACACCCTGGGTAGCGCCTATGCAGCGGGCGACGAGCAAAACCTCGGCAGCCTGGAGCCCGGCAAGTATGCCGACCTGGCAGTCCTGGACCAAAACCCGCTCACCGTTGACCCCCAAGACCTCCAGGCCACCAAGGTTCAGGCCACCTACCTGGCAGGCAACTTGATTTACGAGCGCTAATATTCATGTCGTACCGTTAAACGCGGCTCGCGCAGCCTATTTTGGGATGGCGCTCGAGCCGCGTTTGCATTTTGGTGGGGATCCACCATGAGCGTCCCTGCTCTGTTGGATTTGGGTGCGGGGCGGAGGTGCTGCTGCCCCGCGCTCAATTTGAATACCAGCAATGCTATCTCTTGGTGTTTTGCATACTTCCCATTACAGATTGCATAAAAAGGCTGGGATGTCCTTCCTGATCCTGATGTACCCCCGCCCGTGCCGTGCAAAAAACGGAGTATTCAGCACCGCGAGCTCTGCCGGTGCCGCTGCGGCTGAGTAACGTTGCGGAGATTGACGTCATTTTGGGGTCCGGCGCGGCGCGAAGCATGCCTTTTTGTCCTGGCGGGGTTTGCCTGCCGACTCAAATCGCCGGTCGAAGGCGTCCTTGGGACCAATATGGTGTGTCCGGCGTGTATGCAGCCGTCCTGGCTTGCTGAATACTCCCAAAAATGCACGGCGCTCCCCAGGGGACCCGTGCGCGCAGCGAAAACCATGCCCATGTCGCTATCCGCATCGCCATTTTGCTGCACTGACTTTTCTGAATGTCGGGCCCGAATTAGTTAACCTGCCTCCCGTGTGGCTCCGGAGGGGCGGGGCATAAGGTTTATCGCGAGTTCCGTACGAGCCGAAGGCCACTTAATGTGGCCTTCGTGCGAGCAGGACTGCCCGAGCAGGAAACCTTACGCCCCGCCCCTCCGGAGCCACACGGGAGGCATCGCTAAGTTATCCCCCGGCATTCAGAAAATCTAAGTGCCAAAAAATAAGATTTTTTGACTCCGTGTTGTATAACCCGCCATTCGTGGGTACCATTCAACGCGTACGCAAACAAAAAGGGTTAATTCGCGTGGTATAACCGCGCGGCCCAAAAAGGAGGAGACAAGCATGTCGTCTTTGAAGCCGCTTGCAGATCGTGTTCTGGTCAAGCCCGACGAGGCCGAGCAGAAGACCGCTTCTGGTCTGTATATTGCCAGCAACGCTCAGGAGAAGCCGCAGCGTGGCACCATCGTTGCCGTGGGCGCCGGCAAGGTCAACGACAAGGGTGAGCGCATCCCCATGGACGTCAAGGTTGGCGACGTTGTCATCTACGGTAAGTTCGGTGGCAACGAGGTCAAGGTCGACGGCGAGAAGTATCTGCTGATGCGCGCCGACGACATCTACGCCGTCGTCGAGGCCTAGTCTCGTCAGAATCTCTGATTCGTCTTTGAACGCGCCCGCCGCATAGGACTCGGAAGCGGCGACGCGAGTCACATTTCTTTTGGAGGATTACCTACCATGGCAAAGAACATTACGTTCAACACCGATGCCCGCGCTAAGCTCGCCAAGGGCGTCAACACTCTGGCCGACGCCGTTACCGTCACCATGGGCCCCAAGGGTCGCTACGTTGCGCTGCAGCGCACGTTCGGTGCCCCGACCATCACCAACGACGGCGTTTCCGTCGCCAAGGAGATCGAGCTCGAGGACAACATCGAGAACATGGGCGCTCAGCTGGTGAAGGAGGTTGCCACCAAGACCAACGACACCGTGGGTGACGGCACCACCACCGCAACTCTGCTCGCTCAGGCCATCGTCAACGACGGTCTGCGCAACGTCGCCGCTGGCGCCAACCCGCTGGCCATCCGTCGCGGCATCGACAAGGCCGTCAACGCCGCCGTCGCCGAGATGAAGAAGCAGGCTAAGCCGGTCGAGACCAAGGAGCAGATTGCTTCCGTCGGCACCATCTCTGCCGGTGACCCCGAGGTCGGCGAGAAGATCGCCGAGGCCATGGAGGTCGTGGGCAAGGACGGCGTCATCACCGTCGAGGATTCCCAGACGTTCGACATCACCATCGACACCGTCGAGGGCATGCAGTTCGACAAGGGCTATGTCTCCGCTTACTTCGTCACGGATAACGACCGCATGGAGGCCGTGATGAAGGATCCGTACATCCTCATCACCGACCAGAAGATCTCCAGCGTTCAGGACATCATGCCCGTTCTCGAGGCTGTCCAGCGCGCTGGCCGTGGCCTGCTCATCATCGCTGAGGACATCGACGGCGAAGCTCTGCCTACCCTGGTCCTCAACAAGATCCGTGGCGCCCTCAACGTCTGCGCCGTCAAGGCCCCGGGCTACGGCGATCGCCGCAAGCGCATTCTCGAGGACATCGCCGTCCTCACCGGTGGCCAGGCTGCCCTGGACGAGTTGGGCGTGAAGGTCGCTGACATCACCGCCGATATGCTCGGTACCGCTAAGTCCGTCACCATCTCTAAGGACAACACCGTCGTCGTCGGCGGCGCTGGCTCCAAGGAGGCCATCGACGCCCGTATCGCTCAGATTAAGGGCGAGATGGAGAACACCACCTCTGACTTCGACCGTGAGAAGCTCCAGGAGCGCCTGGCCAAGCTCTCCGGTGGCGTTGCCGTCATCAAGGTCGGCGCTGCTACCGAGTCCGAGCTCAAGGAGATCAAGCATCGCGTCGAGGACGCCCTGCAGGCCACCCGCGCTGCTGTCGAGGAGGGCATTGTCGCTGGCGGCGGCGTCGCCTTCATGGACGCTGCTCCTGCGCTCGATGCCGTCGAGATCGATGACCCCGAGGAGAAGATCGGCGTCGACATCGTCAAGAAGGCTCTGACCGCTCCGGTCGCCACCATCGCCAAGAACGCTGGCTTTGAGGGCGCTGTCGTGGTCGACAAGGTCGCCGAGCTGCCCGCCGGCCAGGGTCTCAACTCTGCCAACGGCGAGTGGGGCGACATGATCGAGATGGGCGTCCTCGACCCCGTCAAGGTCAGCCGCGTCACCCTGCAGAACGCTGCTTCTGTCGCCAGCCTGATCCTCATCACCGAGGCCACCGTCTCCGATGTGCCCAAGAACACTCAGCTTGAGGACGCAATCGCTGCTGCTACCGCTGGTCAGCAGGGCGGCGGTATGTACTAAGGCCGACAAGGCCTAGAACTCCCACCGGGAATCCGGGGGCGGGACGGGGACTTCTCTCCGGAACGTCCTCGGTTAGATTGGGACCCCTTGTCCTGCTCCTTTGGAGCCGCGGACAAGGGGTCCTTTTTGTGCTGAATTATTGTTCAACTTTTCGAAATCTCTCATTTGTTCGACTTTAATCGACTGTCTGCTCAATTGAGTGGCGGGCTCGTCTCGACTCGCGTCTTGCAAGTTCTTGGGTAGACGGCTTGCTCGAGGTTTATGAAAGGGGCCGTCCCGCGGGACGGCCCCTTACTTGCTATCTGACTTTGGCAGGATCGAACTCATTCGATATATCTTCGATGCCATCAGATTGAAGAATGAGCTCGCTAGGCAGATGGTGGCCCATCGGATCGATTAGGAAATCGAGTCCTGCCCTTCTGGCCGTTTTTGCGACTGGGATGAAGTCTGTGTCACCAGCTATGAGAACGATTTGATCAACAGTTCTCCCATGGGCGAGCGAGGCGACATCGAGTCCGATTCTCATGTCAACACCGGATTGCTTTAACCCAACGAGGGTGAAATCTTCCTGCCCGAGGTCGGTTGTTGTCAACTCACCCTTGAGTAGCTTCTTGAGCGATTCTTGTTTCAAGTTGTAATGCGCGTTCGCTGAGCGTAGTTCGCCCATGCGCATCGCAACTTTCCTCTTCTCCCCGAGGGCTGCGTGGAAATCGGACATCCATACATTGGAGGGATGCTTCCGGCTGAACACGGTATTGTGTTCGTCCCAGGGCTGCTTAAAAGTGCCGTTTTCTAGTGGTGGACAGTTGTAGAAGAAGATTCTGTATAGGGAGCGGTCGCCGTATTCTAGCGTCATCTTTCGTTTAGCGGATATGTGCCGCAGGGCATAGGCATGACATTCCGATGCGCGCTTTTCGGGTGAAGTGTCTCCCCATAGCCTGCGTGCTCGTTTCAGGAAGAAATTTCCATCGATTAGGACAGCGGTTCTTGTCATGATATCTCCTGCTACATGAATTGACCCCCGAGCTGTGGTACTCCGGCTAAAGATTGGAGCCACTGTCGGAGGTCTTCAAAAAACGGAGGACAGGGAGATGGCGGAAAACCTAATTTCTCTGTCTGGCTTGAGTCTACATCCATTGACTCAGCAATTTGTGGTGGAATTCGGGTTAGATTGTGGAATCGCGCCCTTTGCACTTCGGGGAATTCTGTGTTGACTGCCCTTCTTGATCTTTCGTACTTGCCTGCGATCAGTTGTTAGCGTGCTGCAGCATTGTTGTTGCGCCGCTCTATCCCGGGCGTATTTGTGGGGCGTTTCCCTACCATAAATTACCCTTGGCATACTTGCGCGAACGATTGCCCGTGCTACACTTGCAATTGCTGTTTCAGGGCGGGGTGAAATTCCCCACTGGCGGTAAATCGGGCGGTGCCAAAGGGGTGCCGTGGCGCAGACGAGATGCCTGCGGCCGAGCCGATGAGCCCGCGACCCGTGCGTGCGTTGGTTCGCATGCCGGCTGAACTGGTGAGATCCCAGTACCAACGGTTAGAGTCCGGATGAAAGAGGCAGGTGATCTTATGTCTGAACAGTCACAGCATATCCATTTTGAGAACACGAATAGGTGGAGCACCAAACAGCTCGTTACCATGGCGTTGATGTGCGCCTTGGGCGCCTTGTTTATGTACGTGCAGCTGCCCATCCTTCCTTCGGCGCCGTTTTTGACGTATGACCCGTCGCTGGTGCCGGCGATGGTGTGTGGATTTGCGTATGGCCCTGGTGCCGGCACCGCTGTTGCCGCTATGGCGATTGTTATCCATGCGCTCACCACGGGTGACTGGGTCGGCGCGCTTATGAACCTGGTTGCCACGCTGGGCTACATTCTGCCCGCGGCTACCGTTTACCAGAAGATGCACACCTATAAGGGTGCCGTGATTGGCCTGGTGCTCGGCGTCATTGCCGCTACGGCGCTGTCTATGGTCGCAAACCTTACCATTGGCGTATGGTTCTGGTATGGCTCGGTCGATGTGATCGCCCCGCTCATGATTCCTGCCGTACTGCCGTTCAACCTTATCAAGACCGTGCTTAACTCGGTGTTGACGCTGGCGGTGTATAAAGCAGTCTCCAACCTCATCACGCCTAAAAAGGACCAGGTCAAAGGCCGCGCATGATTGAGTGTCGGGGCGTTTCCTTTAGTTATGACGGTGCCGCACCGGCGCTCGACGGCGTCGATCTGAATATCGAGGACGGCGAGTTTTTCTGCATCCTCGGTGGCAATGGGTCGGGCAAGTCGACGTTTGCCAAGCATCTGAATGCGCTGCTGCAGCCCGATGCGGGCACGGTGCGCATTAACGGCATGGATGCGTCCGATCCCGAGCTGGTCTACGACATTCGCTCGACCGCGGGCATGGTATTCCAGAATCCCGATGATCAGCTGGTGGCAACGCTTGTCGAAGATGACGTTGCGTTTGGTCCCGAAAACCTTGGCGTGCCATCGGCGCAAATTGCGCAGCGCGTACGCGAGGCGCTGAAGGGCGTGGGCCTGGTGGGCTTTGAGCGCCACGAGACCCATGCGCTTTCGGGCGGCCAAAAGCAGCGCGTGGCGCTTGCCGGCGTGCTCGCCATGGAACCGCGCGTGCTCATATTGGACGAGGCTTCCTCGATGCTCGATCCGCGTGGACGTAAGGGCCTCATGAAGGCTTGCCGCGCGTTGCACGCTCGCGGTATGACCATCGTGATGATTACGCACTTTATGGAAGAAGCCGCCGAGGCCGATCGTGTCGCGGTGTTTCGGGCGGGGCACGTTGCCATGCTCGGTACGCCCGAGGAAATTTTGACGCGGGCGGATGAGCTTGCGCAGCTCAACCTGGATATGCCGGAGTCGTGTCGTCTGGGCATGGCGCTTCGTACGAAGGGCGTGCCTGTTCATGCGCAGGTGCGCGAGGTGGATATGGTCGCTGAGATTGCGCAGGCTTATGCCGAGCGAAGTGGGGCAGACACCGCGGGACAGTCTTCCGCATCCCAGTTGGAAATCGCTGACGGCACTGTTCCGGTAGACAACGAGGACAACGCGTCGGAGCCCGTCATCGAACTATCCCATGTTTCGTACAGTTATTCGCTCAGTCCGCGCGAGCGCCACCGCTGGCACAAGCGCTCGGCCACTGCGGGCAAATCGAACAAACAGGCTCTCTGGGGAAACGACCCAAGCAGCCCGTGGGCACTGCGCGATGTATCGCTGACGGTGCGTCGCGGCGAGTTCCTGGGCTTGGCAGGTCATACTGGTTCGGGTAAGTCGACGCTGGTCCAGCATCTCAACGGTTTGATTCGCCCCCAGGAGGGATCCGTTCGCGCGCTGGGGCTCGATCTGTCAAACAAGAAAGACGCCGCCGCGGTTAAGGCCAAGGTCGGCGTGGTGTTTCAATATCCTGAGCGTCAGCTGTTTGCCGAAACCGTGGCGCAGGACGTGGCGTTTGGTCCGCACAACCTTGGCTTGCCGCAAGATGAAGTCGACCGTCGTGTCGAGTCATCGCTCTCGCGCGTGGGCCTCGACCTTTCCACGGTCGGCGACAAGAGTCCCTTTGAGCTTTCGGGCGGTCAGCAACGGCGTGTGGCATTCGCCGGCGTGCTCGCCATGGAGCCCGAAGTCCTGGTGCTCGATGAACCCATGGCGGGGCTCGATCCGGCTGCGCGCAGGGATTTCCTAGGGCTCATCGGTCGACTCCATCGCGAGGGCCTGACCGTTGTCATGGTTTCGCACAGCATGGATGACCTGGCCAATTGCTGCGACCGTATCGTCGTAATGAACGAAGGTGCGGTGTTTGCCGAGGGAACCCCCGCGCAGGTGTTTGCGCATGCCGATGAGCTCAAGTCGATCGGCTTGGGCGTTCCCGCCGCCCAGCGTATGGCGCTGGCGCTTACGGAGGCGGGCGTGCCGCTGCGTCGCGGCGGGCTCTATACGGTTGAGTCGCTGGCAGACGAGTTGGTGGACCTGCTAATCGGTCGCTCGGGCGGTTCTTCTAACGTCTCGGACATTGCTAAATCCAAGACGGTCGCGCGAGAGGAGGGCTGCTGATGGAGGCGTTTTCGTTTGGCAGCTACTATCCCGGCGATAGTGCAATCCACCGCCTGGACCCGCGAACCAAGTTGCTCTTGGGCTTTGTGTTTCTGATCACGACGCTCACGGTCAGTGGCTTCCGCGGACTGGCCCCGGTCGCAATTTTCGTTGTGCTGACCTATGCCGTGTCTCGGGTGCCGGTTCGTCGCGTTCTGTCGTCGATGGCGCCGCTGCTGGCAATCGTCGTCGTGGTCGCGGTGCTCAACTTGTTTACCGATCAGAGTGGGCGCATCCTGTGGCAGCTCGGCTTTCTGCAGATAAGCGAGGGCTCACTGCGTTCTGCCGCCTTTATGGCGTGCCGCCTGACGTTGATGATGGCCGGTATGAGCGCCATTACACTCACCACGCCGACGCTCGACCTCACCGCGGGCTTTGAGCGCCTGCTCGCGCCGTTTGCGCGTGTGGGACTTCCTGCGCACGAGCTCGGCATGATCATGGGTATCGCGCTACGCTTTATGCCGCAGTTTGCCACTGAGATGAAGCAGACGGCCGATGCACAGGCAAGCCGCGGTGCGCGCGTGACGGGCGGTCCGCTCGGTGGCGTACGCATGCTCGGCAGTGTGGCGATCCCGCTGTTCACCGGCGTGTTCCGCCATGCCGAGACGCTGTCTGCTGCCATGGATGCACGCTGCTATCATGGCGAGCAGGGCCGCACGCGCCTGCATGCGCTTACGTTTGGCCGCGGCGATGCGTTGGCGGCGGTGGTGACGGCGTTGCTGCTCATCTGCGTCATCGTCATCAACCTTCAACTTGTTTAGGCGCGATTCGAGCGCAAGAAAGGGGTCCCTATGACCGACAACGACCGCACGGCTCAGCTTGAGCGCGCCTGTTCGTATCTCAGGCGCATTCCGGCGTGGTATCTGGCCACGACCGATGTGGCCGACGGACATCAGCCCCGCGTGAGACCGTTTTCGTTTGCCATGGTCGATGACGGTAAACTGTGGTTTTGTACGTCGCGCGACAAAGATGTGTGGGCGGAGCTGAGCGCGAATCCCAAGTTTGAGCTCTCGGGCTGGAAGCCGGGGGAATGTTGGATCGTATTGACCGGCGAAGCCGCACTTGAGGACGACGCAGTTGCGAGCGACAAGGTGCGTCAAGCGGGTTTTAAGCACATGGTGGGCATTGGCGAGGAACACGAGAGTGCCAACGACGGCCGCCTTGCTTTCTTTTCGGTCCGCAACATTGCCGCGCGCTTCTGTGATATCGACGGCAGCGAGGAGCGCCTGGAGCTCTAGCGCGTCTCAAATTAACTACCCGTTCTGAATTAGCTAATGCCAGGAGGACACATGGACGGATTGAATACGGTGTTGGAGTATCTGACGTCAGTGCCGGCATGGTATTTGGCGACGAGCGTTGACGGACAGCCGCATGTGCGTCCGTTTTCGTTTGCGCAGATCCAGGACGGCAAGTTGTGGTTTGTAACGGCGCGCACCAAAGATGTGTGGCAAGAGCTGCTGCAAAACCAGCGCTTTGAGGCCACGAGTTGGTGGCCGGGCCATGGCTGGCTCATCTTGCGCGGGCGTGCCGGCTTGGATGACCGGGCTTTAGACGAAATGCGCGAAGCCGGGTGGAAGCATCTAGAGCACCTGGGCGAGCACTATGAGGGGCCTAACGACCCCACGCTCGTCTTCTTTAGCGTCGAGGATCCCGAGGCTTTTATCTGCAATCACGACGAATGGGTGCCGGTCGAGCTCTAGCCAGCTGGCTCATCCTAACAACTTGGTTTTCGCATGGGCGGGCCCCGTATTGCCCGACGCCGTTAGGAGCGCCGGTCAATACGGGGCCCGCTCCATTTGTCAATTCCTTCAAGCGAATGTGTCGGGAATGTTTCAATGCATGAATATGCAAGCCATTTACGTGTTCATGCATCTTTTGGTGCTAAAGTTTCAACCTACTTCATAACGACCGCTGCGAAATGCGCATCGGTGCATAAATCGCAGACAAGGAGTCTGATATGTCTTTAAAGGTTGGAATCGTCGGCGCGGCTGGATATGCCGGAGCCGAGCTCATTCGCCTCGTGCTCGGCCATCCCGAGTTTGAACTTGTTGCCATTACGTCCAACGCCGATGCCGGCCAGCCGCTGTCCGCGGTGTATCCGAGCTTTGCTGGCGTGAGCGATCTGGTTTTCACCACGCATGACGCCCCCGAGCTTAAATCCTGCGACGCCGTCTTCTTGGCCGTGCCGCACACGGCTGCCATGGCACAGGTGCCCGCACTGCTTGCATCTGGCGTGTCCTGCTTCGATCTTTCGGCCGATTACCGTCTGAGCGACGCGTCTGTCTTTGAGGCATGGTATGCCGTCGAGCACACGAGCCCCGAGTTGCTCAAGACCCGCGCTTTCGGCCTGCCCGAGCTGTTCTGCCAGGACTTGGAGACCGCCGCATCCGATTATGCTGACGGCAAGTCCGTGCTGGTCGCCTGCGCCGGTTGCTATCCCACCGCAACGAGCCTTGCCGCCGCGCCCGCCGTGCGCGCTGGCTGGGTTGCCCAGAGCGGCCCCGTGATCGTTGATGCCATCAGCGGTGTGACGGGTGCCGGCAAGTCCTGCAACGCTCGTACGCATTTTTGCAGCGCCGACGAGAACTTGGAGGCCTACGGCGTGGGCAAGCATCGCCACACGCCCGAGATTGAGCAAATCCTTGGCCTGACCGATCGCGTCGTCTTCACCCCGCATCTGGCACCGCTCAAGCGCGGCCTGCTCTCCACGGTGACGCTGCCGCTCACGCCGCAGGCCATTGACTCCCTGGCTCTTGAGGATGTCGTCGACTATTACAAGCAGTTCTACGCTGGACGCACCTTTGTGCGCGTGCTCGACGCCGGCCAGCAGCCCAAGACGGCTTCGGTCGTCGGAACCAACGCCGCCCAGATTGGCCTCGCGCTCAACAAGCGCGCGGGCGTTCTGGTGGCGACGGGCGCCATCGACAATCTGTGCAAGGGTGCAGCAGGCCAGGCGGTCCAGTGCGCCAACATCGTCTTTGGTTTTGACGAGCGACGAGGCTTGCCCACAGTGGCGTGCCCGGTGTAGCACATTCGATTGTTAACGATTTGGTAGTCGGGCATCGAGTGGGGCGCCACTCTTAAGCTGGTCTCATGATTACGACTGGCATGGCGCACCAACCGATGTCCGTTTTTTGTTTGACATAAGGAGTCATAAAGACGATGAATACCGAGCTGTTTGATATCAAGATTCGCGCCGTCGAGGGTGGCGTTACGGCTGCGGCTGGTTTTAAGGCTGCAGGCATCCACGCTGGGTTCCGCAAGAACCCCGAGCGTCTGGATTATGCGCTCGTCGTGCCCGATAAACCCTGTCCCGGCGCTGGAGTGTTTACCACCAATCGCTTTTGCGCGGCGCCCGTGCAGGTGAGCCGCGCCAACCTGGGCGGTGCCGACAAGGGCTACGGTATCATCGCCGGCGTTTCGGTCAACTCTGGCAATGCCAACGCCGCCACGGGCGAGACCGGCCTTGCATGCGCGCGCGAGACGTGCAGCATCGCATCGCAGGTCATCGGCTGCGAGCCCCAGCAGATCCTGGTTGCCTCCACGGGTGTGATTGGCCAGATTCTGCCGATTGACACGTTTGAGACCGCCGTTCCGTCCGCATACGAGGCACTCTCTGCCCATGGCGGTGCCGATGCAGCCCGTGCCATTATGACGACCGACACGCACTCCAAGGAGTACGCCGTGTCCTACGTCAGTGAGGCTGCGGGTCATGCGGGCAATGTCTATACGGTAGGCGGAATGTGCAAGGGCTCGGGCATGATCATGCCCAACATGGCCACCATGATCGCAGTTATCACCACCGATGCCCCCGTCGAGCCTGTGGCACTTCATGCCCTGCTGCTCTCGACCGTCAAGCAGACCTTTAACAAGGTAACGGTCGACTCCGATACCTCGACCAACGATACCTGCATTATGCTTGCTTCTGGCGCTGCTGCCGCGGATGCCGAGGCCATCGTCGAGGGCACTGATGCCTTTGACGAGCTGGCCTTTGCCGTGCACGAGGTGTGCGAGAGCCTGGCGCGCAATATCGCCGCAGATGGCGAGGGCGCATCCAAGCTCGTGACGGTTAATGTTATCGGCGCCGCTAACGACGAGGAGGCCGATATCGCCGCCCGTGCCGTTGCCAACTCGCCGCTCGTTAAGACCTGCATTGCCGGCCACGACTGCAACTGGGGCCGTGTTGCTATGGCGCTTGGCAAGTGCGGCGTGAAGTTTAATCAGGAAGACGTTTCCATCGACATGATGGGCATGCCTGTCTGTCGCGACGGTCTGACTGTTCCCTTTGACGAGGACGAGGCTCTGCGACGTTTTGAGGCGTCCGAGATCGTGATCTCGGCCGACCTGGGCGCAGGCGACGCGGCAACGACCGTGTGGACCTGCGACCTCACGCACGAGTACATCTCCATCAACGGCGACTACCGTTCCTAGATTCCAGGCGCGCTGCGCATCTTGCCGCGATTGCGGACAGTGGAGCACGGCGCGATAACGATACGAAAGACGAGGCAGATTATGAAATTCGCACGCGATTGTCGTTCGAGCGAATCCAACGAAGCAACCGCGCAGCTGCTGTTCGAAGCACTGCCGTGGATTAAAAACCTGACCGGCAAGACGGTTGTTATCAAATATGGCGGAGCAGCCATGGTTGACGAGCAGCTGCGCCGCGACGTGATGAGCGACATCGTTTTGCTCAAGATCATCGGCATGCGCCCCGTCATTGTGCATGGCGGCGGCAAGGCCATCAACGAGGCGCTGAGCCATTACGATATTCCCGTCGAGTTTAAGAACGGCCAGCGCGTGACTACGCCGGCGACTATGGATATCGTGCGCGAGGTGCTGGGCGGCAAGGTTAACCAGGAGCTGGTTGCTGCCATCAACCACCACGGCAACCTGGCCGTGGGCGTGTCGGGCAGCGATGCCGGCACGCTCATCGCCGAGCCGCTCGACCCCGAACTCGGTCGCGTGGGCAAAGTGACGCACGTCAACACCGACTATATCGAGCGCTTACTCGATAGCGAGTACATCCCCGTCATCGCTACCGTCGCGGCGGGGGAGGACGGCGGTTTCTTCAACATCAATGCCGACACCGCCGCCGGTGCCGTTGCCGCGGCGCTCCACGCGCATAAGGCGATCTTTTTGACCGACGTCGATGGCCTGTACAAGGACTTTAGCGACAAGGACTCGCTTATCTCCAACCTAACGCTCGACGAGGTTAACGAAATGCTCTACGGCGGCGAGGTCGATAAGGGCATGATTCCCAAGCTGCGCGCGGCCGTCGATGCGCTTGCCGGCGGCGTATTTCGTGCCCACATCATTAACGGTACTACGCCGCATTCGCTGCTCCTGGAGCTGCTGACCGATGCCGGCGTCGGCACCGTGATCCATTCCACCGAGACGGCTTACGAGTTCGATACGCATCCGCATCCGCTTTCGACGTTTGCTGCGCGTCTGACCGAGAACCTTGACGAGGTCGAGAAGCTTCAGACGGTCTAGCTGACCCGCAGCCGCCCCATTCCTGCACCCATAGCCCCGCGCCGTCTGGCGCCCAACGAAAGGCATCTCATGTCACTTGTAGCTCAGCAATCGCTTGAATCCCATTACGTTATGCATACCTTTGGCCGCTCTCCGGTCGAGTTTGTCGAGGGTCACGGCATGAAGCTCACCGGCGACGATGGCCGTGAGTACCTCGACTTTCTTGCCGGCATCGGCGTGTGCAGCCTAGGTCATGGCGACCCGGCTGTGCTCTCGGCGCTCGAGGCACAGACCAAAAAGCTCATGCATGTCTCCAATTACTTCTACATCGAGCAGCGCGGACAGGTCGCGGCGCTGCTGTCCAAGCTTGCTAACGACGACGTAGATGGTGCGCGCGTGCTTGCCGATGCCGTTGTCGCCGGCGATGAGACCACGGCAGCTGCTCTTGGTGCCCCGGCTGCGGATGAGCAGGTTTGGGAGACCTTCTTTGCCAACTCTGGCGCCGAGGCCAACGAGGGCTCGATGAAGCTCGCGCGCCTGTACGCCAAGCGTGCCGGTAATGGCGGCAACACCATCGTGTGCATGCGCGGCGGGTTCCACGGCCGTACGCTCGAGACCATTGCCGCCACCATGCAGGATTGGCTGCAGGACAGCTTCCGCCCACTGCCGGGTGGCTTTGTGGCCTGCACGCCCAACGATGTTGACGAGCTGCGTGCGATCTTTAAGCAGCTGGGCAGTGAAATTTGCGCCGTGATGCTCGAGCCGATCCAAGGTGAGAGTGGCGTGCACCCCATGACCGAGGAGTTTATGGCGGCGGCGCGCGACCTGGCACACGAAGTGGGCGCCGTGCTTATCGCCGACGAGGTCCAGTGCGGCATCTTCCGCTCTGGCAAGCCGTTTGCATTCCAAACCTATGGCGTGGAGCCTGACATCATGAGCCTTGCCAAGGGCATTGCTGACGGCGTGCCCATGGGTGCCGTGGTGGCAAAGAAGGAAATCGCCGACGTCTTTAAGCCCGGCGATCATGGTTCGACCTTTGGCGGTAGCTGCCTGGCCATCACGGCGTGTGCCGCGACGCTCTCCGCGCTCGTGCGCGGCGATTATGCCGACCATGCTGCCAAGGTAGGCGCCTATATGGAGGCAAAGCTCGCTAAGCTGCCGCACGTGACCGAGGTGCGTGGCCGCGGCTTGATGCTCGGCTGTGATTTGGATGATGCTGCGGGCGATGCGCATGATATTGTTGCCCGCGCGCTGGCCGCCGGTGCCGTGATTAACGCTACGGGTGCCCATACGCTGCGTTTCCTGCCGCCGCTCGTCTGCGAGGAAGCCGACGTGGATAGTCTGATTGAGATCCTGTCGGGTGTCTTGGGCTAACGCGGTGCAATAACTCAATTTGGACCGGGTTCCGGACTGCTGACGTGCCCTATGCGGCATGATTCAGCGGTCTGGAGCCCGTTTTGCCTTAGATTTGCTAAGGCAAGGGGGACCTGCTGACCAAAAAACAGTAAATATGAGTACTGCTACCGATTTGGTAGCAGCAGTTTTGGACTAATAAGGCCAGATATCAAGTCGAAATGGTAGCGCGCAGAGATGTGGTGTAAGAGGCGGGGCATACCCCGCCTCTTCCCTTTCTTGAAAGGGAGGGGACACCGCCTAGAATTCGTCGTTGGAGTAATGAAGGTGACGAATGGAAG